>MICC01000058.1 GCA_001829715.1 Sulfurimonas sp. RIFOXYB12_FULL_35_9
ATTTTTTAACAATAAAAACTTATATGGTTAATTGGTCAGTGCCCGATTGCGCCACTTAAATCATACTGTTGTCTTATGTGTAAAAAGTGAATAGGATTTGTAGTTACGATATCAAGTTGTCTGTTTTTAATCTTCTCATTCATCTCTTCCTGAGTTAAAACTTCCAAAATTACACGATTATCAAGTTTTTCATTAAGATAATTAACAAGATTTTGATATTGCTTTTTCGTATCTTCAACCTCTTTGTAGGCAAAAACACCGAATCTGATATTTTCTTTTGCATAAAGATGCGTAAAAAGAAGTAAAAAAAAGAAGATAAATAATAATTTTTTCATAATTTCAACTTATTTATAGATATGTTAATATCTCATATTACATCGAATATTATTAAAGTATATGTAAAATTTACGGTGTTTCTATATTTTTTGAGAGATGTGTCATAAGAAGTAACTGCCCCATCCCTTCAAAAAACTTCTCTATACCCTCATCATTGTATTGCATGGCTTTTTGAAGTGCTGCTAAAAAAGCAAGTTGTGAAGCATTGGATGCCATCATAAAGGTTTCTATGATATACCCAAATGAGAGCGTGTGAACTTCTCCGTTAACATCAAAATCAATCTCTGAGTTTAAATTGATATCGTTTGAAGTTAAAAGTTCTTTACAGCTATGTTCTATTTCATTCATCACAAAACCTCTCTAGCAAATTTACAGATTTTTAATTTTTAGTATCTATATATTTAAGATGTTTTATTACATCTTAAAACACTATGCAAGCATTGTAACAAACAAATTTAAAGAAATTAATAAATTTTTTTAAAATTGTGTCATTATGCTATTGACTTTTCAAAAGTAATTAACTATAATTTCGCCTCATTAATCAGCTGCAAGGTTGGTTTAATGTGTAGGTCGGGGTGTAGCTCAGTATGGTTAGAGTACTTGGTTTGGGACCAAGGGGCCGAAGGTTCGAGTCCTTTCACCCCGACCATTTTATATTTTTTAAAAACATGGTGGGATTAGCTCAGTTGGTTAGAGCATTGGTTTGTGGTGCCGAGGGTCACGGGTTCGAGCCCCGCATCCCACCCCATAATAAAAAAATATAAAAAAATATAAAAAAATAATAAACTTTGTGGCGTTCGTGGCTCAATTGGATAGAGTTTCGGACTTCGGATCCGACGGTTATAGGTTCGAATCCTATCGGGCGCACCATTTTTATGAATGTATGCGTCCTTAGCTCAGCTGGATAGAGCAATGCCCTTCTAAGGCATCGGTCAGAGGTTCGAATCCTCTAGGGCGTACCACTTTTTTTAATTGTTAACTACCATGTGCGGATGTGGTGAAATGGCAGACACGCTAGACTTAGGATCTAGTGCCGTAAGGTGTGGAGGTTCAAGTCCTCTCATCCGCACCATTACCTAAAATAGGTACTTTCAAGCAATTTTACTTTCACTTTAAGAAATCTCCAAAACTTATTTTTTACTACATTTTTACTACAAGCCATACTCTTCATATTTTATAAATATTTATCACTAATTTTATTTTTAAGCAAAAAAAGCCATTTGGCGTTACATTGCTTAATAAATTGCAAATATTTGAATTTATTTGCAAAGAAATGAAGCACTATGATAATCGCTTTTGCTTTATTAACAAACTCTCTATTTTCAACTATGATTGCTCCGTTCAAATTATTCAACGGGGTACCAAGTGTTTTTCACTCCCAAAGTGAAGGAAGTCATATTTGGCTTCCCGTTGAGTAATTCAACTCGGAACACTTGGTACCTGTTCCTCACTCACATAAATTTTATTGTTCAAAAAATTGAAAGGCGTATTATCAAGCGTCTGGTGAAGTAAATGCTCTGTTTGTAAGCCATCATAGTTAATGCAAGCAAAACAGTACCCAAGTATTGAAAAAATAGTAGAAATTGATACAGCTGCGGCTGGTTCTCACATGGAAACAAAAAGAGGGATCGACTACACGCAAAAAGTGGCGCTGTGGATGATACTATGCACTCATCACCTTCTCATACCCGACCTAAACCAAAAACTCTCACATATTTGGCATGGAACAAACTGTATAGCACAACCGACAGTTGATAGTATGCTCTGCTGAGCGTGAAAAAGGCAAGAGGCCATCCGACGACCAATCGAAACGACGGAATTATAGCATAAAGTGGAGAGGTCTGCCCAATTTTTTGGGTATTTTTTAGCCCCTCCATGCCACTTCTTCCTCCCCGCTCACTCTGGAATTGACCATATTTTACAAAAAATATTTGATATAAAAATTGACAAAAATATATAAATAATATATACTTTACATATAAATTAAATACTTAAAGAGTATATATGATATTAACTATCTCCCATCAAAAAGGTGGTGTCGGAAAATCAACTATCGCTTGGAATATAGCAGTTCATTTTTCAAAACTGCTTCCGACTACGATTATAGATTTGGATACGCAACAATCTTTGACACAGACAAATCAGATTAGAGAGTCTGTCGGATTAGAACCTTTAAAGATTATGCAAATAAGCAACGCTGGTGAGTTAGCACAATATATAGAAAAAGATTCTCAAGAGAGACTAACCATTATTGATTCATGTGGATTTGATAGTGCTTTTAACAGAGTGGCAATTGTCGGAAGTGATATGCTTATCACTCCTGTATCGGACAAACCATTTGACTTGATGGGCTTGCAAAAGTATGAGGAGATATTAAAATCGCTCTCAGCAATCCAAAAAGAGACCATTAAAACAAACATCCTCTTCAACAATCTTAATCCTGCAATGAAAAACTTTGGAGATCTTATCGAGTTTATCTGCTCATCCGAGCACTTTGAGCTTATGACATCAGTGCTACGGCAAAGAGTTGATATTTCAAACTCAATAGGTGTAGGAAAAAGTGTAAAAGAGTATCGTATCTTCAGCAAAGCAGATAGAGAGTTTGATGAACTGTTTGAAGAGATAAAGTTAAAATTAGATATAGTATAAATACATAAAATATATACTTTAAATATACATCGGAGCATTAAATGGCAAAAGCATCATTTTTAAAAAATATAGAAAAAGTTAAGTCCTCGGCAGCAATGAGCGAACAAGAGACTAAGAAACAGGGTTTTGAGAAAAAAAAGAAACTGATAAATATACCAATAGAATGGGAAGAAAAAATCAGGGCTTATCATGGCGGCACTGTGAATGCGTATATACTTATAGCATTGCAAGAACGGATGCAAAAGGATGGGTTGATTTAGTTTAAAGCCATATAATATTTTTTACCATCAGATGTCTCAATTTCATGTGGTGTGTACTTGTCAAACATATTACTATATTTTTGTATAAATTCATTTTGGAAGCTAAAATTTACAAGATCTTCAATATCTCTATGTTGATGTTTTTGGTATATTTTCTCTATTGTAGTGTTAAAAGGATTAGAGAGCTTTTCCTTATTTTTATCGTTATAAAAATAGATTAAATCTAGTAGCATGTCATATATAATATTTTTATTGCTCACATTGAGTTTGTATTTTTTAATTATCTTATACGCTTGATGTTTATAATGCTCAAAAATATATTGTAGTTCTGATGTAGAGTGTTTATTAGAGCCAACTAATAAATCATCTAGGGCTAATAGTGCCTCATGTTTAATACTTTCTGGTACATCTTTAAGATATTCTATCTCTTCAATTTTAGTGTTTTTTGTAAATTTAAAATTAGATGGTTGCTGCTTTAAAGCATATAAAATACCCAAATAAATAGCTATTTTATAATCATATAATCCTTTGTAACTCTCAATTTTTTTTATTTGAATATCTATAAGCTCACGGATAGAATATTGCCTATCTTTTGAACGAGCTGTAGTTAAAGCATTTAGTAAATTTTCATGTTGAAATTTTACTATTCCGACCTGCGCTTTGTTAAAAAAATCAAATAATTCATTTATAAATGTATTGTAATCTAATTTATTTTGAGCAATGTTTAATTTAAGCTGTTCATATTCTTTCTTGTACTTTTCATAGTTTTTAAATGGGTTAAAGTAAGCAAAATGTTTTGAATATTCAAATCCTGGATGCATAAAGTATTCATTTAAGGTAAATAAATTTTTTGACATATCATAATTCGTACCATTTTTCTTATAAAAATTTTCAACAATGTTTAAAAAATTATGATTTGGTTTTTGAAATTTCAAATGATTAATTTCAAATAAATAATATTTTTGTTCAAAAATATCATGATCAAAAACAAAAGGGTAAAATATGCCGATTTCATTTAAACCCCTGCTCTCATCTTGAATTCTATCAATATAGACACTTTTAAAATCTGTAAAAGAAAATATACTTTCCTTTAGATTATCCTCAATATCAGTTTGAAATTGACCAAAAGAATTTTTATTAATATCATAAAAAATATCTTTGTATGTGTATTTGCCTGATTCCTCTAAAAAAAGCTTTTTTGAGTTATAAGAACATTTTAATTGATTTAGCAAATCAATAATAATCATCCTATTATGCATAGAATCTTCTGAAGTGAAGTTTTTAGATGCTTCTTTCATCTTTACTTTATCATAAATATATTCGTTCCATTTAACATTAAAGTTTTTAAAATTATGTCTATAATGACCTGGATGTTCTAAAAAATAGTCAATTTTATTAGAAATGTTGTGAATAATATAGCAATCACTTGCTCTCATATCAGAGAGATAAACTCTACCGCTAAATAGCATATCAGAAAAATTTCCTATATATGTTAAAAAACTATCTACATCTGTTTGATAATGAGCATAGTTTTTTTTACTTTTCAGCCAATATAAAATTAACTTTAACATAAACAATCCTTATAATGTACATGTTCTTATAAAAGTGTATCTTTTTTTTAAAAATTCTACAAATTTTTATAATCCTCTAAAAGCTCGTAAAATAGGGAGTCTTTTTGGTATTTTGGCAAAAAAATTAAAATTTTTATCTGAAAAAAAAAGTAAAGTTTTGCTGTCGATCGAAAACAAATGACAAAGGGCCCTTGTAACTAAAGGATTAAAAATGACGCAAAAAGAGATGGTTGAAGTAATGTACGATAAACATGAAAAATGGTTTTTAAATATGCAAGAAACAGCCATGGAGTGTGGAATTAGTTACTCAAAATTGAGTAAATTATTTGGTGGGAAGGACGCACTTTCTGAAAAAATAATTTTAGAAAAAAAAATCATGCCGCCATGGGTATATATCGGCTCTAAGAGAATGTGGAAAATAACAGAAATCGTTAAGTGGATAATCGAAACAGAGAGGAAGAGATAATGTACAACTGTCAAACAGAAGAGCAGCTAGAGCTTCAAACAAAGCTCTCTGCATTACAGCGAAAAACGCTTATTAACTGGTTTAATAAGCAGAATGTTGAATTTCAAATAATAATATTTGATGAGCAAAAAAATCAATTTTTTAAACTCAAAAATGAAAATGTTGAACAAAAATTTTTGCCTTTAGCTTCATTTCTATTGGCTATAAAAATATTTTATGGCAAAGAGCAGCTTTTAAAGTCAAAAAATAAAACTCAAAGCTTGTGTGATTTAGCTCATATTAGTAGGCAGGAAGTAATTAAGAACAAAAGAACAAAGCAAAAGCCCAAACTTCAAATGCTGTTAACACTTCATTCTGTAATAGTGAAATTGTATGAAAATGATTATAGCATAAGAGATATACAAAAATATCTCCAGAGTAAACATCGCAAATCAGTTTCACACACATATCTTGGAGAGTATATCAATAAATATGTCAAAGGAGGTGAGTCGTGAATAGTACATTTATGATTATAATGAGTGGAATTGTGATTTTTATAGTTGGTGCTTTTTTTGGTGGGTTTATATATCAAGTCATCAGAGATATTTTTTTTGAAAAATTTGATACTCATTTTCAAAATAGTTTAAATTCTTATGCGAAATTTATAGAAGAGCATAAGAAAAACCAACTGAAACATTTAGATGAACTGAAGGATTTGGCAGAGAAAAACAATAAAGCAATAGTACAAAAACAAATTTATTTGTACGAAATTATCAATAAACTTGACCTAAAAATCCAAAAGTTTTATGAATATGTCAATACATCTCAACAGTCAAGAATAGCCTTGGAAAACGAGATTGTAAAGCTTAAAAATATAATCAATCGCAAAACAAAAAAGGAGAGTTTAGTATGAAAAGTTTATATCAAAAGTTTTCTTGGCCATACTCAATGTATGTCTATGTTTTTAAACAGATAACTAGCTGCGTAGAGTTGACGGATGAAGAGATAGAGTTTTTGGAGGATTTTAGTGATTCAAGAAATTCATCATCTTCGAAAGCTCTTTATAGCCATGCACTCTTTATGATGAGAAGATTTTATCCCCTTTTTATAATTAGATGGGTTTTACAAAAAAAGCTCAAAAATATGTGCATCAAAGAAAATGCTCCAAAATCGATATTCTCGATACACGAAGAATTTGCAGAAATTATACTAAATGATGCGATGAAACATTATGGCAGATCATCTTCAAAGTAGTTAAAAAATACGGAAGCTGATAAATGGCTTCCGTAAAACAGAGTGTAAACTCTTGTAAAATCCACTGTAAAATCAAAAAATAAATTTTGTAAAATCTACTCTATCCAACCATCGTTCCTGCCGTAAGAAGCCATTGCTGACAAAAAATTTAGGAAACGGGAAGAAAAAAATTTAAGAGAAATATTTTTTCGTGATGAGAGTGATAGTTGACAAAAGAATCGTTATCATTATTTTTTTAAAACCCTTATTATTTAATAAGCATTGACCATAACAATGTGAACCAAATGGGGATAGTTTAAAATCCTAAAAATTAAAGTTAAACATAAAAGTTTACCTATGTCTTTAATGTTTAAACTATAAAAAATAGTGCAGCTATCGGTATTTACCGCTAGTAAAGTTTCTAAATCTTTTTAAAAATTTGTGAAGTTTATGTATTTACATAAATTGTAGAGATACAAAAAATCGAAATAGTCGTGAGTCTATAAAACTTGCTAATTTGTTTATATGTTTCAAATGAAAAACTAAAAAATAGATTGACTTAACACATACCTGCATTTGAGGCAGGAAAACCAAAACTACAAATCGGATATCTAAAAAAATGAGAGGAAGCGTTTACTACCAAACGGCACTATTGGCAAAAACCATATTTATAGAAGGTGCCAAAAAAGAAGATAAAGTAAATCCAAAACATGAAAATCACGGCTCTGTTTCTAGCTATAAAACGATGGAAACCTATCGTAATGTTTGGAATAATTTTTTCAACTATTTGCGTGAACACTGGAATCTAAAAAATTGTGAACTTATCACATCAGAACATATATTGGCATACTTTGAGTATAAAATAGAGTATTACCCATCAAAGCAATATGCCGAAAAACTATCATCCGCATTAGGTAAATTAGAAACTGCTTTAAATAAGTACGCCAAAGAAAATCATGAAAATCCCACTTTATATGACTTTAAAATAAGACAAGAGTTGCTAGATAATGCAAGAGATCATAAACTTGTCGCAAATAACTATCAAAATAGAGTTTATGATAATCCTATGGTTATCATTGAAAATTTAGCAAATGATAAGCACCGCCTTGCCGCAACTATTCAGCTTGAAGGCGGTGCAAGAAGTGAGGGTGTTACACTCATTAAACTAGAACAACTCAAAGGCTATAAAATCGATGATATTTCAAAAAAAGAAGTTGGTGTTATAGAAACCAAAGAAAAAGGTGGAAAAATCGGCGATGTGTTTATCTCTACACAAGTCTACCAAATGCTAGAAGAGTTTTTTACACACAACAGTACGACTATTTTCAAAATCAAGTATCAAGAGTATGTTGATGATATAAGACATACTTGCAAAAACCTCAATATGAAAGCAAAAGGTTCGCACGGTTTTCGATGGACTTTTGCTCAAAACCGTGTTAGAGAGTATCAAAAGTATGGCTATAGTTATGAACAAGCCTTACAGGGGGTATCATGGGAGATGAAACACTTTAGGGCATCTATTACAGAGCATTATTTGGATAAATAATACTTGATATATGAATAAATAACTATAATAAAAAATAATAATTCAGCATTATATTTTTTTTAATTATGCTAAAGTTTACAAAAATTGTATAATTCAACCATAAATAAAAATTGATATATTTTACATTTATAAAGGTGTTTTTTAGAAATGAATTTTTTTTATCATAAACTATATGTAGAAGTTGTAACGAGCGATACACTTCCTTTCTTTGCAGGCTCGATGCTGCGTGGTGCATTTGGACATGCTCTTAAGCAAACAGTTTGCATCAATCCTTCCTATAAGTGCCAAGATTGTTTTGCTGCAAACAGTTGTCTTTTTTATCAATTTTATGAAAAAGCGAATAAACAACATGATTATCGATTTGAAGTAGAGATAAAGCCTAAAAACTTTGCATTTTCTCTTTTGCTCTTTAATGATGCAGCAACAAAACTTCCCTATGTTTTATCGGCACTCCACCACATGCTCACACATATAGGATTTGGTTCAAATAAAAAATGCTATGAAAATTTCACTTTTTTTTGTAACGATATTTTGATTTACAATGGCGGATCGTATGATATGAGTCAAGTTCAGCTACAAGAATTTTCATATACTCCCCTAGTGGAAGAGTTTACTCTAAGATTTGTAACTCCTCTACGCATAAAAAGTCACAATGAATTTCTAAAAACTGCACCTACGCTTACGCAAATACTCTTTTCAATAAAAAACCGCTATGAAGAACTTAGTATCGGTAGTAGAACAAAATTAGGTTATGAGCCTAGTTATCATCAACGATTTGCACGAACAAACTTTTTAGATCTGGCTCGTTATAGTTCACGACAAGAGTCCAAACTGGGGATAGGGGGAGTAATGGGTGAAATCGGATATAGCGGAGTTGATGAAGAGAGTCGCCGTCTTCTTCGTCTTGGTGAACTTATAGGCGTTGGAAAACAAACAGTTTTTGGACTTGGAAAAATTAAGATAGAGGAGCATAAGTGAGCAGATATTTATATGGTGCAAGCGTACAAGGAATACAGGAGTTTATTTTTAAAACAAATCAGCTTCAAGAGATAGTGGGTGCTAGTGAAATAGTAAAAAGTTTGGAAGTAGAATTTGAAAATATTTCTGGCTATCAAAAAGGCGATAAAAATATTTTACTCAATGCTGCTGGGAATGTTAAAGCGATTTTTGAAGATGAGCAAAAAGTTCAAAATGTGGTGAAAAAGTTTCCAAAAAAGATAATGCAAAAAGCTTATGGAATTACGATAAGTCAAGCGGTTGTAAAAATGGAAGGGAAATTTAGTGAGCAAAAAGAAGCGATAAATGAGCAAAAAGAAGCAATAAATGAGCTTGAGAAACGACTTAAAATTCAAAGAAATAAGCCATCAATCCCGCTTGATTTGAGCATAAATATTATGGAGTTGGCTCCAAAGACAGCAAGACCGCTTTTTAAACAAAACAAAAAACAAAAATCAGATGTAGCAACGACACAAAAACGAGATGCTTATGCAAAATGGTTTAGGGCAGAAAGAAAAAAGAATAAAAAGTTTGTCAATTTAAAAGAACTTTCGCAACTTTCAAATAGTAAAAGCAAATTAGCCGTGATTCATGCTGATGGTAATGGTTTAGGGCAGCTTATCCCAAAACTTTCTAATATATCAGAATTTTCAGTCAATCTTGACAACGCTACAAAAGATGCCTATAGAGAAGCAAAAAAAATAGTTCAAGATAATAAAATAAGAAAAATTATTTTGGATGGAGATGATATGACGGTAATTTGCGATGCCTCTTATGCTTTGGAGTTTACAAAAGTGTTTTTGGAAAAATTTGAAGAATTAACCGAAAAATACACCAATCATAAACTCACCGCTTGCGCAGGGATTGCTTATTGTAACGAAAAATACCCATTTCACTATGCGGTAAGCCTTGCTGAGGCTCTTTGTAGTGCAACCAAAAAACATGCAAAAGCTATTGATAAAGATTTAGCTCCATCAAGTCTAATGTTTCACAATATTCAAAGCTCAAATTTTCAAAGTTGGGAGAAGTTTATCGAAGATGAGCTAACCATTACAAATGACAAAGAAGAGATACGATGTGATTTTGGACCATATTATCTTAATCAAAATGGAGAGCCACAAATAGCAAATTTTCTAAACACCGTGGAAGCTTATAGATGCGAAGGAAGTCCGATAAGCAGACTTAGAGAATGGATAGGTGAACTTGGCAAAAGTCAAACATATTCAGACAATTTACTCAAAAGAATCAATAAGATGGCTTCACAAAATAGCAAATGGAATAGTTGTGCGATGAAATTAAACCTTTCTCAGCTATACAGTGGGCTTACAAATGATAAATTGGATTGTCCTAAAGACAAAGAAAAAGATTGTCATGGGATTGAAAAACCACTTCAAAAAACCCCAATCTATGATGTACTTCAAATCCTTTCAGTTACGGAGGCAAAATAATGACTTTAAAATACCAACTCAAATTTTATGATTATTGGCATATCAGTAGTGGTCTTAGTGCTGGGGCAAGGCTAGATAGCACTGTGATAAAAGATAATGATGGATTGCCATATGTAGCAGGGAAAATCATCAAAGGACTTTCTCGTGAGATGGCGGAGCTTGTGGGTGATTGTGCCTTTGTAAATAGTTGTTTTGGTGGTTCAACCAATGATGGGAAAAATGGCAGACCACTTGATAAGTGTTATGATGAAAATACAAAAAATATTCAAGGAGTTTGCTACTTTTCAAATGCCGTATTAGATAAAGAAACAGTAGACCAAATCAAAACAAATGATTTACAAGAAAATCTTTATGACATCATCGCTTCAACAAAAATTGGTTCAGAAGATAAATTTAAAGATGGAAAACAAATAGAAAAAAAAGATATTGCAGTAGATAATAGTTTACGAGAGATTGAAGTGGTCGTACCGCTTACACTTATTGGAGAGATACGAGATATTCCAAATCAAGACTGTTTTGACAAAATGACACAAGCCTTAAAAATGATAAAAAGAATGGGACTAAACCGCAATCGTGGTCTAGGTAGATGCGAGTTTATAGTGGAGGAGTGCAAATGAGAGAGTTAGTTTTTCAAGTCGAGTTTAAAAGTGATATTGTCCTTCCAGCTAGTTCAAATACCGAAGGCAAAATCGACCAATTGGACTTTATAGCAGGGTCAAATTTCTTAGGAATGGTGGCAAAAGAGTATCCAACATTTCAAAAAAGAAGTACAAATTTTGATATTTTCCATAGTAGAAAAGTGCGATTTGGCGATGGACATATCTTAAAAGACGGCAAGATGACTTATAAAATTCCTTACTCTTACTTTCATAAAAAATTGGAAACTACCCCTGTATTTAATCATCATTTTTTGGATGATAAAGATTTTGAAAATTTAGGACAGCTAAAGCAACTAAGAGAGGGATATATCACAAAAGACAAAGAGCAAATTTTTGTAGATTATGTTTATTCTCAAAAATCAGCTTATGATAAGACAAATAGAAGAAGTTTAGATAGCAATATGTACGGTTACAAAGCTATCAAAAAAGGGAGTGTTTGGCAGTTTACAGTCAAAGTTGATGAAGCTATTTCAAGTGAAGATGAAAAACTCATTATCGATACTTTGAAATCTAGTTCGAGGCTTGGTAAATCAAAATCGGCAGAGTATGGGGAAGTAGCGATTGAGTTTATCAGAAGCGAGGTTTCAACCTCATTAAATGACGAAGCTAAAGCATTGCTTCCAAATAGTGAGCTAGTTTTATACTGCAATAGCCGTTTGGCTTTGGTTGATGAGTGTGGCAATCCAACTTATGATTTAAAATATCTTTGTGATAGAGTTGAAGTCGTTTATGAAAAAACTCAAATTAGAACAAGCACATTTACTCCGTACAACGGCGCAAGAGCTACAAAAGACTATGAAAGAGTTTGCATCAACAAAGGGAGTGTAATAGTTCTGAAAAATGCTACTGAATCACAACTTGATACTATTAAAAAAGGTGTCGGAGCATATCTTGGTGAAGGGTTTGGGGAAATTATTATCAATCCTAGCTTTTTGATGAAAAAAGAATTTTCACTTCAAAAAGAGTGTAAAGCTGAAAAGAAAAAGAATAAACGAGAAAAATTAGACATCAATACAAAAGACAATACGGTTTTATTTTTGCAAAATAGACACAATCAAAATATTGATATGTTAAATATTGCAAATCAAGTGGCGGATTTTATAAAAATTAATCCCCAAAAAGAAAAATTAAATTCTCAATGGGGAGCAATTAGAGCTTTAACTAATCAAGCTAAAACAGAAAAAGAGCTTTATGATTTGATGTTTGATAAAAAACCAGAAGATAAACCAAAAGGCTTTTTGAGAAGCAAAAAAGCAAAAGATAAATGGGGTGAAGAGCTTATAAAGAATATCGAAGCGACTAAAAAAATGTGTGAAGAAAAAGAGTTAGATTTTATAAAATTTATCAAATTACTCTCAATCCAAATGCCAAAACAAAAAGAACCAAAAGCAGGAGGCAAAAATGAAAAATAGATACATGGCTCATATCGTCATAGAAGCAGAGACACCGCTAAAAGTTGGAAGTAATGCAAGTGATTTTATCCAAGATGCACCTGTGCAAAAAGATTGGAATGGTTTGCCTATGATTTTGGGAACTTCTATCGCAGGGGTTTTGAGAAAAGAGTTTAACGGAAATGTAGCAGATACTTTTGGACAAGATAACGGTTCAAAAGTCATTATTTCAAATGCTTTACTGCTTGATGAAAAAGGCAAAGTTCACGAAGAGTTGCTTTTGCAAAAGTCCCATTTTCTAAAAATCTTTGAAAATCTCCCCATCCGCGAACATACAGCGATAAATGCAAAAGGCGTAACAAGTAACGGAGCAAAATTTGATGAGAAAGTAGTCTATAAAGGCAGCCATTTTAAATTTAGCATTGAGTTTGTCGAAGAAGATAAGACTACTTTTGAATCAATTTTGAATTTACTTTCAAACCCAGCTTTTAGGCTAGGTGGTGGAAGTACTAAAGGGTTTGGGAAGTTTAAAGTTTATGACATTAAAACAGCATACTTACCATTAGATAGTTATAGCAGTAGTCTTAATGGAAGTGAGGTTTTAACCTCACTTAACGGCGAAGCTAAAGCATCGCTTCCAAAAACTCATACTACCTACATCCTCACCATAAAACCCGACGACTTCTTTATGTTTGGTAGCGGTTTTGGCGATAGCGATGCAGATATGACACCAGTGTTAGAAGAGGTAGTGGATTATGGAATCAAAGATTTATCTACAAAACGAGTGCTTATCCCTGCTAGCAGTATCAAAGGGGCTATCGCCCATCGCACAACTTACCATTTTAATAAACTCAAAGGTAACACGATAGAAGCTAAAAATGGGGTTGAGAGTATAAAAGGAATATTTGGAGAAGCCAAAAACTCCAAGAAAAACATAGCCGGAAGCAAAGGCAAAATCCTTATAAGCGATTGTTTCAAATCTTTTGATGAAACCAAACAAACCAAAACTTTTGACCATGTAAGCATTGAGCGTTTTACAGGTGGGGCGATAGAGGGAGCGTTGTTTCAAGAAAAAACAGTAGCAAAAAAAGATGATAATGACTGCTACGAGATAGAAATTTTACTAGAAAACACTATTCAAGGGGATGAACTCAAAGCTTTTGAAAACTCACTCGATGATATTTGCAGTGGAATGCTAAGTCTTGGAGGAGCCACAACCAAAGGGCATGGAGTATTTAAAGGTTGTGTCAAAGATGAGAATGGAAATATTATAATAGGAAAATGTGATGAGTAAAATACTAGATGAAAAATACACTTATGATGATAAAAATAAACTAGTTGAAGATATGAAACAACTTCAAGGATACGAAGGATATATCCAATTTTCTGATACTAAAATAAGAGATTGTGACATATTTCAAAAAAGTGATGCGATAGCAACAAAACTACAAACTACAAATGGCTTTGTATATGAAGCCCATTTTTGCAATGGCACAGAGTCAATCTCCATCAAGCAAATAAATGATGGTTGGTTGGTTTCAAAAACTAATATCTCAAAACAGCTTGAAGCAAAAAAACAAGACGAAGATTATCCAGACATCCAAACCTATCATGCCATCAATGGACTCAAAGTCAAAATGGCTCAGATTTGGGAAGAGGAAGAGGATGAGTTTTGTGAAAATATGCCTGTTGCGAAACTCAAAAAAGTAGTTTTTACCGGATTTGAAAATGGAGGAAACCAATGATAACCGCACCATACAATTTCGTACCACTCAACAAAGAGGTTTTTTACCCATCGTGGAGTAATGATGGAAAAGAAGTAAGCCACGATGTGCCTTTTGAAGATGGCGAGAGCGGGGAGATAGAGATCACGATTACGGCTAAAAGTCCTATTTTTATAAGAAATCATAGTGATGATAAAGATAAACCATCAAGTGAATTTTGTCATCATATCAACCAAAACGGCGCAAAAGAGTTTTATATACCTGGAAGCAGTTTGAAAGGGATGGTAAGAAGTGTTTTAGAAATTCTGAGTTTTTCTAAGATGAGAGTTGATAAAAAAAGCTTGGGTCAATATTTTGGTGTTAGAGATATGACTGATAAAAAAATGGAAACTCTAGTCGGAAAAGCAAATGGTTTGACAAATGATAAGAGTTTTGGATATGGAATCCTTACCAAAACAGATAAAGGCTATCAATTAGAAGATTATGGAAACAAAATAAGACTTATTTTACAAAGAGATTTAAAAACGAAAATTGACAAATACAATGGTTCACAAAAAGATGTATCAAAAAAATATACAACAGTACAACCATTCACAACCATAAAAGTTAAGCCAGACCAAAATAACAATCCTCAAAAAAGAGGTTTTTTTGACAAGTACACAGTAGTACCTGACGACAACGGAGAAGATGGAGAACTATTTTTTGGAGGTCATTTTGGGAAAAAACACTATGAATTTGTTTTATTAAAAAGTGACAAACAAAGAGTCAATAAAACCTTGAATTTTTCATCTGATGATACAGTTATTCAAAAATTTAAAACGGTTTATTTTGACAATCAAGAAAAGGACAATTATGTCGGAAACTATTGGAGGGGCAAAGATAAAATACCAGTTTTTTATCTCAAATCAAATGACAGTTCAATTAAACAAATTGGTCTTACACAGCTATTTAAAGTTGCATATGAAAAAAATTTCTTAGAAGCAATTTGTCAAAAACCAGTTGATTCAAAATTTGAATTGGATTTATCTGAAACTATTTTTGGAACGGAAAATGAGAATTTAGCACTCAAAGGAAGAGTCTATTTTGGACACTTAAAATGCACTATTCCAAATTTAAAACCAATGAATACAGTTGAACAAGTATTAGGTAGCCCAAGACCAACTTATTATCCAAATTACATTAGCCAAACAGGACAAAATGGAAAAGTATCAAAATACAAAACTTTAATGGATAAAGATGCCGTAATTTCTGGGTGGAAGCGATATCCACTTCAGCCCTCAATACAACCCGACTACCCGTTACCAAAAAATGCTGACGGAAAAATCAACCATGATGTCGCTACAAAATTCAAACCACTTGATAGTGGGACGGTTTTCAAAGGTAGCTTACGATTTCACAATCTCAAAAAAGCAGAAATTGGAGCATTACTTAGTGCTATCACTTTTCATGGGCAAAGTGAAAAGCATCTGCACAATATCGGTATGGCAAAACCTCTTGGATATGGGAAAATAGATATGCAACTTACGCCTAAGAATTTAAAATATTCTCAACAAGAGTATCTAAAAGAGTTTGAAAATGAGATGACAAAAAAGATAAAAGATTGGAGAAATTCTCCTCAACTAAAAGAACTTTTTGCTATGGCAAGTATTGATACAAAACCAAGTGATAAGCTAAGATACCAACTCCTTGAAAATCCAAATCCAAAAGAGGAATACTCAACAACGAATAAACAAGGAAAAAAGGTATATGAAAATAATGATTTTACAGGAGCAAAGAAAGCAAGAGAATACTTGATGAAGTTTTCAACTATTAATTCACCTAATCAACAGCCATCAAAAAAAGAAAATCACACCAATACCCAACCATCTTGTAATGTAGAGAAGAGTACAGAAAATCAAAAACCAACAGTATCTTCTCCAGTTCTAAGA
Source organism: Sulfurimonas sp. RIFOXYB12_FULL_35_9 (assembly GCA_001829715.1). GTDB lineage: Bacteria > Campylobacterota > Campylobacteria > Campylobacterales > Sulfurimonadaceae > Sulfurimonas. The sequence goes on from MICC01000058.1 coordinate 16,187, forward strand.
AGTGATAACAATGGTATCTCAAAAACTAAAATCCGGAAAGTACTACAAGAAAAATGGAATACGCATCTAAAAATCTTTTACCATCCTAATCAAATTGATGAATTTTTGAGTGGAAAATTTATAACAACGCCACATGAACAAGCGGAAGTTTATTTAAGATTGCAATCCAACGAAATATTCAAACAATTAGTTTATAAAATTGGTGATTTTAATAATGACAAGCTTGATGAATATCAAAGACAAAATCTTTATGAAGAGATTCTTAATTTTCACTTTGAGTAAGGAAACAACAATGAAAAGAATAAAATTATTATCATCAATTGGTTTAAATGAACAAGCACCATTTAAATCTATAATTCTCGTTTTTTTATTAATTATTGGTCTTGGTATAACAGGCGATTTGATTGTTGCCTTAGTTAACTATAGTTTATTTGGTAATGACAAAGAAAAATTCAATTTTGGATTATGGACTGGTCCAGGATTAATTTTACTCGCATTCGCAATCTTTTGGATAATAAACCATCGAGCTAAAAACTTGAACTTTTCCCCCGAAATTATTGAAGGGAAAAAATATATCATTTCTATAATGCCTTCAAACATTGGATTATTTGAAACAATCATAAGATCAAATCTAAGATTTGAGTATTACTATCTAATACATGATTCATTTTCAAATAATAGTATTGAGGAATTGCGAAAATATATAATTGACAAATATCAAAAAAAATGTAAATTTAAAAAAATCAAAGCAACCCAAAATCCTAATAATATAATTGCAGTTGTAGATGAAATATTGGAAGATTTAAAAAATTATAATGCAAATAAAAATGATATCGTTTTTGAAATCACACCTGGTCAAACAATATCAAGTATAGCACTATATGAATTAGGAAGGCATTACGGTATAGATGTTCTCTCTCATCTTTCCCACTATAATGAAAATGGGGATCCGATTGAGAATAGTACCAAAGCTCAAAAAATTAATTTTGAATATCATCATTTGGAGAACCAATGATTATTTTTACATCTACAAAATCAATTCTAAATAGTATCCTTATCACCTTTGAGATAGAAGGCGGCATTACAGATCCTGAGGAAGTGTTTTCAACACCGCTACCCGATGTTCCTCAAAACATGGGTGTTATACTCTCAGGAAGAGGTCCTATTTGGCTTTATGCTCGTCTTGTGCATCACTTTCATCCTGCCCGTTGGGTTGCCATACATGACCCGCGCATCGGCTACATCGTTGTCCAAAGCCATGTTAAAGAACGCCATGAAGGCGAAATACTGGAAGGTGTAATTTGAAGATTATCTCTATCTTAGGTCTGGCAGGGACTGATCGTGATGGTTCCCCGTTAAAAAGCTTATATCGAAATGAAACATCACTTCCGATAAATGAAGGGAATTATCTCAATTCAACAGATGTTTTGATTCAAAACATTGATGCAGATTTTTTCCTGATAGGCAGCAAAGAAGCGATTGCCAAACAACAATTGCTTCTTCAAACAAAATCCAGACGAATACAATGGCAAGAGTTTGACAAAGATGATCTTTCAGACATTTTCAAACTTGTACTCGAATTGACTGATACTGACTATGAAGAGTTAGTTATTGACCTGACCCATGGACTGAGGCATCAGCCCATCATGGCTGCATTTGCCGCTTTTATACGAACGGTTCTTTCAAAGCAGAAAATTAAACTTCTTTTCGCGGCAGAAACATATGACAACGATCTTGGAAAGCACTATCGTTATGTATTTCTCGATGACTACATAGACCATGCAGCTGCCAGTTTTACTCTTTCCTCGTTTGTAAAAACGCTTTCGGCTCCCTCTGATATGTATGATGACCCGCTCATCGATGCGTTGTACCAATTCAGCCGCGAATTGTTTTCCAATCATTTGAGTGCGCTATTTACTACAGCCCTCCCTTCTCTGGAAGCTGCATTGACAACAGCACGTATATCAAAAGATCTTGCATTTCTTGATCCTTTGATTGAACAGGCTCTTGAGATTGTAGAAGATTTTAAAAAAGCGAAACAGCATAGTGAACTCTACCGCATGTATCTTGATCTTGCAGAAATCATGTTCCGTTTCAACTATCCATTGCTTGCTGCAACATATCTTTATGAAGGAACTCAGCTTTATTTCTATTATCACTTTTTACGGCTAAAAATCATTCAATCCCCACCTGAATACGATGTTCTTAGCGCCATAAAATCTTTTGTACTCAAAGGAACGATATCGTCGGAACTCACCTTGCCTCATCACTATTTTTATTGCATGAACGCTGAACATTTTAAAAAAATGTCGGCAACATTTGAAAGTATTCGTGAGATACGCAATAATACGGCACATTTGAATATTAACTATACACATGATGGACTTCATGCTTCTTTGGCAAACGCTGTCAAATCGTGCAATGACCTTTTTATTACTCAGGACGTGTTCTCCAAACTAACAAGTACATCTGACCCTGAATCGAAACATTGCCGTGAAGACAAAGTAATCTTCATGAAGATCTCTGCCAATTTTTTTGATGATTACTTTGGAATAAAACTTAATCGCCAAGATCCAATAAAACATGCTTCCCGTCTAAACCTCATAAAACGAAAAGACTTCGATGCTCTTGCGATGAGTAAGAATAACCAAGTAACACTTTCCCAAGCATTGGGAAAAGAAACATTCCATAAAATTATGGATTATGCCATAAAGATAGATCGTGCAGTACTTGACACTGTCGAGTTAAACAATCTGATTAGGTCCTATAAATCCGTACATGTTTACTAAGCCCCTTGAACATATCCTAACTATTAAATCTCTCAAAGCATCATTTGAACATCTTAATCCTAACGCTTTGGGGATAGACAATGTCTCTTATGAACATTTTAAGGGCAACTTCCAAGAAAATGTAGCTCATTTAATGCAAGAGATTGTATCTGAGCGTTATGCACCCCAGCCGATGCAAAAGATCGAGATTCAAAAAGAGGGCAAAAAAGAAAAACGCCCGCTTTCACTCTCAAGCGTACGTGACAAACTTGTCCAATCAACCCTCTCTCACCATTTAGGCGAATACTTCGACAAAACATTTAGCGACAAAAGTTACGCGTATCGCCCTGGTAAAAGCCATATCAAAGCACTCAACAGAAGCAAAATGTTTTTAGACCAAAAACGCCACTGGGTCTTAAAAACCGATATAGATGAGTTTTTTGAGTCCATCAACCATGACTTGCTTCTTGAGTTTTTAGCCTTGCATATTGCCGATAAAAGAATTATTCGTCTTATATCTTTGCTTATTCAAAATGGAGGATTTGCAAAACAGACCTATTTTAACCATCAAAAAGGAGTTCATCAAGGTGATAGTCTTAGTCCACTACTATCAAATATATATCTTGATAAAATGGATAAACACCTTGAAACACAAGGGGTTGTGTTTGTCCGTTTTGCCGATGATTTTGCCATCTTTTGCAATACATCGCAGGAGTGCGAAACAGCACTTGCATCGCTTAAAACTTTTTTGCATGACACGCTTCATTTACGACTTGGAGAAGACAAAACGCTTATAACGCATGTAGATAATGGATTTTCATTTTTAGGTGCGCGTTTTGAGGGAAATGCAAGACAAATTGACCCTTTAAGACTTGAAAAAGCCATTGCAAATTTACGCTCTTTTGCCACTCGCAACGAACCTTTCGAACAGTTTGTCAAAAATATAAACATTACCATCAAAACACTTGTCCGTTACTATGTAAAAATCGTCTCGGCGGACTCTCCTCAAGTGCAGCAACTTCAAGATGCGCTTGGTCAAACTTGTATAGATAAAATCACTCTTACACGCAAAAAAGGAATTATCACATCTAAAGGACGCTTTCGTCAGCTTCTCTCCTCTTTAGAGTTTTTTTATGATTATACGGCGGAGCAACATAGTGCCGCCGTAGATCTCATCATCGCGAAAGCTTGGGAGAGTATGGCTGCTCAAAACTCCATCAAAGCAAGTACTGCGCCTATTGAGAAGAAAAAAGAGGAGTATTCTAAAAAACTTACCGAGTCATCTCATCTGCATATCACTAAAGCAGGTATTGTCCTTGGAATCGCTAAAAATCGCTTTACGATTAAAGAGTCGGGAAAAGTTATAAAGTCCATACCAAAATCGCAAATCACTCATATCATCATAGCATCCGATGGGGTAAGTATCAGTACCAACATCATCCGTGAATGTGCCAGAATGGGTATCCCCATAGATTTTGTAGATCAAAACCATCTTCCTTATGCCTCCTTTGTCAGTTTTAGTGCATCACTCTCACAAAATGCTCTTATGCAGATGGAGGTTATACGGCTTGGCAAAAGTATGGAATTTGCTTATGAGTTTATCGAGGGTAAAGCCAAAAACCAGATAAATTACCTAAAATATCTTGACAAGTACCACAAAAGATTTGAAAAAGCCATCACAAGTATGCAAACAACGCTTAAAAATGCCAAATCGGCGACTACTGCAAATGAACTTATGGGGTATGAGGGACAGATATCGGCAACTTACTGGGCTGAAATCTCTACTATCATTGATGAACACTACGGGTTTACTTCTCGTGTTACGCAAGGAGCTAGAGATACCATAAACTCATGTCTTAACTATGGATATGCCATCCTTTACGGCAAAGTCCGTTATGCTCTTGTCAAAGCAGGACTCTCTTTGCATGTTTCTTATCTTCATGCTCATGATGAACGCAAACCGACACTTGTTTTTGACATGATCGAAGAGTTTAGAGCCTTTGTCGTCGATAGAGTTGTCTTTAGCATGGCAAATAAAAACGAACCGTTAAGTGTTACAAAAGAGGGGCTTCTTAGTGAGGAGACAAAAAAACTCGTAGCAAAAAATATCTTTGAGCGGCTCGGAAGCTACACCACTTGGCACAAAGAGCAGCACAAAGTAGAGCATATCATCTTCCATCAAGCCTATCTTCTTGCCCGCAGCGTAAGAGGCGAAGAGAAATATGCCGCTTTTATAGGGAAGTTTTGATGTTAAAACGCTATCTCATCACTTATGATATCCCACTCTCTAAACGACGCACAAAAGTTCATGACCTTCTTCAAGGGTACGGATTTCGAGTGAATGATTCGGTATTTGAAATCACTGTAGCCGCATCGCAGATAGAGACGCTCACTGCCAAACTAGAAGCACTCATCAAGCCAAAAGATGATAGTGTGCGCATCTACTCTCTTTGTCTCTCATGCGCCAAAGTCGCATTCGCTCTAGGCAAAGAACCCACCCCGTTTGAAGCGCAAGATACGCAAATCTAGTTTGCGAACTCTTTTTAGCATAAAACTATGCACTTTTTGAATTTTTGAGTGTTCAAAAGTTCGAAAAGGCGTTTTTTTGCCATCTTCAAAAATCGATTTGCGAACTTTTAGTTTTTCTAAAGATTGAAACACTCTAAAACAGGCATCTCATGAGCTTTGCTTTTTCTTAAAATGCTCTGTTTGGCACTTCGTCATTTTTAGCCAAAAGGTTTGCGAACTTTTGAAATTGGTAAAACCCCTTAAATAGCAGGTTTCCTTGTTTTTGTACTCTAAATGCGGGAGTTAGTGATTTTTCAAATAGCCCGATTTGCGAACTTTTCCCAAAACAAGCCAAAGCAGGGCTTAAGAAGCTATTTGATAAAATTTCCGAGTTTCGCAAAAGCCCAAACAAGGCTATAAAACAAAGTGACCCGATTTACAGGGGATTGAAACTTTCTTCCATATTAAGCTCCTTGGGCTTGTGTAAAATGTAATAAAACAAAGTGACCCGATTTACAGGGGATTGAAACTGCTCCTTTGTTTTACCGATATATCTTGATTTAAATTCATAAAACAAAGTGACCCGATTTACAGGGGATTGAAACTATTCATTTTTTTTACCTTTAAGTTTTATTTTCCCACAAAATAAAACAAAGTGACCCGATTTACAGGGGATTGAAACAACAATAAAGCCTAATTTTTCATTTTCCATTTCTATTATAAAACAAAGTGACCCGATTTACAGGGGATTGAAACTTTTTCCTCCTTAAGGAATTTTATTTTTTAGTTCAAATAAAACAAAGTGACCCGATTTACAGGGGATTGAAACTACCTTTCGCCAATTGGCTTTTAAAATTTGCCTAATATAATATAAAACAAAGTGACCCGATTTACAGGGGATTGAAACTTTATTTTCATATCGAAGCTCTTCGATAGAAGAAACACCTATAAAACAAAGTGACCCGATTTACAGGGGATTGAAACGAACCACACTGGATCAATGCAGACAACTCTATTATTTATAAAACAAAGTGACCCGATTTACAGGGGATTAAAACTTGTTTTTTATTTTTCAGAATTTTAAAACCATTTAAATAAAACAAAGTGACCCGATTTACAGGGGATTAAAACATTTTCTTCTTCTAGAATAGTTATAGTTTCATCTAAATTATAAAACAAAGTGACCCGATTTACAGGGGATTGAAAGTTGTTTGCCCACTGTTTAAGGTAAAAGCGATTTTTTGAAAAGCTTAATTTATACTATAATTATATATTTTTACTAAAAAATAGTATAATTTAAGAAATAACATAAAGTTGGAATATATGGGTTTTGAGTTTATACCTTATAGTGATGAGCAGAGAAAAACTTATATTAATGCCGAATTGATATATAAAAGCTATGTATCTAAAAAGAAAAGATACGACAAATCCTTTAGATATAGGATGGGGTGGCAAAAGATAAAAGAGAAAGAGTATCTCTTTAGAGAGTGTCTTGATACTAAAAAACGAAAATCACTCAGTATAAGAAGTAGTGAAACGGAAGTGATTTATGACTCATTCCATGCTCAAAAAGCGGAGCTAAAAAAAAGCATAAAAGAGAGCAAGGTACTGCTAGAGAGACAAGAGAAGATAAACAAGTTCACTAAAATATCAAGAGTTCCTAATGTGCTGATAAATCTTTTTAGAAGATTGAATGAATTGGGGCTTGATGATAAAGTTATAGTAATAGGCACAAATAGTTTATATGCTTATGAGGCTTACTGTGGTGTTTTTGTTGAAAATCAACACTTGGCTACATTTGATATAGACATATTGAACAAAAGAGATAAAAAAGTCTCGATAGCTTTTAAAGAGAAGATTCCAAACAGAACATTAAAGGGTATACTTCTTGAGATAGACAACACTTTTAAAGAGAGCGAAGAAGCTTTTTATAGATTTGTCAATAAAGATGAAGTGGTAGTAGAACTTCTGACACCAATGAGAATGAAGGCCGATAATGAGTCATTTAGCGGAGTCAGAGAAATTATACTAGATGGCATAAAATGGATAGAGAGTTCAAAACTACATAAGCAGCTACTTGTTGGAGATAGTGGTAAATGTGCTTTTATCACGACTATAAACCCTTTGGAATACGCGGTATATAAACTGTGGCTAAGTGTTCAATCGTATAGAGAACCTATGAAGCGAGATAGAGATTTGCAACAGTCTCGTCTCGTTACTAAGCTTATAAAAGAGTACATGTTAACAATCGATATAGAATCCGAACTTAAAAATATAAAAAATATGTCTAAAGAAGCGATAGAAACATATAGGAAAACGCTTGGTTAAGAAATGCTTTGGTACTCTATATAGCTTAAATACATAATAAGGAAAAAAATGGAAATTATTGAAAGCATAATAAGTATATTAGATATTATCACTATATTTTTTGCAACTATTACGATGTTGGCTGTTCTCTGGAATTGGTACAAAAATAAAAAATCAAATGATAAGATAGTTATATATTTTCAAACGCAAACAGAAACTATTTTACTTAAAAATATCAGTATTATTCGTAAACACATAACCAGAAGCGAAGTTCTTGGGATTTTAGGAGTAGTGCAAAAAAATAGCAAAGAACGCTACAACATCGCATATCTTTCTCAAACCCGTTTTTTTAATGATTTGTACGATATCCAAACCAGTAAAAGTGATAAGCTCGTCATAGAGATAACTGATGAGGAGCTTGAGCAATTTGATATTACCAAATAATGTTTGGTAAATAAAAATCTAAAAAATGCAACCATGCGTTGCTTTGAACTGTAGTTTTGCTATACTCTTGTTTGTAACTTGAAGGATTTTTTATGTCGGATATTGGTACCTTACAAAAATACATTACAATTGTTGAAGAGTTTAAAAAAAGGATTGACGGAACTCTGGATGCTTATGATGAACACCTTCAAAATGTACTGCATCTCAAGCCAAAACAATTAGGCAGACTGCTTGATGAGCTTGCTCAAACATATGACAGTATAGTTGTGCAAAAAGAGAAAAATAAAAAGATATACAAACTTATAAAACCTATAGATATCTTTATAGAGGCATTTGAGAATGCAAACGAGGTAGGTTGGCTCTTTTCCATGGCACATGATGGGGATCCAGAGCTTTTTAAAAAACTCTCAGACTATACAAACGAACAAAAGCATATCTATATTTTTAAAAGTTCTCCGTTTGAAGATTTACAAACACTTGAGGCAAAAGAGAGCTTCAAGAAACTAAAAATTGCCATAAAACTTAAAGAATATAGGAAGATAAAGTTTTTCTATGAGCAAGAGGCATTTGACAATCTGCTTTGCTTAAAACTTGTGTTTATGGATGGAAATTGGTATATAGCTTTTGTGGATGAAAAACAAAAATTAAGATTTGGTCGTCTAGCCTTTATAGAAAAAGTGGAATATGCTTCAAAAACAGCATCTTATACCAGTGCAAATGTGCAAAAATATCTTGATTTTTTGCAAAGCATTCAAAACTCTATGACTCTTTATGGTGAAGCTAAACAAAGAGCTATCATAAAAGCTTTACCGAATATCGCCAGATATTTTGAAGATGATATGAAAAAGTTTTTCCTCTCTCAAAAGTTTATCAAAAAAGAGGATGACGGAAGCGTTCTCTTTTCATTGGAGTACACTCAAAGTTTAGAGATACTCCCATTTATACAAAAATGGCTTCCTGATATGATAGTGCTTGAACCAAAAGAGTTAAGAGAAGAGTATGCTAAAAAAGCTTCGTATCTTTTAGAAAACATCTCTTCTGCTCTATCATAAAAATATGTTCAATAGGGCTAAAACTTATAGTTAAGCCCCACTTTTAAACCATGATTATCTTGCTCAAAAAAAGTTGTTATGTTGATCGAACTTCCAAAGAGGGGTAATGAATAGCACTCAAAATGCCAAAGTGTTTGTTATCCTCATAAACAGCCCCCGTATCAATCATTGCGTATGTGTTAGTAATAACAGCGCCATAAACTGGGGTGTGCCCAAAAATATTAAAGATACCATTTTGAGCTTCTCTCTGCTCATCAAAATACTCACTTTTTTTCATGTGCCGCCAAAGGATATCCTCCACATCATCCTCAGAGTATGGATGCTCTTTGCTGACCCATACATGATGTATATAAGAGTGAGATACGACTAGGGGTTTGTACCCCTCTATCTCAAAGTACGCAAAATAAGGAAAAGTTTTAAAATATCTAACATGCTTTGTAAAAACTTCTTCATCACATCTGGCGTAGGAGCTTAGTGTTTCTACGCCACCGTTATGGAACCAATACTCTGAGTTACGCTTACTCTCATCTGACTCTATCATCATTACTTCATGATTGCCAAGCACGCAAAAATAGCCATTGTTTATGACTAGCTCAACAACTTTGGCGGACTCTTCGCCTCTATCAATCAAGTCGCCCGTAAAACAAACAATGGCATCTTTGGGAAGCTTACTTAGCAGCAGTAGTAATTTCTCATATTCGCCATGAACATCACCGATAACCCAGATACCTTTTTGCATATTTTAAACCTCAATACTCTTTATCGTTGCAGTTCTGTCATTAAAAATGAAGGATTGCAACATGTAATCATAACATTCAATTGGTTGTCAAAAACCCTACAGCTCCAACAGTGCAAAATGCTCTTTTAAAATGTTTTTGCGCTTTTTAGTCATCCAAATCATCATATCCGCGAGATCGCTCAATCCCTCTTTGGATGGTGTATTGCTCACCGCGTATTTGTAGTGGTCCCCATACTCCTGCCAATGTCGCGAAAAATCCTGCTACAAGAGATGCCGCTTCTTTTTTATTTTCCATGCTTATCGTACCGTTGTTGATAAAGAGCAACCAAAGGAACGAGATAAAGAGGGCATAGAGCCATATGCCGTAATGTTTTAACATCAACTCTTTGAATGTCATACCAAAAGCTCTCCGAGATAGAAGAGCAATGGGATGTAGTTTAAAATCAAAGCAGTCACAAAGATAGCATAAAAAAACATCCTAACATTTTAGCAATGCAACATTAAATCTAAAATCTTAGTCAAAAAATGTCTAGAAAGGTGAGTAAAATGTTTTCAAATGATACAAAAGGAAACATATGCCAAAAAAACGAACAAAAAAAAGAGTTTTCAACCACTTGCTACCACTAAAACGCACTCCTATTTTATGCGAATTTATGAAAAATATTTTTCAATTTAGCGGTAGATTAAATCCAAAGTTTGATATGTGCAAAAATCTCTATTTTATCCGTATGTGCGGTTGTGGGCAGGAGGATTGTGCGACTCTTTACCTAAAAAACAGACGCAAATGGAAAAAGGAGCTGGAGGGAATGGAAATTTTCAATACCAACAAAGGCGTTGTCTTGCTTCATTTTGAGCAGAGAGGTCATTTTAAGCTAGAAGCATTGGATTATGTTGCCTACCCCTATAAAACGGAGATAGAGAGAGTTTTGATAGGTGATTTTTCCAAGCCTACGCAAGAAGAGAAAGAAGCGCTTGCCGACTACTTCAGAGAGTTACACAAAAAAGAGGTATCCGCAACCTCGGTAGGCGGTATCGAACTTATAGAGATACAGGGCTAAAACTTATAGTTAAGCCCAACTTTTAAACCATGACTATCGTGACCAAAAGTTATCGTATTTAAGATACTGCTTCTTTCAACTGTTCTGTAT
>MICC01000059.1:0-198 GCA_001829715.1 Sulfurimonas sp. RIFOXYB12_FULL_35_9
TGCATTCACTTGGGGGCGAGTATGTGGCGTTAACAAAATCCGAACGATTGGAAGCAATTAATAACAAGTATCCGAATGTATTAAAAAACGTTAAAATTGGAGTCGTTATTTGGTTTCTAATATTTCTAATAACGACGATATTACTGGCAATTGCTGCAGACTCAATTCCTTTTTATGTTCCTTTTATTGAAATTGCTA
>MICC01000059.1:226-372 GCA_001829715.1 Sulfurimonas sp. RIFOXYB12_FULL_35_9
ACAAAAGAATGATGGCTATTACTCAGAATATAATAAAATAATGAATACAGAAATACTAAAGCCATATGTCTATTATCTCTTTGCATTATTGGCACTAGTATTCGGATTTATTTAGGTGTAAACAATTAGAGCCACATATGAAGACC
>MICC01000059.1:384-801 GCA_001829715.1 Sulfurimonas sp. RIFOXYB12_FULL_35_9
TACAGCGAAGCAGCCTCGAGTACTACGAAGGGGCGGGGAGCAATAACACGGCTGAAATAAATTCAGCGACCACGCCGCAGGATTTATATAGACAGCCGTGCATTCACTTGGGGGCGAACGATTATCTCGTAGACTGGCCGATGGTTAATAATGTGCTATAGCGCACTATAACAACATATAAATAGTGGTCCGTACTATATATCATTATGACCACCACAATTCAGGTTGACGACAATATCCGCGATGTACTCGCCAATTTAAAGATACATACCAGGGAGACCTATAACGATGTTCTGGAACGCTTGATTGAGGATTTGCAAGAGCTGAATGAAGATACCAAAAAAGAGATTCTGAGAGCAATCCAGGACTTTGAATCTGGCAATTACAAAACGCATGCTGAAGCTAAAAAGGCTCTGG
>MICC01000059.1:855-6146 GCA_001829715.1 Sulfurimonas sp. RIFOXYB12_FULL_35_9
TAAAAAGAAAAAAGCAAAACAGACCTCTGGTGCTAAAAAACAAGAACAAGGTATAAAAATCGATATTTTTGGTGGTTCTTTAAGTGAAGTCTCTATGGATATGGATGATCAAGTAGTATTGCTAGATTTAAATGCTACAGAGAGAAAAGAAATTGTCCCAGAAGAGCCTAGAAAACCAAAAATCGCAAAACCTATGGGTAGAAATTCAAATAAAAAATCAGCTCCTAAAAGTAAAAATGTTTCTCGCGACAAGAGAAAAAAATATACAAAAGATAAACCTGAAGATCTTGTTGTAACACATGTTGAGATTCCTGAAGATATCCGTGTTTATGAATTTGCAGACAAAGTTAACCGTCCGATATCGGATGTTATTAAAACTCTGTTTAATCTTGGTGTAATGAAGACAAAGAATGATTTTTTAGGAAATGATGAAATTGAAATTTTATCTGAAGAGTTTGGTGTTGAAGTTACTATAATTGATCCAAAAAATGAGTTCAACTATGAAGATGATTTAGCACAAGAGATTGATGAAAATGCTACCGAGAGACCGCCTGTAATTACAATAATGGGGCATGTCGATCACGGTAAAACATCCCTTTTAGATGCAATTAGAAAAGCAAAAGTAACGGCTAGCGAAGCTGGCGGTATCACGCAACATATCGGTGCTTACACGATTGAACAACACGGTAAAGCGATTACTTTTATAGATACACCAGGTCACGCAGCATTTTCTCAAATGAGACAAAGAGGTACGGATGTTACCGATATTATAGTTATCGTTGTAGCGGCGGATGATGGTGTTAAACCTCAAACTGATGAAGTTATAAAGTTGGCAAAAGAGTCGGGCGTTCCGGTGATTGTAGCACTTAATAAAATGGACAAGCCTACTGCAAACCCTGATATGGTAAAAGCTCAAATGGCTGAGCGTGGTCTTAACCCGATTGATTGGGGCGGAGATATCGAGTTTATCCCTCTTTCTGCAAAATCAGGAATGGGAATAGATGAGTTGCTTGAAAATATTTTGATAACTGCTGAAGTTTTAGAACTAAAAGCAAATGAAAATGCGATGGCAAAAGCTGCAGTAGTTGAGAGTTCTCTTGAAAAAGGTCGTGGTCCTGTTGCTACGGTAATCGTTCAAAACGGAACTTTAAGTGTTGGAGATTATGTAGTTTGCGGTAGTTCATACGGTCGTGTCAAAGCTCTTCTTAATGAAAACAAGCAGCAGATTAAGAGTATAAAACCTAGTCATACGGCAGTGGTTGTCGGTCTAAATGAAGTTCCGCCATCAGGTGAAGTTATGATGGCAATGGCTAGCGATAAAGAGGCTAGAGAGTATGCACAAAAACGTCATGAGTATGATAGACACAAAGAACTTTCTCATAGTACAAAATCTACTTTAGAAGATATGACAAGTATGATTGCCGAGGGTAGACTTAAATCTCTTAAAGTTGTTCTTAAAACGGATGTTCATGGTTCACTAGAGGCGATTAGAAGTTCGTTAAATGAGCTTAGAAACGATGAAGTTAAGATTAATATCATCTCTTCAGGAGTAGGTGGAATTACTGAAAACGACGTTGAGCTTGTAGGAAACAGTGAAAACTGTGTTCTGCTTGGATTTAATGTTCGTCCTACAGGCAGTGTAAAAGCATTGGCAAAACAGAAAAATGTAGATATCAGAACTTACTCTATTATTTATCAGCTTTTAGATGATTTAACAGGTATGTTGACAGGAATGATGTCTCCGAAATTCAGTGAAGAAAACACAGGTCAAGCGGAAGTTAGAGATACATTCAAATCTCCTAAGGGTATGGTTGCCGGATGTGTCGTTGTTGATGGCAAGCTTGTTCGCGGCGGTCTTGTTCGTGTTATCAGAAACGGAGTTGTTGTACATGAGGGATCATTGACTTCACTTAAACGCTTCAAAGATGATGCAGAAGAGGTTGGTTACGGATATGAGTGTGGTGTTATGATCAAAGGCTATGATGATGTTATAGTCGGCGACGTAATTGAAACATTCAAAAAAATTGAGCAAAAAGTGTCTCTGTGACAGAAGCTCAGATAAAAGTAAAGAGAACTGAGTCAATTCTCTTAGAGTTGATTCCAGAAGCTCTCGGCAGTCTAAACGATAAAAGACTTCATCAGATAAATGTGATTGATGTTAAATGTTCGCGTGGCAGAAGTGATGCTAAAGTCTATATAGATCCCTCTTCATTTAGCGAAGAAGAGAAGAAAGAGTTCCTGAACCTTCTAAAAAAGGCTAGACCTATTGTAGAAGATTTTTGTATGAAAGATCAAGGCTGGTTTCGTCCGGTTAAGTTTACTTTTGAATTTGATGAACAACTAAAAAAGGCTCAAAGCATTGAAGAGCTATTTAAAAAAATTGCTAAAGAGTAGGTAGCTTATGAATTTAGAAAAAGATATAGAACTGTTTGCTAAATCTGTAGATTTAGAGCTTTATGACATCTCAACCGCAAGAGACGGTGATGATACTATTTATAGAGTAAATGTTTTATCGGCTAATTTTGAAGATGGAAAAAGAAAGGGAGTAAGTTTAGATGATTGTGTCAGTCTAACTCGCCTTATCTCTCCGCTTCTTGACGTAGAACCGCCTGTTTCAGGAGATTATAGACTTGAAGTAGGAAGTGCCGGAATCGAGAGAAAGATTACATCTCTTAGACATTTTGAAATGTCAATCGGAGAAAAAGTTGCTCTTACTTTAAAATCAAAAGAAAAATTTAAAGGAACACTTCTAAAAGTTGAAGATTCAAAAATCTTTTTAGATGTTGATGGTAAAGAGGTTATAGTTAATTTTGCTGATATCTCAAAAGCTAAAACATACTTTGAATGGTAATTGACAAAAAATTTTATATGAACTTAGCCTTGAGAGAGGCTTGGAAGTATCAGGGGCTAACTTACCAAAATCCTGCCGTTGGTTGTACTATTGTTGGAAAACATGGTGAAATTTTAGCAGTGGAGGCGCATAAAAAAGCCGGAGAGCCACATGCTGAAGTTGAAGCGTTAAAAATGGCTTATTATAAATTAACGAGTGATGAAGAAATTTTAAAACTTACGGCTTCTGCTGAAATTCATACATATCTTTCAAAAAATCACAACAACTGCTTTGTGGGCACATCTGTTTTTACAACATTAGAGCCTTGTTCACATATCGGTAAAACTCCTTCATGTGCAGATTTACTCTGTAAATTAAAAATTAAAAAACTTTTTGTCGGCTCTCAAGACTTAAATGAAGAGGCTTCAGGCGGCAATGAAATAGTAAAAGAATCAAATATTGAAGTAGAGGACTCTCTTTTAAAAGAAGAGTGTGACGCATTGTTAAAGCCGTTTAATACATGGAAAAAAGAGAGATTTGTTTTTTTTAAATGGGCACAGAGGTTAAATGGGACGGTTGATAGCGGAGTTATAAGCTCACAAAAATCAAGAACGCTTGTTCATGCCATGAGGGATGTATGTGATTTGCTAGTTATTGGCGGCAACAGCGTAAGAGTTGACAGACCGACTTTAGATGCAAGGCTAGTAAATGGCAGAGCGCCGGATATTTTGATACTCTCAAGAAGCGGTGAGTTTGATAAAACAATTGGGCTATTTCATGTGAAAAATAGAAAAGTAATCATTTCAGATAATTTTGATATTTTAAAAGAGTACAAAAATATCATTATTGAGGGTGGCGGAAATATGTTTGAACTCTCTAAAGATATCGCAGATTATTATCTCTGTTTTTTATCTCCTCAAATGAGCGGAGACATAAGCTTTATGGGTATGGATGAGAAATTTGAGATTTTAAATATACTCCAAGATGAGCAAGATATAATAATGTGGATGAAAAGGGATAAATAAATTATGCAAGAACAAGAAAAACAAGAAAAAATTGTATCGATGTTTGACAATATTGCACCTACGTATGATACTGCAAATCGTGTTATGAGTATGGGAGTGGATAAGAGCTGGAGAAGAAAAGCTTGTGACTTGGCTTACGGGTTTTATGCAAAAGACTCTATAGATAAAATCGTTGATGTTGCTTGCGGAACAGGCGACATGATGGATTTTTGGAAAAAAAGATCTGAGGTAAACGGTATAGCAGTCGGTGAGATAGTCGGAGTTGACCCATCGCAAGGGATGGTCGCAGTTGCAAGAGAGAAGTTTCCTAAATTTAACTACCACATAGCAAAAGCGACAGAGATTCCGCTTCAAGATGAGAGCGCAGAGATACTAAGTATCACATACGGTATTAGAAATGTTGTAGAGAGAGAAGCGGCACTTAAAGAGTTTAACAGAGTCTTAAAACAGGGCGGTCTTGTGGTAATACTTGAGTTTATGAAGAATGAAAATCCTTCGTTTCTTGGAAAAATCAGAGATTTTTATATGAATAAGATATTACCGAAAGTCGGCGGTTTTATCTCTAAAAACCTAGAAGCATACGAATACCTGCCAAACTCCATAGAAGATTTTTCAACCGTTGAAAATATGAAAAAAGAGCTTGAACAAGCAGGATTTGAGATCGTATACGCAAAAAGTTTTTCAATGGATATATCAACCCTTTTAATAGCAAAGAAAAAATAGCAATAGATTTTATAGTTTTATAATTGACAATAAAAAGTGCTTAAGGTCAGTTATTAAACTTTGGTGCATAAAGATTAAAGCTTGATATTTAAAAAAAGGGGCATAATTGCAATACGACAATTTTACTATTTTAGCTGTAGATGATAAAGAAGAAAATCTTGATGTGCTTCTTCATATCCTTCAAGATTTTGATGTGATTCCTGCAAATAGCGGTACAAAAGCGTTGCAAATAGTTGAAAATGAAAAAATAGATCTTATTCTTCTTGATATCGTTATGCCTCAAATTGACGGTTTTAAAGTATGTAAAACTTTGAAGAGCGGTAGTTTAACTAAAGATATTCCTATAATTTTTACTACTGCAAAAACAGATGAGCAAAGTATTGCTTTAGCTTATGAATCAGGCGGGAATGACTTTGTAAGCAAACCCCTAAAGAAAGCAGAAGTGATTGCAAGAGTAAAAACTCAGCTGCAAATAAAAACACAGATTCAAGAGTTGGAATTTTTGGCTTCAAGAGACTCTATGACAGGCATTTACAACAGAAGAAAGTTTTTTGAGTTGGCAAAGCCTCTGTTTGAAAATACAAGTGATAACTTTTTTATATCCATGATTGATATAGATCATTTTAAAAAGATTAATGACACTTATGGTCATGATGTAGGCGATATCGTTATAAAAACATTGGCTCAAACTATCAACGGACTGCTCCCTTCAA
>MICC01000060.1:0-27146 GCA_001829715.1 Sulfurimonas sp. RIFOXYB12_FULL_35_9
AATACAGCATATATAATTTATTATATTATAAAGAATACTTAAGAAAAAAAAATATTATGATATACTTTTTTGAAAAAGAATAGGATTAATATGATAAATAGTGTTTTTCTATCAAATAATGCGCAATTTTATAGGATTAGAGATGGCAAGCAAGTTATAGCGTCAACCATTGAAGATATAATCAAAGAAGCATCCAACAACAAGTTAGCACGCAGCTACATGCTTGACGACTTTAGACTGGCTAGAGATGTAGATGGATTTACTTTTAAATATACATTTAGAATTTATAAAGCAAAGAAAAAAGTAGACTTTATATTTGATAGTGATAAATTTGATACGATACATGCTTTTATTTTACTAATAGAATATGATAACAATTTAATTGTGTTTAAAAAAAGTACAAATACCATTACATCTAGTTTGTCAAAAATCTTTGAACTATTGGATTATGAGAAGATATTGAATATTGTAGATGACACAATGCATATACAAAAAGTAGCTTTACGAAATATGACAATTTCTGGAGAAGCGATACATTCTCATTCTTATGAAACACCTGGAAATTTAAATGGATTACTTTCTATGCATTCAGCTGGAAAAGCGATTCCACAAAATATGAAAGTTAAAAAAGATGCAACATCGAAAAGTTTGACTGCATCAACAGGTAGAGTAATTGAATCTTCAGGAAGGCAAAATATAGATAATTTATTTAAATGGGCAAAAACACAACTAGATATAATGAGTTCAACTCATAGTAATAAATTTCTTGAAAAATTTGCTCAACCAGTTGCATTGCATAGAATTTTACCTAGAACTGAACCTAAAGCTATTTTACTTGAAGCACATACAATTCGAGAAGAGTTAGACAACAACAATATTGAGTTTGTAATTTATAAAGAATTTCCTAATAGAAAATCTAAAAGAATAAAAAATCAAGCCATTATTGAAAAGATATTAGCAATGTTAGAAAAAGTATATGAAATTGATATCACAAGGAATTTAATTTCAAAAGAAATTTCTCATTCAAAGATAATTGATATAAATACGCATGAATTTGTAGGTAATCTAAAAATAAATGACAAAAGTTTAACTTTTGACATTCCATGGCTAAAAAGAATATCCGTTAAAGAAAATGGCACCTGTATAAGTTTACAAAAATATTTGATAAATAAAAAGTTATATAGTATCGTTTTCAACGACTTTAAATATATGTATTTTAGAGGGGCTTGTTTTAAAGACTCAACGGGAAAATCAGAAATAGATAGCATATTAGAAGCATTAGTCCCGCAAGTAAGATTTAATAATGTAATTAATGAAAAAGGTACAATTTCACCAACTCATACTAAGTTCGACAGTATTTCAATGTTTGATGCAGTTGAAGATATTCAGTCTTCTGATGATTATATTTTTTGTGATGACCTTGGAACAGAATGGTGTGACCATATTACTATAAATAAAAACAATAAGAAAATAAGATTTATACATTCTAAAGCGGGTGACACAACTAGTCTCAGTGCAAGTAAGATGCATGAAGTAGTTGGGCAGGGAATCAAAAATTTAGGAAATATGAGTTTTTCACTAGATGATTTCATTTCAATAAAAGAAAATAAATTTAATAGAATGTATGAAAGGGACAGTACTGTAAGCCAAATTCAAAGAATGAGAAAAGGCTCTCTTTCTACATTAGATAAAGACCTCATAAATAATATTATAAACAATTATGAGACGCATAGAGAATGTATATTAAGTTGCTCATTTTTATCTAAAAATGACATAAAGATAGAATTTGACAAAATTAAACTTGACCAATATGTAAAAGGGAATGTATATCAATTATTTTGGATAATATCATCTTTTATACATGCTTGTAGAGGAAGTAATGTGATACCAATAATTTATTGTAAAGCATAATCAGTATGAGCATAAACTACCTCAGTGTAAAAGGCAAAAGATGACTCAATCAGAATTTTATAGAATGAGAAGACCAGAGTTATTCTCAGATTCAGAAATCATTACTCAGGTGACATTACAAAAAGAAGTTTTGGCTTATGAATTAAGCAAGATATCTAGAAATCAAAAACAAGATGAGTTTGAAACTTTATCCCTATAATTAATTTTATCTATTCTCCATATCAATTATTTTTAAACTTACTAAAAAAAGTCCAAACTTTCTGGTGTCGCTGCCCTCTAATTCCTCTTTATTCTCAAATGGTTTTGGGGGTACAATCTCAATTGTATTTGCATATTCTAAGTTGTCGAATTCAAATGTGTATTTGCTGGGGCTTTTATACTGCGGTGTAAACTCATGTATGTTGTTTCCGACTTTAATTTTTACCCTATTTTCATTTATGTTTTCCCCATATGCTCTACAAACTATCTCTAATTTAAATTTTGATGCAAGAGGCTCTTTAAATGTAAATATTGCACTTGGATGTAGCTCTGCATCTGTCCATCTTCCCAGTTTATCAGGGTAAGAGACGCCTTCTATATTTTTTAAAAAACTTGGATAGCCCTCTTTTTTAAATAAAATAGCATCTTTTAATGTGGCTTTATACTCTACTCCGTTGCGTTTAAGCATATCTATATTGCTGATTATTCTCTCAAGGCTACTGTTTACACTTAAGTTATTTTCATAGTTGTCTATCTTGTAGTCTTTGATTTTATCAACTCCCTTTACTTTGTATTTAACACCTAAAATGCCCTCTGCGATGCACTGTTTGCCTGACTCGTTTGTACTAAATATATAGTTCATGACATCACATCTGTCAACCCATAAAAATTTATCATTTTGTTTAAAATTTTCTAACTGCTCGTAGAGTTTCCATGCATAGTTAAACTGAAAATACGGCTCTACATTGTTATCAAGCACTCTAAATAAAACAGGAAGCTTATAACTGCTTGATTCAAGATTTACTAACATTTTTTTAAAATCTATACTCAAAGTATCTGACATTTTTGGAAATTGCCAAAAACTAAGGATGTAATTTCTCCACTGGTTTAGTTTCTTGTCAAAATTTCCAAAAAGAGTATAGACAGACTCATTCTCTCTTAAATTTCTGCCAAGCCCCAAATCTGTTTTTATATCAAGAAACGATAATACCGTGGGCGAGAAATCAAATGGAGTTCCCATCTTATCTACCGCTTTGTACTCTTTGTTATTTGGGTCAAGAACCACAAAAAGGTTTCTTCTATTTTTGGATTCATTTATTTGATCTATTGCGGTATTTCTCATAGCCAAATGGTCGGATGTAAGAACTATAATTGTGTTAGCGCCATATTTTGAATTTTGAACTTTTTTAATAAATTTTGATATCAATATATCTGAACATTTTACGGTATTTAAGATTTCGTTAGATCCATCTAGATATAGATCTTTTGAGCATGAGTTAGATAGATGACCCTTTGGATGATGGGTGTCTAAAGTATGAGTAAAGAGTGCAAAATGTTTATTTGATGAGGAGAGTGTTTCAAACTCTTTATAAACCATCTCTAAAAGTGAGTCATCATAGAGACCCCAGCCGTTAACATATCTTTTGTTTTGAAGTTTTTTTTGTAACTCCTCTCTTCCTTGTACTTTATCAAAACTGTGTGTTTTGTAAAATTTGTCAATACCGGAAAATTTGGTGCTGCTTCCTTGCATAAATGATAAAAAGTAATCATCTTTTTTTAAAACATCGCCTATACATGTAGCTTTTGGGTAGAATTTATCCACTCCCTCCATAGAGTTGCCGCTTGAAGTGGTAAAAAGCGGGATCCCGCATTGCGTGGAGGTGATACCTGCGATGGTGTAGTTGGAGCCTGATGTTTGGACGATATTGGTAAATTCAATCCCGTTTTCTTTTATGATTTGAGTTAAATTTGGTGTCAGATTTTCAAAAAGCTCATTATCAAAGTACGTTCTCTCAAGGCTCTCGCCATACAAAAAAATTATATTTTTTTTGCTTGAATTAAGATCTGAAGTGGTGGGAATCTTATAGTATTCATAAAAATCATCAGCTTGTTCTAGCGTCAATGATTGATAGAGATTTTTAAGATCTATAGTAGATGGATGTGCCAAAAATGCCAAAATTAAAAAACCGTTATGTAAAAACGCTTTTATCTTTTGCGGCTTAGCAGCTACTACGGTATCAAGATGTCTATAGTAAAAAAAAGCCGCAACAAACAGAATAACAAATGAGGCAATAGAAGCAAGGATAAGTAAAATATACTCTTCAAATCCAGCCTCTCCCAAACCTAAGTTCAGAGCTGCTAAAACCGTTTCGTTTATTCCGTTACCTGTAAAGTAACTTGCTACAAAATAGATTATCGTAAGTATGCCAAAGAGAACAAACAGTCCTACATCTAAAAAAATTCTTTTTCTTTTTTTCTCTTTATATTTCATTGTAAAAATGGCAAAAATAAAAAAAAGCAAAGAGAGTAAAATTATATTCATATAAAAAAAAGCTCCGAAAAATCGTATATAGTGATTATTTTAAAAAAAGTTTATAGATTGCTTAATATTTTCATAAGCTCTTCAGGTCTGTTTGAGGTTGCTATCGCAGTCTCTTTGGAAATCGTTTTTTTGTGTAGCAATGCTAAAAGCTGATCTGTCTGCGTCGTCATATGGGTTTCATTTTGATTTAACTGCATTTGCGAATAAATTTGATGTACTTTGTCTTCTCTTATAAGGTTTTGAATTGCAGGATTTGTTATAAGCACTTCTTGTGTCGCAACGATGCCTCCGCCGATTCTTGGCATAAGAGATTGTGAAATAACAGAGATAAGTGAAGATGCAAGCTGTGCCCTGACTTGTGCCTGCTCACCTGCATCAAAAACGTCTATAATACGATTTATGGTTGATGGTGCCGAGTTTGTATGAAGAGTTCCAAAAACAATGTGACCAGTTTCAGCGGCAGTAAGGGCTGCTGCAATAGTCTCTTTATCTCTCATCTCTCCTATAAGTATAACATCAGGATCTTGTCTGAGTGCAAATTTGAGTGCTGTTGCAAATGAGCTTGTATCAGAACCTACCTCTCTTTGGGAGAAGAGTGATTTGATATTTGTATGAACAAACTCAACCGGATCTTCGACTGTTATGATATGTTTGTTTGCCGTAAGATTTATTTCATGAAGCATTGACGCAAGTGTGGTTGATTTGCCGCTGCCGGTCGGTCCTGTTACTAGAATAAGTCCTTTTTCTTTTTTAACAAGTTCTTTAAAAATAGGATTATTGTTAAATTTGTCAAGTGGCGGAATTTCAATAGGAATCATACGAAATGCACAAGCGATGCCACCTATTGTGCGGTAGTAGTTTGCACGAAAACGACCTACATTTTCCAGCTCAAAAGAGAAGTCAAGTTCATTTTTATCTTCAAAAATTTTCTTCTGCTTGTCTTCAATAAGTGCATACGCCATCTCTTCTATCTCTTTAGCGGATAAAACAGGAAGGTTAAGAGGTTTTAATGCTTTATCAATTCTAATCTGCGGTTCACTTCCCGGAACAAGGTGCAAATCTGAAGAGTCGAAGTGCAAAACACTTTTAAGCAGTTTTTTAATATCGATTGGTTTTTTTTCTTCGCTCATAATCTTATTCTATTATTTTAGGCACAACAAAAAAGTGATCATTGCTCATAGGCGCATTTTTGATGATACTATCATTTATGGCAGAGTTGCAGTATGGAATATCTTCTCTTAAAAATGTGGCTTCATCACTCATAGCAAATTTATCATCAACACCATCAGTGTTTAGTTCGCCTAAATTATCTACAAAATTAACAATTTGTGATAACTGATCTACAATCTCTTGACGCTTTTCATCTGAAATTTTTAAAAATGATAGTTTTTCTAATCTAGCTAATAATGCATCATCTACTTGCATGGAAACATCCTATTATAATAATTTACAAGATTGTAACAAAAAAATTCTATCTATTTGATGAAACTTTAACAAACTATGCGATATTATTTTGAACTTTTTGATAATTATATATAAAACGAGGAAATATTTTTGAACTTAAAAGACAACATAAGTATGGTAAAAGAGGAGTTAAACTCCGAAGAGAAATTTTTTGAAAAAGCGGTAATGACTGAGAAGTTTCTTAAAAAATATAAAAAAGTGATGATAGCTTCAGCTGCTGTTGTTGCTTTAGTTATCGGTGCTAATTTAATCTATGATATGAATAAAAAGAGCAATACAACGGCTGCAAATGCTGCTCTTTCTAAACTTCAAGCAGATGCAAACAATGTAACGGCATTAAAAGAGTTAAAAGAGGTAAGCCCCAATTTGCATGATGTTTGGGTTTATTCTCAAGCGGTAGCAAAAAAAGACCTTGAAGCGATTAAGGGTTTAAAAAGCTCAAATGCGTTGATAGTAAGTGATTTGGCAAAGTATGAATCGGCTACAGATGCTGCTTCGCTTGAAGATTATGCTTCAAAACAAGATGCTATATTTAGAGATCTTGCTCTTGTTCAGAGCGCTGTAATGCTTTTAAATGAGAATAAAGTAGATGAAGCAAGATCAAAGCTGTTAAAAGTATCCAAAGACTCTTCGTTAAACAAGATAGTTTCAGCTCTTATGCATTATGGTTTAAAGTAATATTTTGAAACTTTTAATTATTGCACTTATCTCAGTTACGGCTCTTATCTTTTCTGCATGTAGCTCCAAAGAGGTGTTTGAACCTACTCATGTCAAAGATGATTGGGAACATGTCGGCAACAGCAAATTTACTATAAAAAATATTTCACCTGATGCTGCACTTGTAGAGGATCATAAAGTATTACTACATGGTAAAGTTCTAGACATTAGCATTGAAGATAACCATAGATTGCTTGGAGTTAGCGATGGGTGGATTATGAGTTCAAGCGTAGAGGGTAATCTGACACTGCAACATTCAGCAGATAGCAAAAAAGTTGAGAAATTTAACCTAAAGAGAACTGTTGCAACAGCTAGTGTTAAAGGAGATCTCTTAGCCGTCCTATTTGCAAATAATGAGATGGCTATTTACTCTATAGCAGATAAATCTCTTTTTATTAAAGAGCAGGGTGATGCTCCGATAGTTGTTAACTCAAAAATAGTAAAACCGAATTTTAAAGATGATTTGGTTATTTTTGCAACACTTGACGGAAAAGTGGTTATCATAAACTCAAAAACAAAAAAGAAACTAAGAACCGTTATCGTAAGCAGTGAAGAGCACTTCAACAATATTATATATCTGGATTTTGTGGATAATAAAATCGTGGCAGCAACAGGTCATAAAATACTCTCTTTAGCTCAAAAAGAGATTCGCTTGGCATATGATATAAGAAGCGTTATAGCTGATGCAAAAGAGCTATTTGTAGCTACAAAGCAGGGTGAGATAATTTCTTTAACACCGGAACTTCAACAAAATGCAAAACTTAAATTTCCGTTTGCTCACTTTTTGGGGATGATTATAAGTCATGATAAACTTTATGTTCTGGAAAAAGAGGGTTATATCATAGAAATTTCAAAAGATTTATCAGAATATACCATATATGAGGTAGACGTAGAAGATGGTTATGTTTTTATCGATGGTAAAATCTTCTTAGTGGATGATGAATATATCTCGGTAGAGTAATGTGTCAAACGAGCTAGAAGCTTTTATAGAGTATATCAGTGTTATAAAAGCTCTTAGCAAAAAAAGCGTAGAGGCTTATCAAAGTGATTTGGAAGCCCTTGAAAAAGCTCTAAATAAGCCTTTAATAGAGCTGGATTCAACTTCTCTTTTTGGTGTTCTTGGTATTTACAAAAACAAAAGAACCTTAAATCGAAAACTATCTTCAGTCAATGCCTTTTTTGATTTTTGCTATAAAAATCAGTTCTCTCAAGAAAAAACCAAACTAAAGTTTTCAAAAATTCCAAAACTTCTCCCGAAGTTTCTGCCCTATAAAGAGATACAAAATGCTCTTAGTCAAATAGACAAAAGTACGCTTATCGGTCTTCGTGATTATGCACTGATTCTTTTTTTATATGCAAGCGGAGCGAGAATCAGCGAATGTTTGGCACTAAGAAGAGAAGACATTGAGGGTGAATGGCTACATATAAGACATGCCAAAGGCGAAAAAGAGCGCATGGTACCAATAGCAAAAGTTGCAATTTTGGCAGTAGATAGCTATCTAAATGAGATGAAAAAAAATAACGGACATGTTTGGTGTAACTATAAAGGGGGGAAGCTTAGTCGCATATCTGCTTATAAAATAACACAGAAATATATGGGGGTTTCTCCACATGTACTTCGTCACTCATACGCAACATCGCTGATAAGCGGAGGAGCTGATTTGAGAGTTGTTCAAGAACTTTTAGGGCATGCTTCTCTTCTAACGACTCAAATATATACGCATATCCAAAGACAAGACCTTAAAGAAACGGTTGAAGTATGTCATCCTATGGCAAAAGAGCAGATATGAACAAAACAGACAACCCTATTTTTTCAAGACCATTTTTAGAATCTCTCTTTTTTGTTCAAAACAAGTGGCACGAACACGGCATCTTAATCCATACGCTTCGTGTCACCTACTATATTTTAAAAGATAAAAAGTTTAATTTTTTTGCAGCCGGACTTTTACATGACATCGGAAAACCGTTTTGTGCTTTTAAGAAAGATGATGAGGATATAGAATTCGGCGAATATAGTTTCACTGACCATGAAGAGAGAAGCTATGAGATAATCAAAAATTGGTTCTTTGTAAGTGAATATACAAAACAGATAGTCCGCTATCACTATCTTATCAGAGATATAAAAAAGAGTCAAAAAGAAGATTATGCGAGATATGAGAGCAAAAAAAAGATTTGGGATACTCTGAGCGAAAAGCTAAAAAAAGATTTGGAGCAGTTTTTAGTATATGATGATTTGGGTAAAGGAAAAAAAAGAAGGCAAATCTAACGCAAATGTAACAAAAACAGTGTAAAATTTACTTTTATTTAAGGTTGTGAACAATGATAAAGAAATTTATTCCTCTATTTGTAGTATTAATGGCAGTTTTAGTTATTGTAATGATTTTTTTATCTTTAGCATCATCTAAGAAAATGGTTGTTGTGCAAGATGGAAACATAGAACAAAAACCTATTGAGATGCAAGCAGGTATTTTTCAAGACAGCGACTGCGGAATGGTTATAGATGATCTTGTAGACGCTTCTCAGGTTATTACAAAGAGCGGTAAGAGCTGGTTTTTTCATGATCATGGCGGTATGGTTAAGTGGCTTGAAGATAAAGAGTTTAGAAATAGTGCAAAAATATGGGTTATGAGCAGAGATACCAAAAAATGGATAGAGGCAGAAGAGGCTTTTTATTCTCTTGTAGATAAAACACCGATGGGCTACGGCTTCGGCGCTTATGAAAAAAACAACCAAGAGTATGTTAATTTTGATACAATGCGGCTTAGAATATTAAGAGGGGAGACTCTGCGTAACCCGCTTATACGAAAACAGCTTTTAGGAAATTAACAAAGCAACTGATGGAAACCGTAAATATTATAAGCATTATAACTATTGCATTTTTAGGCTCGTTCGGTCACTGTATCGGGATGTGCGGCGGGATAGTTTTAGCATATTCCACTATAAAGATTGAGCCGAAAAGTTCTAAAGTTTCTCAAGGTGTCGCACATCTACTCTATTCGTTTGGCAGGGTATTTACATACTCAATTTTGGGTGCAATTTTTGGAGCACTCGGCGGTGTTGTTACATTTAGCAATACTGCAAATGGGGTAATGCTTATTATTGCAGGTATTGCAATGGTTCTTGCAGGCTTGTCCCTTATGGGCAAAATAAAATTTTTAACTCTTATAGAACACTCATTTTCATCCTCATCAACATATAAAGATGCATTTAAAAGAGTATTAAACTCCAAGTCAAATTTTAGTTTTTTTATTTTAGGAATGCTTAACGGTCTTTTGCCGTGCGGCTTTGTCTATTTTTTCGCTATCACCGCGGCAAGCACTGCAAGTCCGTTGTACGGTGCTTTCGTCATGGCAATATTCGGTATTAGCACGATTCCTGCAATGTTTTCTCTTGGTTTTCTCACATCTATCTCTGGGGCAACAAGCTTTAGAAACATGATGGTGAGCTTATCCTCTTTTGCGGTTATTCTTTATGGTTCATATACTCTTTACAACGGCTATGACTATATATCCAGAGCAGAAAAAACGTTGAGCGAGTGCCATACTAAATAGGTTTTATATATTAAACTGCTATAATAAGTGCTAAAAAAGGGTATCAAATTTGAAAAGCTCGATTATTGAAAGCATAAAAGCACTTCCGCCCCTCTCCGCGACTATTATAGAGATTAAGAGAGTTTATGCCGACAAAAATTCAACAATAACAGATATGGCGAAAGTTATAGAAAACGATCCTATGATTGTTGCAAATATCCTAAAAATCGCAAACTCTCCTCTTTATGGATTTGGTAGAGAGATTAAAAATGTTACTCAGGCAGTTACCCTTTTTGGAATGAATATGACTCGTTCCATCGCCATAGGAAATGCTATAAGAAAACTTTTAAATGTAGATATGCAACCATACGGAGTGACATCAGAAGAATTCGCATACAATTCATCTCTGCAAGCATCTTTGCTTTTTAATTGGTATAAAAAAATTGATAAACAAAAAGCAGAAGAGCTTTTTTTAGCCGCATTTTTGCAAGAAATGGGAAAGATACTCATAGCAAGTGAAGTGATACAAAACGATGAAACTATAAGTTTTGCGAGTGAGATAGAAAATTCAAATAATCTTTCTATGGTTGAGAGGGCATACTCCAATGTCACATCTGCAGAAGTTACGGCGATGATTTTTGAACATTGGGGATTTGATACCGATTTTGTAGAGATGATAAGACATTCGGATGATCCATCTTTTGCTCTGAGTGAAGTTAAAGAGTATGCCACTGCTTTAAATATCGTAAAAACAATTGTCCCTATAAATAAGCCTTTTTCTGAAATGTCAATAAATTTTGGACTTAAAATAGCTTCAGATGCGCTTTACGATACTGCTCTTTTAGAAGAGAGTATTTTACAGATAATGAGTTTTAAAGAATGAGTAAAACAGTTACTATTATTGACACATTCGGTTTTTTCTTTAGAAGTTTTTATGCACTTCCGCAGCATCTTAAAAATAGCGAAGGTTTCCCTACAGGGCTTTTGACCGGCTTTACAAACTTTATCTCAACTCTTCAAAAACAGCATGACAGCGACTATATTATCTTTGCAATAGATACAAAAGGAAATAGTTTTAGAAATGAGATAGATCCAAACTATAAAGCAAATCGCTCCATTCCTCCCGAGGAGCTTATAATGCAGCTGCCGATTGCAATAGAGTGGATAGATAAGATGGGATATAAGACTCTAGGACGTGTTGGATATGAAGCAGACGATATGATAGCTACCGTCGTGCATTTTGCCAAAGAGAAGGGTTATAACGTAAGAGTTGTCTCTCATGACAAAGATCTCTTTCAGCTTATTGATGACGGCAAAGTGGTTTTAGTCGATGCTATCAAGAAGCAGACCATGGATGAAGATGCTTGTTTTAAAAAATACGGTATCGCGCCAAAGCAGTTTATAGATTATCAGGCAATTTTAGGCGATTCTGCCGACAATATCTGTGGGGTTAAGGGCATCGGCAAAGTAGGTGCACAAAAGCTTTTAGCGGAGTATGGAACGCTAGATAATATTTATGCAAATATAGATAGTGTAAAACCCCTTGGTGTGCAGAAAAAATTAATAGAATTTAAAAACAACGCTTACATGTCAAGAGAGCTTGTAACTCTTAAGCATGATGTGTTGGAGAATTTTGATTTTGAAGAGTACAAGATGGATGTAGAACATCCGTTTTTAAATATCTACGATGAGCTTGTAAGGTATGAACAAAATGCTATCTTAAGATCACTTCAAGCAAAAAATATAGTTACGCAAGAGACACATCAAGAAGCTGTGAAAAAAGTAGAAGCAGAGGCTCAAAGTTCTAAAAAAATGGATTTTAAGGCAACTCTCATAACGGATGCAAAAGAGCTGCGTAGAGTTCTGTCTTTGTTATCGCATGAGAGTATTGTGGCTTTCGATACAGAAACTACAGGGCTTGATTATGAAAAAGATTCTCTTGTAGGTTTTAGTTTTTGTTTTAATGATGAGGAGGCTTATTATGTTCCTATCGCTCACTTTTATCTTGGAGTTCCGCAGCAGATAAGCGAAGATGAGGCAAAAAAAGCAATAAGAAAAATATTTGCTTCACATGTGGTTGGACATAATATAAAGTTTGATTTGCACTTTGTGAGTAGATTTTTAAATGATGTGAATCTGGATATTTTCGCCGACTCGATGATTCTTGCATGGCTTATAAATCCAGAGAGTGCCCTATCTCTTGATAAACTCTCTGATAAACTTTTAAATCATACGATGGTGCATTACAAAGATACGGTAAAAAAAGGTGAAACATTTGCTTCTGTTGAGTTGGGAGATGCATGCAAGTATGCTGCAGAAGATGCGTTTGTTACTCTAAAGCTCTACCGTCTTTTTTTAAATATGCTAGATCTTCAAGGTGCAAAGCATCTTATAGACGAGGCTAGGGAAGTAGAGTTTCCTTTTATAAAAACTCTTCTTTGCATGGAGATGGAAGGTATAAAAGTGGATGCTCTATTTTTGGAGAAGTTCCTAGTTGAGGTAAAAGGTACTCTAAGCGGCTTAACTAAAGATATTTATGTTTTAGCAGGAAGAGAGTTTAATATTAACTCTACTCAGCAGCTTGGGACGATACTCTTTGAAGATCTTTGCCTCTCAAGTTCTAAAAAAACAAAAACAGGATACTCTACGGATGAGAATGTTTTAAATTCCCTTAAAGGCGCACATCCGATTATTGAGCTTCTTTTAGAGTATCGTGAAGTCTATAAGCTCTACTCAACCTATATAGAGCCGCTTTTAAAACTCTCCCGTGAAGATAAAGAGAGCCGCATTCATACCTCGTTTGTGCAAACCGGAACGGCGACTGGGCGTTTAAGCTCAAAAAATCCGAATTTGCAAAATATACCCACAAGAACGCCGCTTGGAACAAGGATAAGAGAAGCTTTTGTTGCTGGAGAGGGCAAAAAACTAATCGGAATTGACTACTCTCAGATTGAGCTAAGATTGCTTGCCCATTTTACCGGAGACAGGGTTTTAGTGGATGCATTTAAAAATGATAAAGATATCCACATGGAGACCGCAATCGCTCTTTTTGGCAAAGATGAAGCAGCTAGCAAAAGAAATATTGCAAAAACGGTAAATTTTGGGCTTCTTTATGGAATGGGGCAAAAGAAACTCTCCGATACGCTTAGCATAACCACAAAAGAGGCAAAAGAGATTATAGATAGATACTTTAACAGTTTTCCGAGTGTCAGGTCATATTTTCGCTCTATTGTAGATTTTTCTAAAGAGGCAGGATATGTAGAAACGCTCCTAAAACGTCGCAGATATTTCGACTATGAGAGTGCTTCGCCGATGTTTAAGGCTGCGTATGAAAGAGAGTCTGTTAACAGTCTGTTTCAAGGAAGTGCGTCAGACCTTATAAAGCTGAGCATGAATAAAATCCACAAAGTAATAGAAGATGAGAAGTTAAATGCAAAGATGCTTCTGCAGATCCACGATGAGCTTATATTTGAAGCGGGTGAAGATGAAGCAGAAGTTTTGGGAGAGCGATTTAAAGAGATTATGGAAAATATTGTTGAGCTGAATATTCCGCTCAAATCAAGCATAAACATAGGAAATAACTGGAGCGAGTTAAAGTAGTGCTATATGTTAAAACAGTATAAAGAGGCAATAGAGAAGAGCAATATTATCTCCAAAACGGATATTAACGGGATAATAACTTTTGTAAATGATGAGTTTTGCACAATTAGCGGCTATTCTAAAGATGAGTTAATCGGAAAAAACCATAATATTGTAAAACATCCTGATGTAGATAATGAAAAGTTTAAATTATTATGGGAAACAATCTCAGATAAAAAGACATATAAAGATACTGTAAAAAATTTAGCCAAAGACGGCTCTACTTTTTATGTCAACTCCACAATAATCCCAATTCTTGATAAAAATGAAAATATTGTTGAATTTGTCGCAATCAGGTACGATGTGACAAAAGAGGTACTCTTAAGAGAAGAGCTTTTAAAAAAAGAGATAGAGTATGAGGAGTTAAACAGAAATCTTGAAAAAAGAGTTCAGGAGCAGACTAAAGAGCTCAAAGAGCTAAACCAAACATTAGAAGCACGGGTGCGTGATGAGATAAGAAAAAACGAGGAGAAGCAGCGTGTCATGTTTTGGCAGTCACGTCATGCGAGTCTAGGTCAAATGATAGCAAATATCGCTCATCAGTGGAGACAGCCTCTAACAGAACTTAGTTTGGCGATGTTTAACATAAAAAAAGCCGTTCAAAACGATAGAGTCGAAGATATGTCAAAATTTTATGATGAGAGTAAAAATATCATCAAAAATATGTCTCAAACTATAGATGATTTTACAAACTTCTTTTCCCCAAACAAGGTGCGTTATTATTTTAATATAAGTGAGAGCATAAGAGAGTCCATCGGACTTTTAGAGAGTGTCATTAATGATGAGATGATAACCATTAAGACAAATTTTGAGGATACAAAAGTTCTTGGAATTACAAATGAGCTTACGCAGGTGATAATAAATCTGATAAATAACTCAAAAGACGCTTTCATCCATAATAGTATTTTACTTCGAGAGATAAATATAAGCACAAAAAAAGAGAGCGGTTTTGCCGTTATCGAGGTGCAGGACAATGCAGGAGGGATAAGTAAAGAGAACATTGAGAAGATCTTTGAGCCTTACTTTACCACTAAGCATAAAAGCCGTGGCACGGGACTTGGTCTATTTATGTCAAAAATGATTTGTGAGCAAGGTCTTCATGGTACGCTTGATGTCAAGAGTAAGAAAAAGACGACAACCTTTAGCATAAAAATTCCATTGGATGATAATGAAAAATAGAGCCCTAAAAGATCTTAAAGTTCTGCTCGTAGAGGACGAAGAGAGCATCTCAAGACTTTTAAAAGAGGCAGTTGCGGATAGTTTTTATACTTTTTTGATTGCTAAAGACGGTTTGGAAGGCATAGCACTATTTAAGAAGCTAAAACCGGATATTGTCATTACTGACATTATGATGCCTCGCATGTCAGGGCTTGAAATGGCACAAGAGCTAAGAAAGATAAATCCTGATATTCATATTATAGTCTTGAGTGCTTTTAGTGAAAAAGAGAAGCTTCTTAGTGCCATTGACATAGGTATTAATAAATATTTTTTAAAACCCTTTGACACGGATGAACTCTTGGACTATATCCAGAGCATCACTCCAAAATTATCGGATAGGCTTATCAAGCTTGATGATGGATTTGTATTTAATAAAAGCACAAACTCTTTGTATAAAAAAGATAGATTTGTCCCTCTTACAAAAAATGAGATGAAATTTTTATCTCTTTTGCTTGATAATCAAGAGAGCGTAATAGACGACACTCTCATTAAAAAAAATCTATGGGAAGAAGATGTGAGCGATGAGAGAGTGAGAACTTTTATAAGGCGTCTCAGAGCAAAAACATCGAAAAAACTGATAAAAAATGTAAAAGGAGTTGGTTACCAACTCGCTTTTAACGGAAATTAGTTCTTTGAATCTTCGGTTTGTAGTGAGGGTCTTCTCCCTCAATTGTCCAAAGTTTTTTAGATAAGTAGCTGATTGCATTAAAAAAGCTCTCATCTACATGTTGCCAAAAATCCAACTCTGCAAATTCGCTCTTAAGAAGTGATACTTCAAACTCGAAACTCTCCATTGTGTCAAGTTTTGGAAGCATAACGGATCTATTTGTTTCAAGATTTGCCAAAATCCACAGAGATAAGAAATCCTCAGAGTAGTTCCATAAGATATCTTTTGCGTACTCCTCAAAATCTCTATGTCCGCTTAACTCAAAAAGTTCAATCACAAGCGATACGACTCTATGCAGATGAACAAAAGGAACCATTGAGAAGAGTTGTCGCCCAACTGATGTTCCCTCCGAGTGAAGAGCACCTAAGAAGATTCTAGCTCCTCCGTCCGTATCTCCAAAGTTGTTTGTTTTTAAGCCAATCAAACCTATATCTGTATGTCTATGTCTTCCGCACCCTTTTGCACAGCCTGAAAAACCTACTTGTATACGGTGTTCGTTTATCTTATCAAGAGGCAGATAAGATGTTTCATCTTTGATGCTCCAAACTGCATACGGACAGAGGTTTCCTGCACATGCTACTATCGTATCGCTTATGGCAGGTGATTTTAGTGTAGTTGATGGCTCTTTTAGAGATAGAATGTAGATATTTTGATCTATTCCAAAACGTATCTCCGCATTGTCCTTTGTGACAAAGTCTGCAATGCTTTTTATTTCATTTGTGCTTAGTCTTGAAAAATCCGTCTGATAGCAAAATCCAAAAGTACCGTCTTTGAGCTTATGAAATTCACTAAAATTTGATTTCTCTAAAATAAGTTCTCCCTCACTCTCGAACTCTCTTTTGTATTCGCTCTTGATATGGGCTTTTAAGCCATCCATCCCAATCTCTTCTATCATGTGAAAGATACGTGTTTTAGAGCGAGAAAAGCGGGATCCGTGAAGGTAAAATGCCTCAACCAAAGCTTTGAAAAAATCAAACACTTCACCCTCTTTTAAAAAGATATCTGCACTTTGGGCTACTTCCGTATTTTTTCCGCCCATGTAGACGTTAAACCCAAAAACACCATCTTTTTTAGCAAGTGCAAAGTAGATGTCGTTTGCAAAGAGCGAGGTTACGTTTGAGCGGTTACCGGATATGCCGATAGATAAACGGCGAGGCAGCATACCTACGTATCGTGGATTTTCGATGATATAGTTATGCATCTGCATTATAATTGGATATACTTCAATCTCAGAGTACTCCGCGCATCCATCGTAAGGATCCGTTACTATATTTCTTACATTATCTCCAAAACTCTGCCATGTAGAGATGCCAAGAGCGTTTATACGCTTGTAAATCTCTAAAACATTATCAGCCTCTATATTGTGAAGCTGCATGCCTGCTCTTGCCGTCAAGATAATAGTCAAGTTATATTCATCTACAATTTTAGCAACATCTGCAAACTGTTTGGCTGATATTCTGCCGCCGGGTATGCGTATGCGGATTGTAAACTCATCTTCTAAAAAATCGGTATTAAATATGCCGAAATCCTGAAGATAGTATCTATCTCCCTCGCCAAGATTTTCAAAGTCAATATTTTCAAAATCTTTATAGTAATCAATTGGTTTTAATTGAGCTTTATATCGCTCTCTTTTATTTAATTTATTTTCCATGTGCGTATTTTATCTAATAATTAAAATAGTTTGTATTGATATAAGTCATCTAAAAATAATTTCAATATCATTGAGTAGAAGTGACTTGTCAAATCTGTTTTTTGGAGCTTGCAAATTTGCAATATTTGAACCCGTGTCTCTAAATTCTTGTAAATAGTATGGTTCTTTATAGCCTCTCTTTAGAAGATCTATAATGATTTCATTTATGTCGTTTTCATTTAGCAAATCGCTGTGAAGAGTGGTTCTGACCTCGAACTCTAAAGAGCTGCTAAGCAGCAGATCTAGTGTTTTAGAAAATTCATCAAATTTGTTTGAGTGGGTAATCTGAGTGAATTTGTCTTTTGGAGCTTTGTAGTCAAGTGCAACATAGTCTAAAAGATTTAAGTCAATCAGCTCTTTTACATGTAGAAAATTTGTGCCGTTGGTGTCAAGTTTGATTTTAAATCCAAGCTCTTTTATTTTTTGGCAAAAGAGCCTCAACTCATGTGAAGTTGCTTCTCCGCCTGATAAAACAACGGCTTCAAGTAAATTTACTCTGGTTTTTAAAAAATCGAGGATATTTCTGTAGCTGTGTTTGCCGTCCTTGGCAAAAACTATATCTTTGTTGTAGCAGTAGTCGCATCGCATATTGCACCCGCTAAACCACACTATACACGCTAGGTGGTTAGGGTAGTCTAAGTGGGTGAATGATGTTAAATCATATATTACTTTAGCACTCAGTGAATTGTTTTCGCTGTTTATGCTCACCGGTTTTTCCTACATTAAAACTCTCAACAGGTCTGTGATAACCCATAACTCTTGTGTAAACAATACACTTTTGTCTTTTGTCTTTTAACATAGTTAAAGCTTCATTTTTACTCATTTTCTACCTCCTTTGTTTAAGATAAAAGATTATGTTCATTTAGCAACTCTTCGTCACACTTCGGACAAAACTCATGCTCACCGGCAATATATCCATGTTTCGGACATACGGAGAAGAGTGGAGTTACCGTAATGTAAGGAAGTCTAAAGTTTGTTATTACGTTTTTAACCAGTTTTCTACAAGCCTCAGTTGAACTTACTTTTTCTTGCATGTATAGGTGAAGAACCGTTCCGCCTGTGTATTTGCACTGTAAATCATCTTGCAAAGAGAGTGCCTCAAAAGGGTCATTTGTCAAATCAACAGGAATCTGTGATGAGTTTGTATAGTAGATATTCTCACCCATTCCGGCTTGAAGAATCGAATCACCGTAACGTTTTTTATCCTCTTTTGCAAATCTGTAAGTTGTTCCCTCGGCAGGAGTTGCTTCAAGGTTGTAAAGGTTTCCGGTTTCTTCTTGAAACTCCACCATCCTGTCTCTCATGTGATTTAAGAGTTCAATCGCAAACTCTTCTCCTATTTTATCGCTGATATCGTATGAGTCGCTCGTAAAGTTACGAATCATTTCATTGATACCGTTAACGCCAATCGTCGAGAAGTGGTTTTTAAAGCCCGGTAAATAGCGTTTTGTATAAGGGTATAAACCTCTGTCATACATCTCTTGAATAAACACTCTTTTTTTCTCTAGCGTAGACTTTGCATGTTCCATAAGCTGATCAAGTCTTACATAAAGAGCCTCTTTGTTCCCTTTATAAAGGAAGCCGAGTCTCGCCATATTTATAGTGACAACACCGATAGAGCCTGTCATCTCTGCCGAACCGAATAGTCCGCCGCCTCTTTTTAGAAGTTCTCTTAAATCAAGTTGTAGACGACAACACATACTTCTTACATGTCCCGGTTTGTAAGCCTCTTCATTTGGAACAAGTTTGCCTTCTGAATCACGTTTAAATTGAGAACCGATAAAATTTTGGAAGTATGATGAACCGATTTTTGCAGTGTTTTCAAAGAGAATATCTGTATTTTCTCCGTACCAATCGAAATCTTCAGTGATGTTTACGGTTGGGATAGGGAATGTAAACGGCTGACCGGTTAAGTCACCCTCAGTCATAATCTCATAGTAAGCTTTGTTGATAAGATTCATCTCCGGCTGAAAATGTTTATAAGTCATCTCTTCAAAGGAGTTTACGCCTCTGTGTTTTGCCTCTTTAAGAAGCTCGTCATCATTAAGAGTTTTAAATATATGGTTCTGTTTTGATGTAGGAATCTGCTCTTTCAAATCTTCAGGCACAGTCCAGTCAATCGTAACATTCGTAAATGGAGATTGTCCCCAGCGAGCCGGAACATTAAGATTATATACAAAGCTTCTGATAGCTTTTTTGATATCGTAAAATGACAACTTGTCTTTAAATGCATAAGGAGCTAAATAAGTATCAAATGAGCTAAATGCTTGAGCGCCTGCCCATTCGCTTTGTAAGATACCTAAGAAGTTTGCCATCTGTCCTAGTGCTTCACGAAAGTGTCTTGGAGCATCTGATTCTACACGACCACGGACACCGTTAAAACCTTCATCTAGAAGTGCTCTTAAACTCCATCCTGCACAATAACCTGTAAGACAATCTAAGTCGTGGATGTGATAGTCTCCATTACGGTGAGCATAACCTTCTTCTTTAGAGTAGATTTTGTCCAGCCAGTAGTTTGCTATTACCTTGCCTGCAGTATTGTTGACAAGTCCGGCATTTGAGTATCCGGTATTTGAGTTGGCTTTAATACGCCAGTCGGTTCCGCCTATATACTCTTCGATAGTTTGAGTAGAGTTGATGTAGGTTGTATCTTCGTCCAGCCCGCCGTCTCTTTGCATTTTATGCGTATGACGATAAATCATAAATGAACGCATTACGTCAAAGTATCTTGATTTGTATAGCTCTTTTTCTATCAAATCTTGAATATCTTCAACGGCAACGACTCTTTTACTTTTGAGTTTTTCAAGAACATTAAAAAATATCGAACTGTCATAAGTTACATTTTGAGATTTAAAAGCTTTTTTGATAGCATCTTCAATTTTAAAAGATAAAAACTCTTTATATGTTCCATCTCGCTTTAAAATATTCTCAATCATGTAACTTCCTCGTAAAAAATTAGAAACGCAGTTTATATAAATAGACGTTAAAAACTTATAATAAAATGTGTCACACTTGCGTCACTAAAAGCTCTATTCGTGAGAGTAGTGTATAATGACACATATAAATTTTTAAAAAAAAAAATATGAGGTTTAGAGATGTATAAATATTTAATAACATCAAAAGATTTTTATACTTGCGATGTTGATGAATTTTGTAAAATTTTAGCAAATCAGATAGAAAAACATCAACCGACTCATGTTCTTTTCAGAGATAAAGAGAATGAGAATTATGCGGATCAAGCTGCCTACTTTGCAAGAGTTTGTGCTGGGTATGAGAATCTAAAAAGCTTCATTCATCAAGATATAAATTTGGCAAAAAGGTTAAATACAACAGGTGTTCATCTGACATCAATGCAGTTTGATGAGATTGCAAAAGCCAAAGATTTTGGATTGCAAGTCATAGTAAGTACGCATGCAAAAGAGGAGATTTTAAGAGCTAAAGATCTCGGTGCCGACGCTGTTACATACAGCCCGATTTTTTCTTCTCCAAATAAAGGCGAGCCAAAAGGAGTAGAGAATTTAAAAGAGATTTTAAATGCGTGTGATATAGATATTTTTGCATTAGGCGGCATCCTCACGCAAGAACATGTAAAAGCTTTGGAAGAGACGAATGTATACGGTTTTGCTTCTATCAGGTATTTTTATTGAGTTTACCTGCTAGATGTCCGCTTGCAAAGCTCCACTGAAGATTATAGCCTCCGCATGGACCGTCAAGATCCATAATTTCTCCGCAAAAGTATAAACCGTTTATGATTTTACTCTGCATTGTTTTTGGTTCAATCTCTTTTAAATCAACTCCGCCGCGTGTAATCATCGCCATCTTAAAACCATCATGTCCTACAACGGTGAGCGGTGTCCAAGCAAGCAAACCTATAAGTTTTGCTCTGGCTGCTCCTGATACTTTTTTATAGGTTGTTTTAGGATCAACTTCACAGAGAATGCACAACTCATTTGATAGACTCTCTGGGAGCAGAGTGCCTACAAGTTCTAGCATGTTTAGATTTGGATTTTTTGCAAATTCATCTTTTAAATGTTTTGTGATTTGCTCCTCATTCATGCCCTTTGTAAGGTTTAGAAGAATGGGAACTTCGCCGTATTTATCGAGCAGCGGGGTTATCTCTCTGGCGGCATCTAGCACGACAGGACCTCTAATGCCGTTTTTTGTAAAGATGAGATCTCCATTTGCTCTGATTTTACTCTGTTTTTTCATGTCAATGCGAAGTTCAACTTTTGCGATTGTATCTGCACAACACGAAGCTACCCACTTCTCTTTTGTTTGAAGCGGCATCATGGCAGGATGCAGATCTGTTACATGATGACCTAGCTCTTTTGCAATTTTATGACCATCACCGTCTGCTCCAAGAGTCGGATAACCAAGTCCTCCGGTTGCTAAAATAACATTTTTGGCATAAAATATCTCACCCTCAGTTTCTACAGTGACTATTTGATTTTCTACATGTAAGAGGTTTTCTACTTTTTTGGATGTTAAAATGTCTACATCCAATCTTCGCATCTCATCAAGAAGTGCGGATATAATGGTCTGTGAGCTGTGTGAAGTGGGAAATACTCTAAAACCGTCGGGTGCGTGAGTCTCAACCCCAATGCTTTTAAAAAATTCTACCAAAGCTTTGGAGTCAAATGCTCTAAGAGCGTCTTGCATAAATCTTCCGTTACGTCCGAATTTTGCCATAAAATCTTCATTTGATAGTGTATTTGTGAGATTGCATCGTCCTCCGCCGGTAGCTTTTAGCTTTGCGGCGATTTGCGGAAGTTTTTCCAAAAGCAGAACTTTTTTTCCCTCTTTTGCAGCGGTTATGGCTGCCATAATTCCGGCAGCGCCTGCTCCAATGATTATACTTTCGTAACTTTTTGTCAACTTGATACCTGATTTTTTAAAAGTATACTAAAAAAAATTATATTTGGTGGTATTATTGTCTTTATTAATAGAAATAGGAATTGTTATGAAATTTGATAAAATTATTAAAAGCGTATTTTGTGCTGTTTTGCTATGCGGTTCGCTTTTTGGGGCTTCACATGGAACCCATTGGGGTTATACAGGTCATGATGGTGCTCAAAATTGGGGTT
This sequence comes from Sulfurimonas sp. RIFOXYB12_FULL_35_9, assembly GCA_001829715.1. Classification (GTDB taxonomy): domain Bacteria; phylum Campylobacterota; class Campylobacteria; order Campylobacterales; family Sulfurimonadaceae; genus Sulfurimonas. The sequence continues at coordinate 22,442 of MICC01000060.1, forward strand.
ATTTGGCACCACAATACAGCACATGCAAAGACGGCAAAAATCAATCCCCGATTAATATATCAAAAGGTGTTACGATTACTACAAATAAGCTTGAAGATATAGACTTTAATTACAAGTCAAGAACATCTGATATTGTAAATAACGGTCATACCATACAAGTAAATGTAAAAGAGGGAAGCAGCATAAAGGTTGATGGAATAGAGTTTTATTTGAAACAGCTCCATTTTCATACGCCTAGCGAAAATCAGATAGAGGGAAAAAATTTTCCGCTTGAGGCGCATTTTGTACATGTCTCAAAAAAAGGTGAAATAGCCGTAGTAGCGCTTATGTTTGAAAATGGAAAAGAGAATCAAACCATAAAAGATATTTGGGATAGAATGCCGCGTAATGCGGATGAGAAAGAGTGCTACTGTTCGTCTACCGATGTTTTAAATTCGTTTTTACCAAAAAACAGATCATACTATAGATTTACCGGTTCTCTTACCACTCCGCCTTGCAGCGAGGGTGTAAGATGGTTTGTTCTTAAACATTATTCAACTATATCGGAAGCTCAAACAAAAGAGTTTTTAGAAGTTATGCATCATGAAAACAACAGACCGATCCAAGATATAAACGCTAGAAAAGTTTTATTAAACTCTCCCATCTCTTTTTAATAGAGTTTGGAGTTGTTATTTATTAAACATGACATAAAAAGGTGGTTGACACCCTTTTCGATTTCGTATTTCGGACACTCATTTCGTAAATTATAATAATTAATACACATTTAAGATGTAAGTTATTTTTATTTTTTCAAGTTAATATCTATATAATGTGTTTGAATAAATAGTTATCTTGGACGCTACGCATCCGTTAAACTATAAATAAAAAGGAAATATTTATGTGTAATGATTTTAAAGTAATTTTAAAAATTGAAAATCTTGATAAAGAATTAAAAAATGTTACTGAGCAAAATTTAAAAGAAATAATTGTAAATATTAAAAATATATTAGAACTTGAAGTAAATACTTTGGATAGGGTTATTTTAACTGAAAATTATAAAAAGGAATTAGAATTATTAAAAGAGGAAGGAATTGATGAAAGTCTTTTAACTTATACTGACAATGGTTTAGGAGTAGGAATTGCAAAATCAATTGATTTTAATGGAAAAGACATTGTAGTTTTAAGTGAAACTTTTTTATACATGTATTCCAATGAAGATACAAATAAATCAACATTCAATATCATAGCACATGAATTAGCTCATATAGATGATAGAAATAAGAAGAATACATATATCAAAGAATTTTTTATTGATGAATATACTAACTATGAAGATAAAGTTTTTTACCCTTTAGTAAAAAATTCTTGGAATGAATTTTATGCAAATTATAAAGCTTCTAGCTTATTGACACAATTAAGTATAAACCATTGTCATGATACTTTTTTTCATGCATTAAATGATTTTGACAAAAATATCTTTGACAAAAAATGGTCTTACCAGAATGGACTTATTCCTTTATTAGATTTTTTGGATTCATTCAAAACTCATGCTTATTATTTATTTAATCAAGCTTCATATCTTCTAGGCAATATTATAGGAATTAATTATACTTTAGATAAATATTTAGAGGAAATGAATTCTAGTATCAAAGGTACTATAATGGAAGAAACTTTGTATACAATGGAAAGAATTTTTAATAATTTAATGCAAAATTATCCTGATAAATGGAATGGAACAAAAGAGCTTGAAAATTTAAAAATTTGTTTGATAGATTATTATAAAGATATTGGTGTTGTTCTTAAAGAAGTTGAAGGACAAAGTTATGTAGATGTAAAATTTTCTAAGTATGGTCATCAAGAATAACTTACCATGCGGTTAATTTATTTCTCAAATCAAACATTATCATTCATGAAAGAATACAAGTGTCGCATAAAAGGTGGCTGACACCAATTTTCTGATTGCTTCGCTGCGCTCGTAATGAGGTAGTTAAAACCAAAAAAGGAAGCAAAGATTTATCTTTGTTGATGAAGCAGACGAGGTTAAAACCTCGTTTCCAAGAGAGAGTTTACGAGAAGTCTCTATTTATTAAACATAATTGAGCCAAGGCGAACCATATTTGATCCACACTCGATTGCCAGTTCAAAGTCGCCGCTCATTCCCATAGAACAGATATTCGCACCATCTAGCTGTTTGTAGATGTTGTAAGTAGTCTCAAAACTTTTTTTAATTATGGCTTTGTCATCCGTGTGTGCACCGATGCTCATGACGCCTTTTAGGTGGATATTTGGGCACTCTTTTTGAATTTGCCTATAAGTTTCAACGGCATCTTCTAGCATTACGCCGTGCTTAGACTCCTCTTTTGCGGAGTTTATCTGCAGAAGTGCATCGAGCGTCATGTCTCTGGCTTGAAGCTTTTTTTGCAGTTCATGTGCCAACTCCAAAGAGTCAAGCGCATGAAAAAGGGCAGGGTTGATATCGAGCAGGTTATTGATTTTATTTTTTTGCAGATTACCTACAAAGTGCCATTCAAGAGGCAAATCTTCAAGCTCACTGCTTTTTGCTCTTAAATCCTGCACCTTGTTTTCGCCAAAAGCTCTTTGACCTATACGGTAGAGTTTTTCTATCTCATTTGCAGTTGAGTATTTGCTTATAGCTACGATTTTAACTATATGTTTCTCATCAAACCTAACTCTGGCAAACTCGACTCTTCTTATGACGTTGTCTATATAAATTTTGTACTCTTCTTGTGTCATTGCCTATCCTATCAATCTATTTATATCGTTGTAAATTCCAAGTCCCATAAGCGAAAATAGTATCACCCATCCTGCTATCGTTAAGTTTATCATGATTCGCTCATTTACCTCTCTTTTGAATATAAGCTCATAAAGATTGAACATGATATGCCCACCGTCAAGCGCAGGGATTGGAAGCAGGTTTAAAACACCGAGGTTTACGGAGATAAGTGCCGCAAAAAATAGCACGCTCATCCATCCGGCTTCGCTCGCATCGGAGGTGAGTTTAACTATGGAGATAACACCGCCCAGCTCTTTTGCTGGAACTTCTCCTACTATAAGTTTTTTAAGCCCCGTAAAGATAAGCGTGGAAGCATGAACGGTTTGATCAATGGCATAGGATAGAGTCTCTTCTGCGCCAAGTTCAAGTTTGTGTGTTACTCCTGCACTACCGATTCCTATCATCTTCTTCTCAATCACTTCATTAAACATATTTGTTGTTTGCGTGGTTTTTGGCATAAGCGATATTTGTTGCATGTAGCCATTTCTAACTATCTCAATATCAAGTGCTCCCTCTGAACTCTCTATGATCTTTGCCATCTCTTCCCAAGTAGATATCTCAATAGAGTTTATGGAACGAATAGTGTCGTTTGTCTCCAACCCTGCGACAAAAGCAGGCGAATCTTTTACGACTTGACCGATAACCGGAGAGAGGATATTTGGTCCGCCAAAAGCGATAAAAAGATAGAGAAAAAATGCCAAAACAAAGTTTGCAAGCGGACCTGCAAGCAGGATAAAAATCTTCTGTGCAGGTGTTTTTACATTGTAGCTGTCTTTATCATAACTCTTTTTTGTCGGATCAGCGTCATCTTGTCCTTTCATTTTTACATATCCGCCAAGTGGGATGAGTGCGATTCTCCACTCAGTTCCCCATTTTCTAAACGAGACTATTTTCTGCCCGAAACCTATGCTAAATACCTCTATGTAAACGCCCATTGCACGTGCTGCAAAGTAGTGACCTAACTCATGGAAAAATATAAGCGCCGATAGGACTAAAAGTGAAACTAAAAAACTCATCTATTTGCTACCTTTTAAAATTGCGTCTCTAAAACCCCAGAGATATTCAAAACCTGAGTAGAGTGTAAGTGCTACGGCAAGCCATAAAAGCTCACTGCCAAGCGGCCAGTGCATAAGCAGAAATCCTATGGCAATCATCTGAAGTACAGTTTTTATCTTTCCTGCCATCGAAGCTTTTATGTCAAGCCCCTCGCTTATCGCTACAGTGCGGATTCCGGTGATAAAGAGTTCACGAATTATGATGATATAAATAGCCCATGCATTTGCCTCTCCTACCATCATAAGCCCCAAAAATGCGGCAATAGTAAGCATTTTATCCGCAAGCGGATCTATGATAGCTCCCAGTATCGTCATTTGATTCCACTCTCTTGCAATGTAGCCGTCAAAAAAGTCTGTTACGCTTGCCAATACAAAAATGAGTGAAGCGGTGTAGTAGCTCCATGTGATGTGATAACCTGCATCCGTAAAGTAGTTTGGATTTAAGATAATCCAAAACATAATCGGTGCTAAAAGAATACGCAAAAATGCTAACAAATTGGGAAGATTTAACAAAAAATAGCCTTGTTTTTTGGCGTATTTTAGCTTTTTGGCTCTTAAAGAGGGCTTGACATTTTCTTTGCATCTCTGATATTATAGATAATTAAACTAAAGCCAAGTGATGAAATGAATCTGCACAAAATAGAAGAGAAGGTACGCTCATATACCAAATTTATCAAAGAGATTGAAGTTATATATCATGACGGATACCCTTTTGCACTGGTTTACCCGGATTTTGATGCCCTAAGAGAAGCAAAAATAATAAACATCGAAGAAGAGATAAAGTGGTATGCCATAGAGCTATACAATATGGAATCAGATGAGGACGAGAAGATAAGAGGCTATAAAATATTAACCGATAAGATTGATGAGATGGCAG
>MICC01000060.1:27168-36287 GCA_001829715.1 Sulfurimonas sp. RIFOXYB12_FULL_35_9
GGAGCTTTTTGTGTTTATACAAGAGAGTTTCGGAGTTAAAATCGATGAGGCAATTTTTTCAAATATAATGAAGATGCAAGATCTTTATCTCTATGTTAAAGCATACACTCTGTATATCCGTCCGTCTATGCTTGCATGGGAAGATATTTTATCAAAAGAGATAGATGAAAAGCTTGTCTACTCCCCCTTTATAATGACTATATACAAAACCGTTCTCTACCCGTTCTTTAAACTATATTTTCGCCTTGAAGTGGTGGGAGAGGAAAATATTCCGACCTATCCATGCATAATCGCACCGTCGCATCAAAGTATGCTTGACGGCTTTTTGATAGAATCCATACTGCCGTACAAAATTTTAAAAAAAAGCTTCTTTTTAGCGTATAAACAAGTATTCGGTACTCCCTTGCTAAGCCCTTTGTCAAAGCATGGACAGACTATTTTGATAGATGCCAATGAAAATCTAAAGCACACAATGCAGCATTGCGCATTGCCCTTGAGGGAAGGAAACAATCTTGTGATTTTTCCGGAGGGTGCAAGAACAAGAAATGGAGAACTTCTAGAGTTTAGACCTTTTTTTGCGATGCTCTCTAAAACTTTCAATATTCCCATAGTTCCGGTTGTGATTGACGGCAGTTTTAATGCACTCAGAGCAGGCAGGCTTTTTCCTCGACCGAAAAAGATAAGAGTCACATTTTTAAAACCTCTCAGACCTGATGGGCTTGATTTTAATCAACTTACCCAGAAAGTAAAAGATGCTATAGAGAGTGAACTCAAACTAAATCACTCAGTGCGTCGCTAAGCTCTTTTTCGCCCTTAGTCTCATCAACAAAGTAGAGTAAAATCGCTCCTAAGAGAAACAGCAGTGATATTGAAGCAATAGCGAGGCGTGAGTTTTGAGTAAAAAGTGCCACGACTGCCACAAGCAGAGGTCCTAAAATAGCCGCAAACTTGCCTATAAAATTATAAAATCCGAAAAACTCTGCCGAACACTCTTTGGGAATCATCTTTGAATAGTATGAGCGGCTAAGGGCTTGAATGGTTCCTTGAACGATGGCAATCATGAGAGCGAGTATATAAAATTCAGAAACTTCCCTCATCGTCGTTGCCCAGATAACTATAAGCAGATAGACCGATATGCATATATAAATCATCTTTTTCGTGTTCCAAGATTGTGCGAGTCTTGTTAAAATCAGTGTCGCGGGAAATCCGACAAACTGAACGATAAGCAGTGCAAGGATAAGATTTTTAGGATCAAATCCAAGTGCCATCCCATAGTCTACAGCCATCTGTATAATCGTATCTACACCGTCAATATAGAGCCAGTAAGCTGCTAAAAAGAGAGTCAAATGTTTAAGCTCTCTAACCTTTAGAAAAGTGTTTTTTAATCTGACATATCCGTCTCTTAGCGCAAAGGCACTTTTTTTCTCACTTTTTTGCTCCTCTTTTACAAATAAAAGCAGCGGCAAAGAGAAGAGCGCCCACCATATGGCTACACTCACAAATGAAACTTTTATTGCCTCCGCTTCGCTATTTAATCCAAAAAATGCAAAGTCTTGCAGCATCCAGACATTTATGCTAAAAAGAATGCCGCCTCCCAAATAGCCAAGAGCATAACCGAGACCTGAGATAAAGTCTACATTTTTTTTAGTTGAAACGGATTGTAAAAGTGCGTCATAAAAAGTGTTTGAGCCCATAAAACCTATATTGCCCAGCACATATATAAAAATCGCAATCTGCCACTCGCCATGTCCGACAAACGACATTGCCGCACTCATTAATATGCCAAGATATGAGAAGAGAAAGAGAAATCTTTTTTTGAGTGAATTTGCATCGGCTATAGCACCCAGAAGCGGAGCGATAAGCACTATGATAAAACTTGATATCGAGTTTGCAAAACCAAGATGTGCGGTGCTGATGGTTGCATCTGCTTCTGCGCTGTAATATGCTTTAAAAAAAAGAGGGAAAAATCCGGCTATAACGGTAGTCGAATACGCTGAGTTTGCCCAATCGTAAAGCGCCCACGAGTAGATAGTTTTTTTTTGGGTTTGCATAAATACCTTTTCATATTTTGGTATAGATTTTACCACAAAAGCAGAGATTAGATAAAATAAGTGATAGAATATTGCATGAAATTTTTAGAGCTTTTAAACCGTATCGGTCTTATTGCCGCTCATAGAGGTGCAAGGTCTATTGCACCTGAAAATACCCTCACGGCTTTAAAAAAGAGTGTCGGCAAGTGTGATTTTATCGAGATAGATGTACAGCTAAGCCGTGATGGGGCAGCTGTAGTTATGCATGACGATACGCTTGAGAGAACTACGAATGTGAGTGAAATGGATCTTTTTAAAGAGCGTAGTCCATACAAAGTCTCTGATTTTACGCTTGATGAGCTTCGCATGCTTGATTATGGAAGCTGGTTTTATAAAGATAAAAATCATAAAGAACCGCTGCTTACTCTTGGCTTGGCATTGGAGTTTATAAGAGAGAAAGGTTTGTTTATGAATGTTGAGATTAAAGATATGAATGGCACTTTTAGTGATGAGAGAGTCGTCGAGAGCGTTGTAAAAGAGATAGTCTCTGCTGATGTGGATGAGAGAATTTTACTTTCATCTTTTAGACATGAGTATCTGCGAATGTTTAAAGAAAAATTGCCGAATGTGCCTACTGCAGTTTTGGTTGAAGATAAACATCCGCAAAATCTTATTGAGTATTTAAGAGAACTAAGAGCAGATGCTTATCATGTAAATGATGAGTCAGTGGATGAAAAAACAGTAAAAAAGCTAAGAGAAGAGGGCTATTTTGTGGGTGTTTATACGGTTAATGATGCTAATCGCGCAAAAGAGCTTTTTAATATGGGAGTGAACTCTATTTTTAGCGATAGTTTAAATAGAGAGTTAGGGATGAGCGGTTTATGAATTACGAAAAATTTGAAAAAGCTCTTGAGATTTTAGATATTGTAACCCGCATAACACAAACCGAGCTAAAAGAGAAGTATCTAAAATTGTCAAAAATCTATCATCCCGATATGCCTGATGGAGATGCTATAAAGTTTAAAGAGATAAATGAAGCGTATAAACTTATAAACGCCTACATGCAGAACTTTAGATTTTCTTTGGATGAAGAGGAATTTTACGCCCAAAACCCTTTTTCAAGAAAATCAAAAGATTGGTTTTATAACTTTTAAGGAGTAAAAGATGATTATCGGAGTTCCAAAAGAGGTGAAAAGCAGTGAGTTTCGTGTCGGTATTACGCCCTCAAATGTCACATGTCTTGTAAAAGAGGCTCATAAAGTAGTTGTTCAAAGCTCTGCAGGAGTTGGCAGCGGTTTTAGCGATGCGGAGTATATAAAAGCCGGCGCAACAATCGCACAAAGTGCAAAAGAGCTTTATGATGAGGCCTGGCTGATTGTAAAAGTTAAAGAGCCGCAGCCGTCTGAGTATGGGTTTTTAAAGGAGAATCACACTCTTTTTTGCTATCTGCATCTGGCGGCCATGTGCGAGCTGACTTCTGTTTTGATAGAGAAAAAAGTCTGTGCCATCGCGTATGAAACGGTATCAGTGGAGAATGAACTTCCTCTTTTAAAACCCATGAGCGAGGTAGCCGGTAAAATGTCACCGATAGTCGCAGCATATCATCTTAGCCGCTATCAAGGCGGTGAGGGTATTTTGATAAGCGGAGCAGGCGGAGTCGCAGGGGCAAATGTTTTAGTTATCGGTGCAGGAAATGCAGGAGCAAATGCGGCAAAAATAGCAATCGGTATGGGAGCGGATGTAACCGTCATAAACCGCACTATGCCAAAATTAGAGCAGTTGCAAAAAGAGATTCCAAATGTCAAAACGCTTCTCTATTCACATGAAAAACTTGGAGAAATGCTAAAAAGTGCTGATATCGTTATAAGCACCGTACTTATTCATGGAGGAGCGTCTGCACCGAAACTTATAACTCGTAACATGTTAAAAGAAATGAAAGAGGGTGCGGTTTTCGTTGATATTGCGATAGATCAAGGCGGAACAGCAGAGAGTTCGAAACCGACTACACATACAAATCCTGTCTTTTTAGAAGAGGGTGTGCTTCACTACTGTGTGGCAAATATGCCCGGAGCTTATCCGAAAACTTCAAGTGTGGCTCTCTCAAACGCTACGATTTCCTATGTTAGAAAACTGGCAAATGAGGGAGTTCTAAACGCCGTTAAAAACGATGCATCTTTAGCTCTTGGGGTCAATATTTTTAACGGAGCCGTGACAAACCGTGCAGTCGCCGAAACCTACAACTTAGAGTTTAAAGAACTTGAAGCATGTCTTACAAGCGAGCAACAATGAGTTCAAACAGTCAAATGGTCGATTACCTTGTAGATATCGGCGCACTTCGCTCAGATAATATTATTGAGGCATTTAGAAGTGTAGATAGAGCGGATTTTGTAGCAGATTCAAATGCCTTAAATGTTTATGAAGATCATCCTCTTGGTATTGGATACTCTCAGACGATTTCACAGCCTAGAACTGTTGCTATGATGATGGAGATGCTCTCGCCAAAAGAGGGACAAAAGATTTTAGATATCGGAAGCGGCTCAGGATGGACAACTGCACTATTAGCTCATATTGTCGGAGATAGAGGCTCTGTAATAGGAGTCGAGAGAGTAGATGAACTTGTAAAGTTTGGAAGCTCAAATCTTAAAAAATACGGCTTTAAAAATGCAAAGATTATTCAAGCCCAAGATGAACTGGGCATTGAGGGTGAGAAGTTTGATCGTATTTTAGCCTCAGCTGCAGCGGCTGAATTTCCGCATGAATTGGCAAAACAGTTAAATGTCGGCGGAAAAATCGTTATTCCTGTAGAAAATTCAATCTATGAGATGATAAAAAACAAAAATGGCGAACTTGATGGAGTAGAACACTACGGATTTTCTTTTGTTCCGTTGATTTATTGATAATCTATTAAAGGAGATTGCAATGTCACATACAGCATGGTTAAGTAAAAAACTACAGAGTGGTAAGATCCTTTGTGAGGCTTGCGCACATGTTTGCAAGCTTGATGAGGGCGAGTACGGTATATGCGGTGTTAGAAGAGTAGAGGGCGGTGAGTTGAAATTGCTTGTATACGGACTTGCCGCTGCGGTAAATATAGACCCTGTAGAGAAAAAGCCAATGTTTCATTTTCTTCCAAAAACAAAAGCTTTTTCTGTGGGAACGGTTGGATGTAACTTTTCTTGTAAATTTTGTCAAAACTTCGATATATCGCAATATCCAAAAGAACATTCCCACAAGATAGCAGGTCATGAACTTTTGCCTGAGAAAATCGTTGAACTTGCCATTGAGAACGGATGCGATTCAATCGCCTACACTTACAATGAGCCTATAGTTTTTTTTGAGTATACCTATGACACGGCAAAACTTGCACATGAAAAAGGGTTGAAAAACATCTACGTCACAAGCGGTTATGAGACAAGAAAAGCGATAGATCTGCTTGCTCCTTATGTGGAGGGGATGAATATAGATATAAAAAGTTTTTCGGACGAGTTTTACAAAGAGATTTGCGGTGCAAGACTAAAACCTGTACTTGAGGCTGTGAAATATGCCCATGAAAAGGGAATCTGGATAGAGATAACGACTCTTCTTATCCCCGGTAAAAATGATTCGGATGAGGAGATTAGAGCTATAGCAAAATTTATAGCTGAGGTGGATAAATCTATGCCTTGGCATCTTTCAGCCTTTCATCCGACATATAAGATGCTTGATGTTCCGCGCACTCCCGAGTCAACGCTTCTTAGAGCATATAAAATAGGACAGGAAGAGGGGCTGAAATATGTTTATATAGGTAATGTCGACAATGAAGATTATGAATCTACATATTGTCCGAATTGTAAAAAAAGAGTAATTGATAGAAGCGGAAATATTGGGCAGTATGTGACAAATGAGCTTGATAAAAACGGTATATGTCCATATTGCGGCTATAAACTAGAAGGAATCTGGCATTAAACAAGGTACTGTAAATGAAAATAAAACCGTTTGATATTGAACTGCTTGAGAGTATTGACAAGGAGTTTGAACAGGAATTTTATAAATATTCAAAAATCATAGAGCATCAAAAGGGATCATCTCCTTTTACTTCCTATGATTTACTGAAATTTTTTTATATCCTCTTAGATGGAAAAGTAAAAACATATCAGATAAATTTTGAAAATTCTAAAGAACAGACATTTTTTATATATCAAAGAGGCGATATGTTTGATGTCGTATCATTATTGGATGAGCAGCCTCATGATGTTATATATGAGGTTTTAGAGGATTGCAGAGTTTTACAGTTTCCTATACAAACTGTGAGATACTGGATTGGCAACAATCATACATTTAGTAAGATATTTTTTCCATATTTAGCCTCAAAAATAAGATATACCGAAGATTTGGCAAGTGAAATTTCTCTTTATGATGTTAAAGATAGATTTGTGCATTTGCTTGTTGAAAATATAAATCCAAACAATAAATTTAAATATAAATTGCTGCAAAATCTCTCAAACAGCGAAATAGCAAAGCTTCTAGGAACTGTAAGGCATGTCATAGAGAGGATTTTAAAACAGTTGAAATCTGAAAAAATCATTCAAACGCAAAGAAAAAATATTATAGTCATAAATATTCAAAAGCTTTTAGAAAAAACAGACAAAATGCTACATAAGTAGCAAAGCTATTTTTTGAATTTTTGTATAGTTTTGTCAGCTCAAATGTAAGTTTGAGCAAATAAAAATATGAGGAGTCTACAATGTTAGTTTCAAGATATTTAAATCCGGTTGAGTCTTATAGAAGAAAAGCAGGTCTTGATTTTTTAAATGATTTTTTAAATTCATTTGAACACTCAAATGCAGGTGATGTGATGGTTGATTTTAAACCTGCCGTAAATACGAGAGAAGGGAGTGATGCTTATCATATTGATGTTGATCTTCCGGGTGTTAAAAAAGAGGATATTAGTGTAAACATTGAAAACAATATGCTTACAATCTCAGGCAAAAGAGAAACAAAAAGTGAGATTAAAGAGCAGGATTACTACAAAGTAGAGAGTAGCTATGGAAAGTTTCAAAGAAGTTTTACACTGCCCGAGAAAGTTGATGTAGAAAATATTAGAGCGGCAACTGAGGATGGTGTTTTAGAGGTTATTATCCCTAAGCTTCAAGTTAGTGTAAATAGTGTGAAAAAAATAGAAATTAAGTAAGTGAGGTTACCATGGATATCGTAAAAACATCAAAAAAGTTAGTTGATAAAGTAGAAGAAACAGGTGAAAAGGCGTTGGAAGTTGTCAAAGAGACATTTGATAATTTAGCAAGCCATCTTCCTTTTGCGAATTTGGCAAAACATTCAGACAGCACTTTTAGTATAGAAGTGGATCTTCCAGGTGTCAAAAAAGAGGATATTGAGATAAAAGTTGAGGATAATTATCTAACTATCAACGCAACGAGAAAGTACAAAAATGAGATAAAAGAGGATAATTATTATCTTTGCGAATCAAATTTTGGGATGTTCTCTAGAAGTTTTATGCTCTCGGATAACATTAACAAAGATAAAATAGAGGCTAAGTATGAAAACGGAAGACTCTATCTTACGCTTGAAAAAACTGAATCTAAAAAAGCAAAAAGCATAGCTATCAAATAATTTTTGAGAGCATATTGTAGGAGGAGGGAACGTTAGAAATTGAATATATACTCTATTAAAAGTAAGAGCTGATTAAAGTTCTCTTAAAACATTTAGAGTACATTCAATTTCTTCGAGCCGCACTCCTATTTTTTTAGCGAACAACTCTTTAGATTCACTGTCAAGCTTGGATAAATACAATAATCCGTCGAATTTATTATTATTTTTTTTAAGTTCATTTTTTATATTTTCTACATAAACGAGATCTTCTTTAAACCTATCATATATGACTTCTAAAATCATAGAACTTACATAATCCATTTTTTATCCTTTTAAAAATAAATATGAAACATTATCTCACATACTTGCAACATTTAAGTTGTATGGTTTCCCATTTTTTTCCTATTATTTATCAAAAAGATTGAATATTACCGGCGATATTTTCCAAATCAATTATCTTTGTAACGGCATTGGACTCAATAGCTTTATTTGGCATACCAAATACTACACATCTTTTAGAACTTTGAGCAATTGTAAACGCTCCTGCATCATGCATCTCTTTCATTCCGATTGAGCCGTCATCACCCATTCCCGTAAGAATTATTCCCATTGCATTGGAACCTACAGCATTACGTACACTTCTAAATAATATATCGACGCTTGGCTTATGTCTGCTTATTTTTGGACCGTCAAGCAGTTTTATGTACTGTTTTGTCTGTCGGTTTTCTAATGTCAAATGACGATTGCCCGGTGCAATATAAACTGATGAATTTTCAACGGCTTGCCCGTCTTTTGCTTCATAAACATTTAGCTGGCAGAGTCTATCTAGTCTTTGGGCAAAACTTCCAGAAAATCCAAATGGTATATGTAGTGTTATGAGTATCGGAGGAAGCGGCGGAGTTAAATGAGAAAATATTTCTATTAATGTCTCAACCCCGCCTGTTGAAGCACCTATCGCTATAACTTTTGAGGTAGGGATAAATGCTGGTTTTAAAGGCAAGAGCATATCCGGATGATTTTTAATTGTTTCGATCTCAATTGTGGCAGTTGCCTTTTTCGCTTGAGATTTACTTTTATATCTATCAATTAAAAATACTAATCTTAAGAGAGTGTCTTCAAGTCTGGCAAAAAAAGAACTCTCACTTTCGCCAATCTTTTTTTTGGCTATAAATCCTACTGCTCCATCATCAAATACTTCATGGTTTCGTGAAATATCCGTAGAAATAACAACGGCAGGCATAGGATGCAGACGCATTAAATTACGTAAAAAAGTAACTCCATCCATTTTAGGCATATTTATATCTATAGTAACTAGATCTGGATCGTATTTTTTGATTAACTCACGTGCTTCAAAAGCATCGGAAGCGGTAGCGACTACTTCAAAATCATCTAGCTGAGAGATCATATCTGAAAGCATATTTTGCATTAAAGGCGAATCATCTATTATTATTACTTTATACATAGGAATCCTAAAATAGAGTTATGTCTTGCGAAGAATCGACA
>MICC01000060.1:36304-37747 GCA_001829715.1 Sulfurimonas sp. RIFOXYB12_FULL_35_9
AACAAACCTAGTCATTGTATTAAACTCATTGTCTAGCATTACTACTCGACCGTTATTTCCAAGTACACTTTGTGCAACTACATGTATCCCCTCTGCACTACAAAAATTTCGTGCAAACATAACATTTCTCTCGCCGATATTGTCCGAAAAATTTTTTAATATCGTAGCACCGCCTGCAATTTTTGCACTGATATTCTCTTTGCGACAACCGAGTTTATACATCTCATTAAGCATGGTCTCCATTGCATATAAACCAAATCGGCAAGATTCTCCGCGTGCGCATGAAGATGGTAAAAGGAAATGGTTCATTCCTTTTACCCGCTTATCCTCATCATAAAGCATGACTGCGACACAAGAGCCCAAAAGCGTGCTTATCGGCAGGTTGTCATCATCATAAGTAATAGCAAACTCTCCGCCTATAATGCCTAGTGTTTCTTTATTTTGTATATATTTTATAGCATCTGGACGTGATAGCTTTAATATTTTGGAATCTATAGTTCCTTTAATAATTTTCATTAAAATTCTTTCGTTTTTATAAATATATTTTGCCCACATCTCTCAACATATGGACTAAGCCCGAGTGGGCTTTCTGAATGACCTAGATATAAAGTACCGCCTACTTTTAGAGTACCAAAAAGTTTTTTCAATATAGCGTTTTGGTCATCTTGATTAAAGTAAATCAAAACATTTCTACAAAAAACCACATCAAACTCATTGGTATTAAACGGATACTTAGGCGACATTAAATTCATCTGATCAAATTTTATCTTTCTAGATAAGATATCTTTGATTTTTATAAGATGCTCTCCATGTTTGTTTGGATGTTCTCTTCTTTTAAAATATTGAGAAGGCTTTATCCATAATGGAAAATCGTCTGCATTTTTATTAAACTCATAAATGCCTTCTTGCGCATGTCTTAAAACTTCTTTATCTATGTCGGTGGCAATAACAGAATAGTTAAATAATGGATTTGCATGCTGTTCTTTAGCCTCTTCTATCGTCATTAAAATAGAATAAGGCTCTTCACCTGTAGAAGCTGCAGAACAATATATTTTTAATCCGGCAGAAGACTCTATGGCTTTTTTTACAACACGATCTTTTAAATCTTCAAAGTGAAACGATTCACGAAAAAAATTAGTTTTGTTAGTTGTAAAAGCACTTATAAAAATATCGATATTTTTGCCACTTTCATGTAAAGCCAAAACTTCATCGATATTTTCATTTCCCAAAAGCCGCTTCAACTTATCTAAGCGGTTAGAGATCATAACATCCTTGTTTGCGGCTAAAGAGATTCCACTATGCTCATAAGCTAATTTTCTTGCTCTATCAAGCTGACGCTGGGAGTACACTTGTTGCTGCCTCTTGCGAATGACGAGAAAGACGTTGCATCTCTTCCTTGTCTAAGATTTTGTCAATATCAAGAATAACAATCATCTTATCCTC
>MICC01000061.1 GCA_001829715.1 Sulfurimonas sp. RIFOXYB12_FULL_35_9
AAGAATTGTAAATATACCCAGCAGCATCAAAATCAGACCCCGCTAAACCAGCAACATAAGAATTCCCAGAAACATTACCTGTGGCATACGAATTATAAATTCTACTCCCCTTCATCCCCCCAACCAAACCACCAACATAAGAATCCCCAGAGACATTACCTGTGGCATACGAATTATTAATTGGTCCGCTAACCCCATTCTCAAATCGCCCAATCAATCCACCTACATAAGTAGAAGAAGAACTAACATCACCTGTGGCATAACAATTTAAATAATACCCACTTAAAAAATCATAACCCACTAACCCCCCCGAAGATGTTCCGGCAGAAACAACATCTCCAGTAGCATATGAATTCGAAACATTAGCATTATTATTCTGCCCAATTAATCCTCCTACATAACTACCACCAACAACATTTCCTGTAGCATAACTATTATTTATACTAGTTACTCCAGTAGAATCTAAATAACCAATCAATCCACCTACATAAGTAGTAGTTCCATTAACATCACCTGTGGCATAACAATTATCATATGTTTTTCCACTTCTATCCAATCCAACCAAGCCACCCACATCTATACCAGAAGCACTCACAACATTTCCTGTAGCATAACTATTTGAGATTGTCGCTTTATCATTAACTCCAATTAATCCACCTAAATAATTTCCACTAATATTAATGTTTCCCGTAGCATAGGAATTATTCACAAGTGTAGCTCCAGTAGAAAAAATATAACCTATTAGACCTCCACCAATGACAGGTGCGCTAACATTTCCGGTAGCATAACAATTTATATACTCTTTAGCATTTATCTGATCTCGCCCAACAAACCCTCCCGCGTCTGTTACAGAACCACTAACATTTCCTGTGGTATAAGAATTTGAAACATTCGCTCTTTCATTAACCCCAATAAAGCCTCCTACATAACTCCCACCACTTACATGCCCCGTAGCATAAGAATTATTTATGCTAATAGCTCCAGTAGAAAGCAAATAACCGATAAAACCCCCAACAACATTAACACCAGAAACATTTACATTAGCAGAACAATTTGTATACACTTTAACATTTGTAGAATCACGCCCTACTAATCCTCCTGAATCTGTATTAGAAGAATTTACCCTCCCTATAGCATAACTATTTGAAACATTTCCTCTTTCATTAACCCCAATTAATCCACCCACATAACTGACACCATATACCTCTCCTTCAAAATAAGTATTATTCACAACAGAAGCATACATATGCCCGATCAAACCACCAGCATAACTAGAACCTTTAATAGAAGAATTTTTTAACCCTACATTCTGAATTACAGTACTAGCATTATTAACATACCCAAAAAGTCCAACCCTATCCGTACTCGACCGATTAATATACAAC
>MICC01000062.1 GCA_001829715.1 Sulfurimonas sp. RIFOXYB12_FULL_35_9
TGTTCTAAGAAGAGCAAAAATTGAAGTTTTGGTTGCTTCTTTGGATGAAAATAGTGCGGTTAAGGGTGCTCACGGTGTCACTGTTTTATCTGATATACAGATAAAAGATGTGGATGTAGATAACCTTGATATGATTGCTCTTCCGGGTGGATGGGGCGGAACTCTTGCTCTGTGTGATGATGAAACCGTGCAAAATATACTCAAAATAATGGATAAAAAAGGCAAAAATATAGGTGCGATTTGTGCCGCACCGCTTGCCCTAGAGAGAGCAGGCGTGCTAAAACACAACTATACATGCTACCCGACCATAGAGGAGCAGATACGAAAAGATGGATTTGATGAAACAAAAATGGTTGTACAAGACGGAAATATTATGACATCCCGCGGTCCTGCAACTGCTATCTGCTTTGCACTGCAAATCGTTAAAAAGCTAAAAGGGGAGAGTGTTTATAAGGATGTAAAGGGCGGACTTTTAGCCGATTTTTGCGAGTAAGGCAGTAAACATGCAGAGCTATCTGCATGTTTACTATGTGCTGTTCTTGGGCAAGTATGCTAGAAGTTTTAGTGCTTAACCTCTGGAAAAAACTAAGTTTTTCAGGCTTCTCTCTTCATCTGCGTTTGCAAACTCATCAACATTTTTAAGCCGCTTCTCAAATTTAAACTCCGGTACAAACTCACTAAATAGAGAAATTAAAAAATTGCTATCAAGTTCCGGAGAGTTTAGACATGCCAAAACTATGCACTCATCAGAGGCTATTTCTTGTAACTTTTTTATTATCTTTTCGTAATCTTTTGTAGCCTCAAAACTTCCCCTCTGAAGAGTAGGGGGATCTATGATGATGAGATCATAAGGTCCGTTTTGTTTGATACGGGAGAATGATTTTAAAATATTGTACGGTAAATAACTTACTCCTCTTGGGTCAACTGCGTTTAGATGATGGTTGGTTTTTCCGCTTGATAGGGCGCTTTTACTCATATCTATATTTGAGACGCTTAGTGCACCACCGAGTTTTGCGGCAACGCTAAAAGAGCATGTATAGGAAAAAAGGTTGAGGACTCTTCTCTCTTTTGAGTTTTCTCTCACAAATGCTCTGCCGTTTTTCATATCAGGAAAATAGAGGCTGTTTTGGTTTGAGAGCAGGTTGAGTTTAAACTTCATGCTATTTTCTACCGCATAGAGATCTTCTTTGAGATCTCCGATAACTACTTCACTGGGAGAGCCTTTTATGTATCTTCTTTGGATAACCACTGTTTTGTGTCCTGAGTTAGAAACAAACTCTTTTAACATCTCGATAAGTTCATTCTCTAAAACATTTTGCGTATACAGAGCTACGTTTAAAATCTCATCTATCGAGTCTATGGTTAAATGTTTCCACTCTTCATAGAGTCCGCCGCGTCCGTGAAAAAGCCTTTTAAACTCACAAGTTAAATCTTTGGAATTTTCCAAAAGAAGAGCCTTTAATTGTTCAATTGTCATAATGTACCTAATAATTTTTGTATAATTTTAGCCATTTATAGTTTTAAAGGCAAAGTTTGAATAAAAATGTAGTAATTATAGGCGGTGGTTATGGCGGTTTGCGTGCTGTAGAACATTTGGCAAAATATAAAGATATTGAAATAACACTTATAGATAAAAATCCTTATCACTACCTCCAAACTGAGGCATACGGTTATATTGCAGGAAGATTTGATATGCATGACGTAGTGATTGACTTAGAAGATTGGTGCAGCGGTTTTGGTAAAAATGTTCATTTTATTTATGATAAAGCTAAAAATATAGATTTTGAAGCAAAGTTTGTGCAGACTTCAAACGAATCTATTGCGTATGACTATTTGATAATTGCAACCGGGGCAAGAACAAATTTTTTCTCATTTATCGAGGGTCTAAGAGAACACAGTTACGGTGTAAAAAGTCTTCATAGAGCACATAACTTTAGAGTTGAATTTGAAAATCTAATCTATAAAAAGCTTCAAAACGAAGACAATAATGAAGATATAAATTTAGCTATCGGCGGAGCCGGTTTAAGCGGTGTCGAAGTGGCGGCTGAGATGGCTCATATTATCCATACTTACAGTAAAACCATCGGACGCAGAGCAAAAAATATAAAGATTTATCTTATTGATGCAAGCAAAACAATCCTTCCGGGAATGAGTGATTTTCTAGTGAAAAATACCCAAAAAAGATTGGAATCACTTGGTGTCAATATCCTCACCGATACTTTTATAGACAAGCTTGACGACTCTTATATCTATTTTAAAAATTCTCAAAAATTAAAGTACCATTTTATGATATTTACTGGTGGTATCAAAGCATCTGATTTAAACGAACAGATAGATGTGCAAAAAAACAGGATATCTCAGTTTATACCCAACAGAGAGCTTAATATCGGTGACATGGAGAATGTTTTTGCAATAGGAGATTGTGTAGAGATTCGGGATATTAATGGAAATATATTGCCGCCGACTGCACAAACTGCCGAGAGAAGTGCAGAGTATGTAGCTGAGGCGATTCGCAAAAAAATAGACAAAAAAGAGTTAGAGCCTTTTGATGCTTCAGTTCTGGGTGTTTTTATAGCACTTGGCGGAAGATGGGCATCCGGAGAGCTTTTTGGCGTTATTAAAGTAAGCGGTTATTTAGCTTATTTACTTAAAAAAGCCATAACATACATGTACTATTTAGGGCTTCATCTTCGTATAAATACAGGGTATAAAAACAGGATAAAAACCCGCTAAATCTTCTCCCAAAATGTTCCTTGCGCAGTATCCATTATGTTTACGCCGTAAGCCAAAATTTCATCACGGATAGAGTCAGATAGGGCAAAATCTTTTGCCTTTTTTGCTTCTCCCCTTTTGGCTATGAGTGTGTCTATCTCGTCTTTTGTTTTTGAATCAATCCCTTGCTGGAAATAGTCATATGGATTTTGTCCTCCAAAACCTAAAATTTCTTCTATGTAGGCAAGGTTTGAAAGCGCTTGTGATTTAGTCTCTTTTGCTTTTGCGTCGTTATCGAGTTTTTCGTTTATTTCTGTTGTCATCTCGTCAATAAGAGCTAAAGATTCAGAGATGTTTAAATCATCACTTAAAGCTTTTAAAAGCTGCTCTTGAAATGCTGTTTTCTCATTTTTGTGAGATAAACCAAATAGACGTTTTTTGAGTCTGTAGATTTTATCAAGTCTCTTTTTTGAACTTAGCAAATCCTCTTCATTAAAATTGAAGTTAGCCCTGTAATGCGTACTTAAGAGATAAAATCTTAAAACTTCGCCGTCATATATTTTTAGCGCATCTTTTAAGAAAAAACTGTTTCCAAGACTTTTGCTCATCTTCTCGCCGTCTATATTTACAAAGCCGTTGTGCATCCAGTAGTTAGCGAGTACATGTGAGGTGGCACATCTGGTCTGTGCAGCTTCGTTTTCATGGTGTGGAAATAGCAAATCCGCTCCGCCGCCGTGGATATCTACGGCAAATTTATTACCTTTTTTAGCTAAGTGTTTCTCTATCATGGCAGAACATTCTATATGCCAGCCGGGGCGACCTTTGCCAAATGGTGACTCAAACGAGATGCCATCATCATGTACGCTTTTCCAAAGAGCAAAATCCGCACTATTTCTTTTTTCGCTAAAACTCTCGATTCTTTGGAGTTTTTGGCTCTCATCCTGAACTCTGTGAGAGAGTTTTAAGTAGTCGCAATCGCTTGAAGTGTCAAAGTAAACATCCCCGTTGGAGGTCTTATAAGCGTGGTCACTAAGTAGAAGTTTTTCTATAAGCTCAAACATAGCTTCAAGAGATTCGGTTGCTTTTGGCTCAATGTCTGGACGTTTAACTCCGAGTTTACTCATCTCCACATGGTAAGCATTTGTATAGAAGTCCGTTATCTCTTTTATGGTTTTGTTCTGCTCTTTTGCTTTGTTTATGATTTTATCGTCAATGTCTGTAATGTTTCTGGCGTAAATTACCTCAAAACCGTTGGCTTTTAAAACTCTAGTAAGCAGGTCAAAAACTAAAGCACTCTTAGCATGTCCCAGATGAGCATCATCATAAACAGTCGGACCGCATACATAAAGGCTTACTTTTGGCTCTTCTTGAGGGATAAACTCTCTTTTTGTTTTTTGCACCGAATCATATAGCTGCATTCATAAAATCCTTAAAAATAAGTAGTAAAATCGTAAATAAAACTGAGCTTCCAAGCAGATAGAGAGCTTTTTTTGAGCGAAGTATATCAAAAAACTTTTTTGCTCCAAATGCTCTTATGGTTAAAAAAAAGCCTACAAATCCACCCATTGTTCCTGCAAGAGCAAGTCCAGAAGCACCCATTGGCATGATAAGAATAAGCGAAAGAATGATATTTGAGCCAAGAGATAGAGTGGCGATTTTGGCAGCTCTTAACTGCTCCTCTTTTGCATAGAGCCAAAGTAAAAAGAGTTTTTGCAAACCAAAGGGCAGAAGTCCTATCATGTACATCTGTAAAACTACCGTCGTATTTTGCGTATCTATCGTACTAAAAGCGCCTCTTTCAAAAAGTGCCCAAACTATCTCATGTGCTAAGATATATCCGCCGATGGTGCTTAGCGTAAGCAGATATGCTAAAAACCAAAAAGCTTTTTTTAGGTAGAGCATAGCCCCGTCTTCATCACTGTTTTTAATATATTTTGCGATGCTGGGAAAAAGAGCGATTGAAGTGGCAATGGCAAAAAGAGCCAGTGGAAGTTGAAAAATACGGTTCGAGTAGTAGAGATAACTGATAGATCCCGCAGCTAAAAATGAGGCAAGCCAAGTATCTAAAAATGCACTGACTTGAGAGGTGGAATTTCCCCACATTGCAGGAAAAAACTGTGTTTTAAACTTTTTAGTCTCATGTGCCACTTTTTTTGATTTTACTCTCATGTATTTAAAGCCGCCGTATACCAGTTTTGAGAGCCCTAATTGGCGGATAGCGATAATGTGCGTTATTAGTTGTAAAACCCCGCCGATTACAACACCAAAACTTAGGTAGTAGACTATCTCTTCTCCAGATTTGTCTTGAGAGAAAAAGAGGGCAAAAATAAGCGAGATATTTAGCAGTGCGGTTGAAAATGCAGTTGTTGCAAAATGACGTTTGTACTGAAGCATAGAGGCTAAAAAAGTGACTGAAAAAATGAGCGGAAGATACCAAAAATTTATAGCTACAAAGGGTGAGGCGATGGTTATGATCTCATCGCTAAAACCAAAAGCCATAACTTGTGTGGCGATATTCGGCAATATAGTTACAAGCAGGGATAAGATGATAATTACGGATAAGAAAATTATAAAAATATTTGCCAAAAAAACTGCTCTGTGTTTTGATTTTGCGTAAGCAGGAATGAAAACTTGAGTAAATGCACCCTCTGCAAAGATGCGTCGAAAAAGGTTTGGAAGTTTAAATGCTATAAAAAAAATATCACTGTATATATTTGCGCCAAGTGCCGAAGCGGTCATTAAATCTCTTAAAAATCCTAGAATTCTTGAGAATAAAATTCCAAAACTATTGGTGAAAATTGCTTTAAACATGGGCTTCTTTTATAAAGATATATTGATTTTACG
>MICC01000063.1:0-2292 GCA_001829715.1 Sulfurimonas sp. RIFOXYB12_FULL_35_9
AATCTGTCTGTGTTGCCATAAGAGCCATATCGTTTGACTTAGCAACATTGTTTTGGACATTAGATGTCATCTCTTCCATTGCGGCGGCTGTTTCTTCTAAAGATGCTGCTTGTTGGTTGGATGAAGTTAATAGTAGTTCTACTGATTGTTTTAGAGTGCCTGCTTCATTTTGAAGTTCTAGACCGTTTTGAAGTGAATTACTAAGCATTTGAGTTATCGTACTACGTAATCCATTAATATCATTTACAAGTATTTCTAGTACACCTTTTTGCTCTATACCTTTTAGTTCAAGCTCTTTTGTAAAATCATTTTTAGCATATGTTTCAAGAACGCTATTGATTGTTATAAAACGATCTTTTGTTTTATCAAGCATACGGTTTATGCTGTTTTTGAATTCTTCGAGTGATTTGTTTGTAGTTGATGCGACAATATGTTGGGAATACCATCCATTTTCAACGCGTGAGATAACATTATTCGCATCTTCTACAAGTTTATTGTCCATTACTATTTGAGCTTCTGTTTTACTAATATTTTCATTAATAATTTTAGCCATTTCACCTAACTCGTCATTAGAGTTTAAGTAGATTAATTGGGCTTTTGTAGTTTCTCTATTTAGGAATGAAAAGAAAGAGAGAAGACCTTGTTGAAAAATATTTATATTGTTTGCTATATTTTTTACTACAAAATATGCTATTGTAAAAAGTGCTACAATAATCGAAGCAGAAACTAAAATAATAAGCAAAAGAGAGTTGTTAGCTTCTTTTATTTTTTCATCTGCCAGTTTATAAACATCTTTATAGAGTGCGATTTCAATTTCTCTAAGTAAATCTATTGAGGCAGTCGCATGTGAAAACCAAACAGATGGTTCAATCATAAAGTTGCCACTCATTCCTTTTTCTTTTGCTAAGTTCATCATTGCAACAGTTTTTTCTACAGATTCCCCTTTATAAGTACTTTCATAAAATTTCTGCATATTATCTGATGACAATACTTTGAATTTTGCCAAGTTTATATGGTAGGCGCCTAAACTGCCGCCTAACTCAAAAAATTCATTTTCATCAAATGTATTTTTTGTAAAAGCGCCATTTAGATTTGCTCTGATTTGTCCAAGCTGCTCTTTTGATGAAGCCAAATGCGTATATGCTTGAATAATATTTCTTCCATCCTTGTCATCTATAAGAGGCGGGATAAGTAATGTGGTATCTAAAAGGGATTTAATACCTTTAATATAATAAGCGGCTGCAGCTGAAGGCTCTATCAAAAAAGAATCAATCAGTGTTCTTTGCTTTTCCAATTCACTAAGAGAACTCAAAATAGAACTGTCTCCGTGTGTTATTGAATAAACTCTTTTGATCTCATCGATAGCGCTATTTGCTTTTTTTCTAATTGCATCAATTTCATTATTGTTTTTGGTTCCGCCACTAACAAGAAATCCTACGCTGAGACCTCTTTCTATCTGCAGATAATGTACTGTGGAAGCTAACGATTCTGCTTCTAAAATACGATTCTTTGTTGTTTGAATATTATTTTTAACTGCTATGCCGGATGTTACTTTATCAACAGACATTACCAAAATCGCAACTATGGAAACTATTACTAAAATCCATAACTTTATTTTTATACTTAAATCTTTCACTCTTCTTTTCCTTGTCAGTTATTTCGTAAATTCTAATATAGCGATTATTAGCAATTATATTTTTTCGTAAAATAAAAAAACTCATAAAATCAATTATGAAAGCTTAAGCATTGTTACTATCACTGTATTTTGTTATTTTCTATTTGTATAAATTGTAATAATTTAAGAATGAATTATAAGTACAAAGTGTTGCAATTATGTTGCAATTTTTATTTATCTCGCTTTTGAGTTAAATATTGGTTTGAAAATATGAAAAAAATGAGGAGAAGGAAGAGTAAAATTATTTGGATTTAATACCAAACTCTTTAAGTCACATGATTTAAAGAGTTTAAACTAACTTACGTGGAAATTATACATAATATATGTTGCAAATATGTTGCATTTTCTTAGAAAGTTAAAGGTCCGCATGAGTAAAATCACAAAAAAGCGTATCTGTAGCTGTAAAATTTGCATTTTTCATATTTGCGTGTCTAAATATACAGTCAATCATAATCGCATTGCTAAAATTACAGTTTTGTAAGTTTGCAAATGAAAAATCACACTTTTTTAATACGGTTTTACTAAAATCAGAGCCTCTTAAGTCAGAAAATACAAAAGCTGTTCTAATCATCGTAATACCGCTAAATGATAAATTTACAAATTCAACTTCATTGAAA
>MICC01000063.1:2311-29167 GCA_001829715.1 Sulfurimonas sp. RIFOXYB12_FULL_35_9
AATTTCCGCCCTTTAGAAATTTTCTGTATAGATTAAGGTTGTACTTTGTTTCCAATTCATCAAAAAATGATTTTTTTTTATTGTTGTCTTTATTTTTCAACACATACCTTAATAAATTTTCTTATATTTTCTAAATTAAAACAGTGATGATTAGCTTTTAAACAAAATTTTAATCAGATAATTACAGAGTTTGAATTTCAGGAATCAGATTGTCCATAAGGCTAAATAACTCATGGGAAGCTTGTTCCATCTCTTTAAAATTATTTATTATCTCATTGGAGTGTTCTAAACAAGTTTGAGCATTTTTTTCTTTTACAAAAACTAGATTTTTGTTTGTAAGTTTATGCACGATTTCATGCGGAGCCTTCATTTTTTCAAAACTCAATGTTTTGCCGAATCTTCGTTTGCCCTCGGTGTTATACCATTTTCCAAGACTGCAGTGGTTAACGTCAATACTTAGTAATTTTTCTTCGCAGCGCATAAGGCTGTTATATGCTCTAGATTTATAAATCATGTGGTCTATCTTAGTCAACACTATAAAAATGCTGTTCTCCATCATATAAGATGATGAAACTATTAATGAAGAAGTTTTACTCAAGTTAATTAATGTCGTTTCAAAATCAAAAATCTTCTTGCTTGATTGCATTACAACTTCATTCATTTCCTGTGCACTTTTTTCAATTTCATGCATATCTTGTTTCAATAAATGAATTGATGAAGATATTTCACTTGTTGCTTTATGTGTTCTCTCCGCAAGTTTTCTAACTTCATCTGCTACAACGGCAAAACCTCTTCCATGTTCACCTGCACGAGCTGCTTCAATAGCGGCATTAAGAGCTAAAAGATTTGTTTGATCTGCTATATCACTAATAAGATTGAGAATAGAACCTATCTCAATAGTGCGAGAAGACATATCTACTATCGCCTCATTATTATTAAGCGATTTTTGTGTTAGTGAATCAAAATCTTTAATGATATCAGTAATATTTTTTCTGCTGTCATCTGCCAGAGTTTCAGCTTCTTTGGTAATATTTGTTACTTCTTTAACATTATTTATATTGTTACTGAGATCTTTTTGGATTACGCTCAAGCTCTCCGTAACATCTACAAACATTTTACTCAATTGAGAGTTTAGGGCATCTCTTTTTTTTATGACGTCTTGTTCTTTCATAATATCTATGTTATTTTTTATAAGTGATATCGCTTTTGCAAAATCTCCATGCATTGAGTCCATTTTTAAAGGTTTGCTAAAATCGCCGTTTGCTGCATTATTTATTGAATTCTATATTTCATGAGTGAATGTTTCTATCTGGATGATTAGTTTGCTAAGAGAACAACCCATAGTTCCCAATTCCGTATTTGGTGTGGTGTCTATTTTTATATTGTTAAAATTGCCGTTTGAAACATGTTCCATTACGGAAGTAAAAGAGCTTAATGCGTTTATGATAGATTTTTGTATCAATATTGCCAAAATAAAAATTGCAGCCGTTATAATTAAACTAACTAAAAATATGCCGAATTTATAAAATGTCATATCGCTGTGAGCATTTACGGTAGCATCCGCAAGCTCTCTTTTTTTAAGTTCAACCACTTTTTGAAAATCATCACGTGAAGCTTTTGCAGGCGGCGTAAGTTCTTCTTTATACTTTGCGTAGATAGATAAATTGTCTCTTGCAATACTCTCTTTATCTAAACTTTGCATTAACTTAAAAGAGTTTTCTAAGAAGATATATGTGCTTTTTTTTGCATGATCTACAAACGTAGACGATGTTTTATCGCTTATGGCTTCTAACTTTATGAAGTTATCTTTGATTTGGCTCATTTGCTCTTTTAATTCAATGATATTTTTTTCATAATCATTTCCAAGCATAATATCACGGTTAAGACGACTTACATAATTTAAAGATTTTTCTATTTCAAGAGTATATAAAGCACCGGCAACCGAATTCTGCTGCAAATTTTTGTATTTTGTTTCGATGTTGCCAAATGCAAAAAATACAAAAACAAAAGTTGCTAAAACTGAAAAAGTAACAAAGCCGATAAGATATCTCATCCGTCGGCGAATGCTTAATTTACTGAAACTCTCCGTGTGCATATATATCCTTTTAATTAGATTTGAACGATAAACGAACTCGTCGGTTTTGACGATTTGTTTGACATCAAGGCAAGGTTAAAACCTTGCTTCCGCGTCCTCTTTGGAAACGAGGATTTATCCTCGTCTGCTTTGCCAGTTTGTTTGACATCAAGGTAAGGTTAAAACCTTGCTTCCTTGTCCTCTTTGGAAACGAGGATTTATCCTCGCTGCTTTGCCAGTTTGTTTGACATCAAGGTAAGGTTAAAACCTTGCTTCCTTGTCCTCTTTGGAAACGAGGATTTATCCTCGTCTGCTTTGCCAGTTTGTTTGACATCAAGGTAAGGTTAAAACCTTGCTTCCTTGTTAGGATTTGTGAGAACACGCTACTAATTTAATATTGTCTAATCCTTCAAATACGCCTACGGTTGCTTTTTCAAGCTCTTTAGAGATACTGTCGAAATGCTCCATAGAAACGTTGTCAAAATCGGCATGGATCAAAGACTGAACTCCGCCGTGAACTTTTTCATGCACCGCAAGGAGTTGATTCCATTCCGGAGTATGGGCAAAAGTTTCGTTTGCATGAGCATCAATCCATTTTCCTAAGTTACACTCATGATGATTTGTAACTTTCCAAGCACTTGGTTCTGATTTTAATTTTTTGTAGTTGTTTTCTTTAAAATTTAGATGGTCTATCTTTAACTTTGCAGTGTCAAAAACCATTCCTATATCACAACTCTGTTTTTCATACTTGCTGTCAAATTTGATACGAGAAAGTATCATTTCAAACTGCTCTGTTTTGCCCTGTATTTCATTAGCAATCTCGGCAACGTTATTTGCAGTTTTTGCATTTTGCTGCGTCATCTGATCTAGTTGTGATACGGCATCGTTTATTTGCCCGATACCTGCCATCTGCTCACGGCTTGCATTTGCCACG
The DNA here is from genome assembly GCA_001829715.1 of Sulfurimonas sp. RIFOXYB12_FULL_35_9. Taxonomy (GTDB): domain Bacteria; phylum Campylobacterota; class Campylobacteria; order Campylobacterales; family Sulfurimonadaceae; genus Sulfurimonas. Next base: position 5,320 of record MICC01000063.1, read on the forward strand.
TCTCTTACCATCTCGTCTGTTTGGGCGATTTTCTCAGAAATAAGAGCAAACCCTTCCATCATATTTTTAGAAGTCTCTAAACCGCCTTGAGATTTTATACGTGCAGTACGTGCAAGCTCTTGAATCTCTTTAGCGGCATCAGCAGAACGGTTAGCAAGGTTTCTTACTTCTTGAGCTACGACTGCAAATCCTTTTCCTGCATCTCCTGCTGTTGCAGCTTCAACTGCTGCATTTAGAGAAAGGATGTTTGTTTGAAATGCAATATTATCTATGATATCTACTGCTTGATTTATCGCTTCTGTCGCATTTACTATTTCAGTCATAGCATTTAAACTCTCACGAGCAACTATGTTTCCTTTTTCGGAAGCCACTTTTGCTTCTTGAGCGATTTTTGTCATATCTTGAGCTTTGGCAGAGTTTGCAGAAACATTTGATGTCAGCTCTTCTATAGCCGCTGCCGTCTCTTCTAAAGAGGAAGCTTGTTCATTTGCACTTGTGCTTAATTCGTCTCCCGACATGGAGAGCATATTTGCATCTTGGCTAAATTCACGAGAAAATTTAGATATAACTCCAAATACTTCGCTGTTAGAAGCAGATATAGTTCTCATGGCTTGTTCTATGGATGCGAACGAACCTTGATTGTTGCTACTGCTATTCATATCTTTATAATTGCCTTGAGCAAAATCAATTAAAACTGCAGTTAAACTTGTAAACATATGCTCAATATTGTCAAGCAGTAAATTTAAAGAGCGAGAAGTTTTATTTAACGACTCTTCGCTGTACTGAGTAGATGCACGATGGAACAGGAAGCCTTTGCTTGACTTAATACAAACAGTTTCAAAATCTACGATGCTTTGTTGTTGCTCTGCAATTTTTTTCTCTAAAGCTTCAATATTTTCGTTGATAACGGCTCCCATTTTTCCAAATTCATCTCCGCCCAGATCTTCGATCGTTTTAACGCTGCTTTCTCTTCCTCCTAAGAAGTTGAAGAACGAGAACAGCCCAAGTTGGATCTTCTCTACCTTGTTAGCTATGCTTACGCCTATAAATCTAGAGAATATAAGTACGGCAAAGATGAGGATAAATATATTGCTTAATGCAAAGATAAGCTCACTATTCGCCTCATTAATCTTCTTCTCTACGGTTTTGTCTATCTGCGTAAAGAAAAGTTTTTCTATTTCTCTGTAGTCGTTGATAGCATTTGTAACTTTTGTAAACCAAACGGAAGCGTCTGTTCCAAACTTGCCTTCAGGTTTAGAGATCGCCATTGCGATGGTCTCTTTAACATATTTAGAATCCTCTTTTTGTTGATTCTTTTTATAAAGTTCGTTTGCAGAAGGTGAAGCCAAAAGTGTAAACTTATGGTCATTGCACTCTATAATTCCACTATTTATACATAATGCAGGATAAGTATTTGGCGCAAAAGCGTCATTTATAAAAGTTCCGTTTAGAAGAGCTCTGATTCTTCCTAAAGACTCTTTAGACGAGGTTATATGCGTATATGCTTGGATAGCGCTTGCCACCTCTTTATCATTTATCATAGCCGGAACTTTTGTAATGCCCTCTAGCAATGAAACTATTGCTTTTGAATAAAAGCCTGTGCCTTCTGCAACTGAAATGGATAATGAAGAAACTGATGCCCTGTTCTTAGATAACGATTCGTTAAATGATGCCGGTAAAGTGTTTTTAATCTCAAGAAGAACTTTATCTGTATTTTTTCTTTGATTTTCTAGTAAATCTACTTTGTTTTTATCCCCTTTTGAAACAATCACTCCGGCTGTAAGTCCGCGTTCTATTTGCAGTTCATGTACAAAACTTGCAAAAGATTTTGCTTCTAATGTTTTCTCTTTTACTAATAAGAGATCTGCCTTTTCTTCTAAAATAGGAGATACCGTATGTATGCCGAGTATAGCAATACCTATGATGCTAACGAACGAAAGTAAGTACAATCTCTTTGAGACTGACATGTTGTGAATAAAATTCATTTTTTTCCTTTTTTATTGATGTTACGCACTAAAACGAACTCATCCGTTTTTCTAAAGAAACTTCGTTTTGTGGCAAGGACTAAAGTCCTTTGCAATCCCCTAAAGCTACAAAAGCCATGCTTTTGAGAATTTTAGAGGTCAGCTTTTAATTAATGTTATGTACTAAAGCTACGAAAGACAAGTTTTTTGTAGCTTTATAGGTTAAATTTTAAAATAGTTCCATATCTGAAGAATCAGATGTAGAATTTTCACTGCTTAAAAATCCTTGAAGACTCAATGCATCACTGATAAGCGAGTTATCCATATAATGAATATCATCGACGTCTTGATATAAAAATATTCCCTTCCTCCATTTCTCTAAATTATCAAACAATGAACCAAGCATAGGCAGTACGGTTGGAATCTTTGTATGATCCTGCACGGATCTAAATGCTTTTTCTACCTCAAATATTCCGTGTGCGATTGAAGCAAATTGCGGTATCATCTCTATCTCTCTGGCAAAATCATTTAAAAGACCTGTTAACTCTACTATCGATCTTTGATCAAATGTTTTTTCCGCATTTGCCAGAAGAATGTAAAATTGAGCTTCGAGATCTTCTAAACTTTCATTTGTGCTCTCTAGCTCTAAGGGATAAGAGTTTGCAAACTCAATCGCACTGACTTTTTTAGTTTGGAGAAAAGAGACCTCCTGTTTTGGTTTAGTTTGTTTTATCTTTGTTTGATTTTGTGGAGTGCTTAGTTTTTGTATAGTTTCTTTAGCAGCCGTGAGTTCTTTTAAGGCGGCTCTTAACTCTGCGTTGCGATTCATTAGTTCGCTATTTGACTCTTCTAGCATAAGATTAAAGTGTTCAAGCATGTCACGGTTGTATATTGCTTGGCATATCTTAGTTATCTGTTTCAAAACGGAAGTGATATCTAAAGGTTTAAGCAAATATCCGTCAATTCCTATATTAACAAGCTGGATTAATTTATCACTCTCAGAATGTGCGGATAAAACCATAATATGTTGAGATTCATTAATCGATTTAATTTTTTTAGCCAACTCTTCACCACACATAAAAGGCATGGTGAGATCTGTAAAAATTAATGAATACTGATTTTTACTATATTTTTCGAGTGCTTCGAGTCCATTGTTCGCTACATCAATGTATTTAAAAAATCTAGATAAAAATGTTTTTAGCTGTTCTTGTAATAAAATATCATCTTCTACTATAAGGATACTCATCTCATATGATATTTCTTTGAGACTTTTTACAATATCATTGTTGGTACTATTTTGAATCACCATTATTTCCTCATTTTTTATGTATAAAATTATCAATTGCTTCATAAATTCAATTCAAAATTTTTACTTATTTATGTTGCAAATCTGTTGCAAAACAATATTTAACTAAATGTTTTTTTGCAACAAACTTGCAACACTTTTTGTGTATAATTGCGATTGAAAGATTTAAATTTTTCTTAACAATAAATAGTTATTTTTTGTTATGGTTAAATTTAATTCTAAAATACAATAAAGGCAGGTAAATGAATTTATTTAAGTTGTTATTGTTATTGTTTATTACAGTGACATTATCTTTTGCTGATGGAAAAGATTTGGCAAAATCCTTAAAGTTAGATCCTAGTTCCAAAGCTATAAAGCAGTGGGAAAAGATCTTTGAGAGTAGTGAAAAAATGGGAAAAATGGGAATTGACAAGTTGTCGGATGCTGATAAAGCGGAACTGAAAAAATACTTGACAAGTCATGCGGCAGATTCTGATCATCCAGCGGCAGCCGGAATTTAAAAAATAATTATTGGGAGAAATATATGAAAAAAGTTATAAAACTAAGTTTTGCAGCTTCATTGGCTACATTATCATTAAGTGCGTCGGATACCGATTTACAAAGCAAGATAAACTCGTTAGAAGCTCAAATCAAAGAGATTAAAGCCGTACAAGCAAAGTCAAATGATGCGATTGAAGAGAGAGTAGACAAGATTGAAACTTCAACAATGACGGATAAAATAGATTTTGGTTTAGATTTTAGAACTCGAGTTGACAATTTTGAGGCAAAAGATGCTTCGGGAGATAAAACTTCATCTAAAAATGTATGGTCAAATCGTTTAAGACTAAACATGAATTCAGATATTGCAGATGATATGAAATTTACGGGTCGTTTGAGTATGTATAAAAATTGGTCTGATACAGGCTCAAGCTATTTGTACTCTTCTATGGATCCAATGCAAGGAAGACGCCCGTCAGATAGCGGAGTATTTGTAGAGAGAGCATATATCGACTGGACGGCAATAAGCGGTTTAGTTCCGGTTACTTTTACTATTGGTCGCCAACCTAGTTCAGACGGACCTTCACACCAATTTAAAGATAACACGGTTCGCAAAGCTACTTATTCTGCACTCAGCTTTGACGGTGCGGCTGATGGAATAGTTGCAACTGCAAATTTACAAAAAGTTACCGGTGTTAAAGATATGGCTCTTAGAATCGGTTACGGCAAAGGTTATCAAGACGATACTACATATACATATGTAGGAGATGCAAGTGCAATAAAAGATACTAATGTTCTTGGCGCATTTTTAGACAGCGGTTTGGGGATTGACGGATCTCTTTTACAGCTTAGCGTAGTCGGGGCAACCGATGTCGTATCAAATACTACTAATTCATCAGGTGCAAATACCAATACAAATATCGGTGACGTAATACTCTATACTGCTATGTTGGAATTTACAAATTTATCTAATAGCGGTTTAGACCTGTTTGCTCACTATGCGATTTCTCAAAGCAAACCAAACGGTGTAACTTCAAATCAAGCAACGCCTTACGGGGATTATCCAATGGGACTTTTAACAAATACACCCGGCGATACTGAACAAAAAGACGGTCATGCATTTTGGTTAGGCACAAGATATACAATGCCTATAGAGAGTATGAAAAACCCAAAAATAGGTGTTGAATATAATCAAGGAAGTAAAAATTGGTTTAGTTTTACTCAAGGCTCAAACTCTTTGACAAACAAACTTGCTACTCGCGGCAGTGCGGTTGAAGTTTACTACATTCAACCAATCAACAGATACGCAAGTCTTCGTTTTGGTGCAGAAATGATTGATTATGAGTATGTTGGAAGCGGCTACCAAATCGGTACACCAATGAGTGTATCTGACATGGGCGGAGCTACTTTAGACAAGCTCAATAATTTTTATTTGCTATTTAATTTAATTTACTAAAAATAAGGAATAGGTGAAGTTTATGAATATCATAAAGTATTTAAGCATTAAAACAAAAATTTGGTTTATTGCCGCAATCGGTTTAGTATCGTTAAGCATAGTAAGTATAATAGGTTTTAATGCTTTTAACGCTTCAAAGAGCAGTTTTGACGATTTTAAGTCAAAACAACTTCACCTCATTTCTATATCCAGTGATATAGCCGAATCAATAGCAACGCTTCAAAATGTATTTTTAACGTCTGCGTCATCTCAACTAAAACTTGAGAGTGACTATAAGGCAAAAAATGAAGCAATTAAGCTAGAGTTGAAAAACTCTATTGAAAAGCTAGAAAAGTTAGCTTCACTCATAGAGTTTATAGAACTGAAAAAAATAATTGAAAATATTTCATTAAGAACTCAAGCATTAAGCACTATAGGGCTTGGCATGGTTTCTACATTTGCAGATAAGAGTTCTGATGCTGAAGATAAAGTAGATTCTATAGCGTCTTATAATTCAGTTGCAATAAAAACAAAAGAAGAGTTAAAGGTATTAAATGATTTTTCAAAAAAATCATTAGATGGCAATATTGCATTATTTGAGGACAAACTCTCTAATTATGAATACCAAATAATTTTTATAGCATGTGTGGCTTTTGCTTTATTGATTCTAATTAGTATTTTTTTAATAACAAATATACAAGGTTCAATAATCAAATTTCAACAAGGACTTTTTTCATTTTTTTCATTTTTAAGTAGAGAAACAGATAAAGCAGAGATGATTAACTTAGACTCAAAAGATGAATTTGGACAAATGGCAGTATATATTAATGAAAATATTATGAAAATTGAGGCAGAGATTATTGCCGATGATCAATTTATAAAAAATACGCAAGAAGTAATGAACAGAGTTCAAAACGGCTGGTTTACTCAACATATTGAAGCTAATACTAATAATCTAAATTTACAAAATCTAAAACAAACGATAAATCAATCATTAATAAATTTAAGAGCAAATTTTGTGCTGATGAACAATACACTGGAAGAGTATTGCAATTACGATTATACAAAAGAGCTAAAAATAACAAATATTGAGCCAAATGGCGTATTTGACACTTTAATAAAGGATATTAATAAATTACGGGGTTCAATAACCCAAATGCTTCAAGATTCTTTGCAGGTGGGTGTAGATCTCCAAAGTGAAGCAGGAACCCTAAAACAAGCAGTAGAAACACTCTCAACAGCTTCTAACCAACAAGCTGCATCCCTAGAAGAAACAGCCGCCGCAATGGAAGAGATGACATCTAATGTCCAAAACAATGTGCAAAAGTCAAACGAAATGGCAACCATGGCAAACCAAACAGACTCTGCCGCAAAAGATGGAGCAGAACTTGCAAAAAGAACATCCACAGCTATGACAGAAATCCAGAGTGCAACTAACTCCATAAACGATGCAGTAGCAATTATTGAAAACATTGCATTCCAAACAAATATCCTAAGCTTAAACGCAGCAGTAGAAGCTGCAACAGCAGGAGATGCAGGAAAAGGATTCGCAGTCGTAGCTCAAGAAGTAAGAAACCTCGCAAACAGAAGCGCTGATGCCGCTAAAGAGATAAAAACTATGGCAGCCTTAGCTGCAAATAAATCAAACGAAGGTATGAATATAGCAACAGAACTCACACGTGGCTTTGAAGTTATAGCAGATAAAATAGCTCAAACAGCAATAATGGTTCAAGACGTAAGTAACGCAAACCGTGAACAGATGCAAGGTATCGGTCAAATAAATACAGCAGTTACACAACTAGACCAAATGACACAAGAGAATGCAAAAGTAGCAGCTCAAGCAGATGCTATTGCAAATGCCACTATACAAAAGGCACAAGCCATGGTAGAAGATACTTTATCTAAAGAGTTTATCGGCAAGAATGAAATAAGTTATATTTGACATTCAAGTTAAAATTAAAAATAGGAGTTTTAATGAAAATAGTAGAGCATTTAAGTATAAAGGCGAAAATTTGGTTTATCGCTGCAATCGGTTTAATATCATTGAGTATTGTAAGCATTATAGGTTTTAATGCCTTTGGTGCTTCCAAAAGCAGTTTTGACGATTTTAAGTCAAAACAGCTTCACTTAATTTCTATATCTAGTAATATGGCTGAATCAATAGCAACATTGCAAAATGTATTTTTAACATCAGCATCTTCACAATTAAAACTTGAGAGTGATTATAAAACTAAAAACGAGAAAATCCGTAATGATTTGAAAAGCTATATAATAGATTTGGAAAAGCTCTCTTCATATGAAGAGTTTAAAGAGTTGAAAAAAATAATTGACAATGTCGCATTAAGAACACAGGCATTAAGCACTATTGGTCTGGGAATGGTTTCTACTTTTGCGGATGCGGATTCTGATGCGCAAGACAAGGTTGATTCTGTAGCCTCTTATAATTCAGTCGCCGTAAAAACAAAAGAAGAGTTAAATCTATTAATTGATTTTTCAAAAAAATCATTAGACAATAATATAGAATTATTCGGCAATAAACTCTCAAATTATGAATATCAAATAATTTTTACGGCAGGTATAACTTTTGTTTTATTAATACTGATTAGTGGATTTTTGGTGACTAGTATACATTCTTCAATAAAAAAACTGCAACTATCTCTAAACGATATTGATAGCAATAAAGATTTTACCTTTAAACAATCTTCACTGGGCAGTGATGAAATATCGACTATTTTTCTAAGTTTAAACAGCCTTGTTTCTTCAACAAGAGATGCAATAGATGAATCTAAAAAGAGTGCCGGCGATAATAAAAATATTATATGCGGAATTGACAATCTTTTTTTAAATATGCTTAAAAGCTTAGATAATACGTCAATGATTATTTCAGATACGACAGCTTACGGTAAAAATACAATGCAACTAATCAAAGAAACGACAGGCAATGCAGATACTCTTAAAGACTCCGTATCAAGAGTTGAGAGTGTTTTAAATGCCGCAACAAAAAATATTATAAATATGATTGAAGAAATCCACAAAAGTGCCGAGGCTGAAATGGCTTTAGTGGAAGATTTATCACATTTAAGCAAAGAAGCGGATCAGATTAAAGATGTATTGAGCGTAATTAGCGAAATAGCGGATCAAACAAATCTGCTAGCGCTCAACGCGGCAATCGAGGCGGCACGTGCAGGCGAGCATGGAAGAGGATTTGCGGTTGTTGCGGATGAAGTAAGAAAATTGGCAGAAAGAACACAGCATAGCCTCGGTCAAATCAACGCTACGATTAGCGTTATTGTCCAGTCTATAAATGATGTTAGCCATAAGATGAACGGCAATGCGGAGAATATTCAAAATTTAACACAGGTATCTTCAAATGCCAAAGATCAAATAGAATTAACAGTTGAAACAATGGGTGAAACTACTGTTGCTATGAATGCATCTTTAGACACGCTTCATAAAACGGAAGAAAGCACCAATTACATAATAAATAAAATTTATCAAATAAATGAGGAAACGATAAATAATGTAAGCTGCAGCAACATTATTTCTTCTGAAATTAAAAGACTCGAACACAACGCATCTACTTTAAGTGAAAAGCTATCGCAATTTAGAACTTAAACAGATTAGACTTGCTTAAATCTTATTTGCAACAAACATGCAACACTTGAACTATACAATTGTGTTTGAAGATTTAAATGATAAATAGGTTTTTATAAAAATTGGTATACTTTGAATCACTTAAATGAGCAAAATGTTATTTAAGTGCTCTATTCGCGGCAAATGAGTAGCTTTTGTTGTATATAATCTTATAGAAATTTTAATATCATAAATGGATTTAAGAAATGGATTTAAACCTTATAAAACAAATTCGCGTATTTGGAAGTTCGATTAACATTTTGTATGTTGAGGATGAAGAAAATATCAGAAACCAAATATCTAAAATGCTGAAGCAGCTTTTTAATAGTGTAGAAGTGGCTTCAAACGGCGTTGAAGCTTTGGAAATGTATAAAGATAATTCGTATGATTTGGTTATTACGGATTTAAAAATGCCTCTTATGGACGGTATTGAGCTTTGTGAAAGTATTATATCTATCAATAGAGATCAGTTAATAATTTTAATATCTGCACACAAAGAGATAGAAGAGTTACTACAACTGATAAACATCGGTGTCGCTGGATTTTTGCTAAAACCTATCGATATGGATGTTATGCTTCATAAGCTTTTCTCTATAGTTAAAAATGTATATGCAGATAAAATAATGAAATATCATTATGATGAGATGAAAAAACAGATATCGCAAAGCTCTACAATGTCCGAAGATGAGTTTAACAATAAAGACGCACTCACTTCACTTTATAATCATAAGTATTTTATGGAATGTATAAGCGGCAGTGATGATGTCAGATATGCTATTTTAGTAAATATTAATGATTTTAAACTCATCAACGACTACTACTCATTCGCACATGGAAATCATCTGCTCTATCAAATTGCAAATATACTCGAAATTGAAGCTCTAAATTACGGATGTGATGTTTTTAGGATATCCAGTGATGAATTTATCTTGCTAAAAAAAGAGCCTCCAATTAATTGCGATGTATTAAAAGAGGGTGCAAAAAGTATCTGTAAATTATTGGAAAAAAGGAGATTTAGCGTTATCGGTATCAATGATATAAGCATAACCATCACACTTGGAATTGCAAAAAGCCAGCATAGATTACTTGAATGTCTGCATCAATCTTTGCAGTATGCTAAAAAACATGGGTTAAAGTACGCTTTTTATAAAGATGTCCCTGATAGCACAAGCAGTGTTAAAAATATCATTGAAGTCAAAAAAATGTTGCAAAACAGTATAGAGAACTGTTTGATAACTCCCGTTTATCAGCCAATCTTAATGAAAAATAAAAATATTAAATATGAGGTTCTTATGAGAATAAAAAATATAAACGACGCAAACAGACTGATTGAGCCTGGGCTTTTTTTAGATATTGCAAAAAAACATAGCTATTACAATGAAATTTCGCAAATGGTCATCTTTCAAGCGATTGATATGATGTTACAAAATGATGAAGTTTTTTCCCTAAATTTTTCATATGCAGATATGAACAATACTGATTTAATGAATAAGTTAGAAGATGTGATATTTGTAAACGGACTTGGAAACAGGCTTATATTTGAGATTGTTGAAACGGAACAATTAGACAATATGGATATTGTAAATTCATTTATAGAACGTTTCAGGGTGCATGGAGTAAAGATAGCGATAGATGATTTTGGAAGCGGATACTCAAATTTTGCTTACATATTTACGTTGCAACCAGATTTTATAAAAATTGACGGAAGTCTAATTTCTCAAATATTAGATAATGAAAAGATACATGTTCTTGTTGAAACAATTATAGAATTTGCACATAAGCTTAATGTTGAAGTTATCGCAGAGCATGTAAGCTCAAAAGAACTTCATGATGCTCTTTTAAAATTAAATATAGATGCTATGCAGGGCTATTTTATCGGGCATCCTAATGAAAATATCTAAAACCAACCGCAATAAATTCGGAAGAGTAAAATGAATGATAAATATTTAACTATCTCATATGAATGTTTAAGTTCCATAGGAAACTCGTTTGAACTTGAGAGCATGATGAGTGAAGTAGTTATTACTTTTTACCAAAAAACAAAAGCACTGTTTGTGGGTTTTTACGAGAGAAGAGATCTCTCTTCTCCTATGATTTATGCGGGCAAAGATATAGGGTACAAAGCTGAATTTTCTCAGGATAAAGATGAGTGTTCATTGCTACAATATAATGAGTTTCATATAGTGGTTTTGCCGCTAAAAAGCTCCTATATGAAATTTATATATAAAAAAGAGAACAATATAGAAGAAATTTACTCCATGGTTTGCAACTTCCAAAGAAAGATAAATTTTGCTCTTAGTGCATGTGCCGGTGTAAAAGAGCTAGAAAAACTAAATGATGAACTTGAACTAAGAGTAGAAAAATCAGTAGAACAGATAAGAGAACATGAGAAGATGCTCTTAATACAGTCTAAAAGCGCAATCATGGGGGAGATGCTAGAGATGGTGGCACACCAGTGGCGACAACCTTTAACTGCGATAGGCATGATATCAAACAATATGCTCTTTAGTATTATATTAACTGAAAGTGAAAACGAAGAGCTTGATAAAAAACTGTTTGAAAATGAACTTGAAGATATAAATAAACAAGTTCGATATTTGTCTGATACGATAGATGATTTTAGAAACTTTTTCAAAGAGAGCAAATCAAAGCAGGAATTTTTCATTGAAGAAGCTATAGACAAAGGAGTCTCTCTCCTTAGAAAACAGTTTGAACAGAGTTCTATTGTTATTGAGATAAAAAACAAATGCAAAAGAACTCTTTTATATACATATAAAAATGAATTGATGCAGGTTCTTCTAAATATTTTACATAACTCAAAAGACGCTTTTGAAGCAAATGACATGAAAAATAAAAAAATTATTATAGATTGCACAAAAGATGATGAGAATCTTATTATAAAAATAGAAGATAACGCAGGCGGTATACCTGAAGATGTCATCTCTAAAATGTTTGAACCATACTTTTCAACAAAAAAAGAAAAAAATGGAACAGGGCTTGGGCTTTATATGTCAAAAATAATAATAAATAGACATCTTGAGGGCAGTATATTTGCTAAAAATATAGATAAGGGAGCTTCCTTTACTATTAGAATACCGATTAAAATTAAAAAAAGAGGGGTGTGAATATGTTAAACAATATCTCGATTAAATCGAAAATGGTGCTGATGATTGTTGTGCCTGTATTGGTGATATTAAGTTCTTTAGGCATGGATAGCTATAGAAGTTACAAAGAAGTGGCTGTTTTAGACCAAATAGAAGAGATGGTCGGCTATGGTCAAAAAAGCAGTGCGCTTGTTCATAATCTTCAAAAAGAGAGAGGTGCTTCTGCAGGATTCATCAGCTCAAAGGGTGCAAAATTTTCATCTGAATTACAAAATATCAGAAAAGATACTGATAAAACATATCTGGAATTACAACAATATTATAAATCTATGAAAATAGACAATTACTCTCAAAGTCTGCGTTTGAAAATATCAAAAGCGAATGACAATTTCCCTAAACTTGCAGAAATCAGAAGCCAAGTTGATTCACTAAGTGTTGCGGTCGGTGTTCCTGTGGGTTACTATACAAAATCAAATAATGATTTTATCTCTTCAATCGAAGAGATAGCAAAGATGAGTTCAAATGCACAAATGAACAACTCTATTAATGCCTTTGTTAACTTTTTAGCTTCTAAAGAACGTGCCGGACTTGAGAGAGCCGTCCTCTCATCTACTTTTTCAGGAGATGTTTTTGCTCCTGGTTTTTATGAAAAATTTATTACTTTGCTTAGTGAACAAAATACTTATATGGAAAAATTTCTTTTTTTGGCATCAGATGAAAATAGAGCTTTTTATGAGAATGCTATAAAATCAAAAGAAGTAGATGAAGTAGAAAAAATGAGAAAAATAGCACTGGCTCATCCACAAGGCGGATTTGGCATAGATGCTACATACTGGTTTGCTACGATAACTTCAAAAATAAATATATTTAAAAATATCGAAGATAAAATGTCTCAAGATTTAAAGGAACAAGCTATTTTGTTAAAGAGTGGAGCGTTTAATTCAATGATTATAGGAACAGCTATAAATATACTGATAATCATCTTTATACTTTCATCTAGTTTTTATGTCTCAAACAATTTATCAAAAAGAATAAACAGATTTAAAAATGAGATTGATGACATTATATCTTCAAAAGATTTTTCAAAAAATATTTCTCAAAACGGTAAAGATGAAATAGGCTTTATTCAACAATCTGTAAATCATTTAGCATGTGTTGCAAATAGATCTGTGCAAGAAGCACAAGAGAGCTTGGAAAAATCAGACAGACATTCAATGGAGAGTGAGCAACGCTTAGAAGCAAATAAACTAACATTGTCTCTAACAGAACTTTTAAGCGAGGGTGCTATAAGCGGTGTAGGCGGAGTTCAAAAAGGTATTATTGATACGATGAAGGCTTTAGAAGCCATAAATACACGAAATGAACAAGCAGCAGAAGTTATTTCCGTTGTACAAAGTTCAACCGGAGAAATGAGTGCTTCTTTGGCAAATATTTCCCAAAAAGTAGCGCTTAGCGGAGAAAACTCATCTCAACTTAATGGCAGTGTAAATGAAATCACAAATGTAATAGCATTAATCAAAGATATAAGCGATCAAACAAATCTTTTAGCTCTTAATGCGGCTATTGAAGCAGCACGTGCCGGTGAGCATGGAAGAGGATTCGCAGTTGTTGCCGATGAAGTTCGCAAGCTTGCTGAGCGTACACAAAAAGCGACTAATGAAGTAGAACTCAATATAAATCTTTTAAAACAAAATAGTGTGGAGATGCAGGATTTTTCTAATCAAATGAATAGTGAGGTTTCTACGTCTATGCAAAAGCTCGATGTGTTTACTGAAAGTTTAAAATTGCTAGTCACTGATGCACAGGAAATTCAAAAGAACAATAAAGAAGTTTCAAATGAAATGTTTATCAATCTTGCGAAACTGGATCATATAGTATTTAAGTTCCATGGTTATGATGCCGTATTTAAAGATGATCATAAATTTACATTTGCAGATCACTTTAGTTGTAGATTTGGCAAATGGTATACGAATGAAGGTAAAAATATATTTGGTAAAACACCTTCATATAATAAAATAGATTCTATTCATAAGACAGTACATGAAAATGTCAGGACTATCCCAAAACATATAGAAAATGGAGCTATTGAAAATGCAGACAAAATCATTTTAGCTTTTAGTTCTGCAGAAAAAGCTTCAAAAGAGCTTTTTATTGTTTTAGACAATATGTCCAATGAAATTAAATAAGGAATTTTTGTTTGGAAAAATTTAAGAGGCTAAAATCGATTACTGTTTTATATGTAGAAGATAGTAAATTTCTTGCAAAAGCGACTTTAAGAGTTGTTGAAAATTATTTTAACAAAGTATATGTCGCTTATAACGGACAAGAAGCTTTAGAACTTTTACAAAAGCATAAAAACGAAATAGATATTATCATAACAGATTTGATAATGCCTGTTTTGGATGGTATCGAAATGATAGAGCTGATTAGAAAAGACGGATATTCTATCCCTATTATCATAACGACAGGTTACGATGACGCATTGGCTTTGGAAAAAATAATAGAGCTTTCCATAGAAGGATTTTTATCTAAACCCATAGATACCGTTAAACTATTAGAAAGAGTAAATAAGGTTGTTGATTCTCTTTTTGTTAAAAGAGAATTGGCGACAAAGAAAGAAATGATAGATAAGGATATCATTTATTCTGAAACTGATGAAAATGGTATCATTACCTATGTTTCTAAGCCGTTTGAAAAAATAAGCGGCTACACAAAAGAAGAATTCATTGGGAAAACCCACTCAATTTTAAAGGACAAAAACACTTCTGCTTCTCTTTATACCGATATGTGGAATACTTTAAAATCTTCTAGACAATGGCAGGGCGAATTGACCAATAGAAGAAAAGACGGTTCTTCTTACACTATTAACAGCATTATGTCTCCTATCTATTTTAGAGATAAATTAATAGGCTATAGTGCGGCATGTATTGATATAACTGAGCTAAAAAACAAATCACGAGAACTTGAAGTAAAATCAAAATTAGCGGCAATGGGCGAGATGATTTCTATGATAGCACATCAATGGCGGCAACCTATTACTTCCATTGGAATGATATCAAGTAATCTGCAATTAGATTTGATGATGGATGAATTAAAGAAAGATGTATTGGAAGAGAATTTAAACAAAATAGATCAGCATGTTAAATACTTATCAAAAACTATTGACATCTTTAGAGACTTTTTAAAAGAAACAAAACACAAAGAGGAGTTTATGATGAAAGAATCGATTGAGGAAGCAGTTTTAGCAATAAAAGAGCAGTGTGCAAATAACAATATTACTATTAACATTGATAATAAATGTGCAAATTTTAAAATGAATACATTTAAAGACGGATTGATTCAAGCTATGATAAATATACTCACTAATGCTAAAGAGGCGCTTATTAGAAATCAAGTAGTCGAAGCAAAAATAAATATTTTATGTTATGAGGATTCAAAATCTGTTTATATAACTATTTCCGATAATGCTGGAGGAATAAGTGAAGAAATTTTACATAATATATTTACACCGTACTTTTCAACCAAAGTAGATAAAAATGGGGCTGGACTCGGATTGTATATAACTAAAACAATTGTCGAAGAAACTTTAGACGGGGTGTTGAGTCTAAAAAACTTAGAGGATGGAGTTGAGTTTACTATTGAATTGCTAAAATGAGATTAACTTTAACAGAGGATGAAATCGAACGAATACTAAATTATATTAGTTTCAATGAAGCTGAAAAAGAGTTGCGTAATAAAATTTTACATCAGATAAATGTTAAACAAAATAGAGATATATCTATGAAACAAAAAGCTGTAAAAATTGCAAGAGCCACAAAAAGCGAAATTACTAAAAATAAAATCAAAAGCGCAATTGCTTTTTTAAATTCAGAGAATAAAAATATAACAATTTACACAGTATGCAAGGCTAGCGGCGTCTGCTTTAACACAGCTAAAAAATATTTGGCAGAATTTAAAAATTAAATTTATAAACAAAACAATCTCTCACAAAATATAATTTTTGCAACAAATTTGCAACACTAAAAAGTAATAATCCTAAATACATTTCTATAGTAATTTAAGGATCTTAATGCAAATAGGCAACTCACATCTTGTTTCCAAGCATGCAGCAGATATACATCAGCTTCAGCAAGACTTAGAGCAAATTAATAAAAGTCTTTTCGACGCCACGGCACATACTGCCATTTTACTTGTAAACCATAAAGGTGAACTTCTGCAAGCAAATAACTATTTTTATCAAATCTTTGATGAAATTATGAAGCCAAACGACTTTGCAAACATTCAAATCCTTCCCATAACCGACACTTACGGTTCATGTAAAAATGACGAATGGTTTGAATTTTTAACATTTAAAGATGAGCGCATGCTGCCAAAAGTTGAAATAGCCATTAATGGAACTCTTTTTTATTTTACTATTATTTCTACTATTATCGATAATAAAGAAAAGCGACTGGATGAGTATCATGCAAGTTATATTTTATCTCTGACTGACATTACCAATGTTGTTGAACTGCACAAAAATGAGATTAGTATTTCAAAAGAACTCGCATATAAGCAGGGGATTTTTGATGTAACTAGTGAATATATCCACAACATAGGAAACATAATAACCGGCGCCCAGCATCTCTCCGGTAAAATTGTTAAGAATTTAGAACCGATACAACTTTTTTTCAAATATTTTGATCACATCAAAAAACAGCTAGAGGGAAATC
Source organism: Sulfurimonas sp. RIFOXYB12_FULL_35_9 (assembly GCA_001829715.1). Lineage (GTDB taxonomy): Bacteria > Campylobacterota > Campylobacteria > Campylobacterales > Sulfurimonadaceae > Sulfurimonas. Next base: position 21,951 of record MICC01000063.1, read on the forward strand.
AGCAATATGTAAAAGAGAGTGTTTTAGAAGAGTATCTAAAAGATTCTAAACGAATTGAGATGAGCCTCAATATTATTGAGTCATCGCTTACCGATACGATAAAAAATGTATTGGACAGCGATATGAAAAACCTGCAAAAGGCTATCAATAATATTGCTACAACGATAGCTTATCAGCAAGAATTATATAAAAATACAAAAAACAATATGGATGAAGTGGTTAAGTTTAAAGATCTTATTGCCGAAATTCGCAGTGTAATCGAACCGCAGCTTTTAAAACACAATATCTCTTTGGTTTTTGATATTACTCCTGACCTTAATTTTAAAATTAACAGAATCCATATGTTTAACGGGCTTCTTAATTTACTGAAAAATTCCATTTATGCGATAGATTTGGCAAACAACGATGTAGACATGTCATCTAAATTCATCAAAATAACTATAAGAAGCGTTCCGGTTGAAGGAAGTTTTTTCGAGCTGGATATGATGGAAAACGATAGTATCATTATGGATGAAAATATCGTAATTGAAGTTTTTGACAACGGTGTCGGAATGGATGAAGGCACTCTTAAAAATATTTTTCTTCAAGGATTTACTACAAAAAAAGACGGACATGGATTAGGCTTGCATTCATTTGCCAATTTTCTTACAGGAAACGGACACCTAATAACATGTAAATCAGATGGAATAGGTCAAGGAACGCTCTTTACTATTACACTTATTCAGGATGACAAATGATGATTTGCTCATATAACATACTTACCATTGATGATGATCCGACAATTTTAGATGCCTATGCATCAATATTGATTCCTTATCAAAAGACCAGTCTTGAGGATGCCGTTTTACAGTTAGAGGAGTTGCACAATATAGAAAGAAGTGATATCGAACCTATCGAGAAATCTATGAATTTCAAAATTTATCAAGCAAATAATGGGCTCTCCGGTATTGAGATTTTTTTACAAAAATATAAGGAAGGACTGACTATTCCCGTTTGTATAGTTGATATGCGTATGCCAAACGGAATTGACGGTCTTGAAACGGCACTTCGTCTTAAGCAGATAGATCCGGATGTTCACATCATTATAGCTACTGCTTATTCAGATAGAACAAATAAAGAAATTTTGGATTCTCTCAAGAACAACACATATTACATCCGTAAACCTTTTAACAGTGAAGAAATTTATCAACTCGTATATTCACTTTCTCTGAGTTACTATGCAACCAAAACAATCCAGCAGCTAAATAATGATCTGGAGTTGAAAATTGAAGAAGAACTTGAGAAAAACCGCCAAAAAGATTTACTTCTTTTTGAACAGGCAAAATTAGCGGCAATGGGAGAGATGATTGGCAATATAGCACATCAGTGGAGACAACCGCTAAATATCATTTCACTGCTATTTCAGAAAGTTTATTTTATGCATAAAAACAACTCACTTGATGGTGAAATTATTGATAGTGTTCAAAACCAAGCTATGGATACAATCGCTCATATGTCTCAAACAATTGATGACTTTAGAGGTCATTTTGAGCCAAACAAAGAAAAAGTTTACTATGACTTATCTTCTGTGATAAATAGCACGGTTACTTTACTGGAACCTAGTTTTAATCTTGCAGGTGTTTCTATAGAGATGTCTATGCAAGAGGGAATACGACTTTATGGCTTTGCCGATGATTTAAAACAAGTATTATTGAACATTCTTAATAACGCCAGAGATGCGATAGTATCTAACAAAATTGCAGACGGAAAAATTATTTTAAAAACTATGCTTATGAGTGATGCGCAAGAAGTGTTTATTAAAATAGATGATAACGGCGGAGGAATAAGTGAGCAGAATATAAATAAAATATTTGAACCATATTTTACTACTAAACATAAATCACAAGGAACGGGGATAGGCTTATACATGTCCAGACGAATTGTAGAAGAGCGTCTAAATGGAACTATTGCAGCTTCGAGTGTAAACCAAAACACCTCTTTTGGCATTTTATTCCCTATTACAACTTCACTAAAGGATACCGATGGAAAATAATATAAATCTTCTTAAAAAACTTCATATATTGTTTGTCGATGATGAACGATTAATTCGAGAAATAGTTTCTGACATGCTTAGCGATTCTGTAGGACACGTCTCTCTTGCTTCTAATGGACAAGAAGGACTTGAGTTCTATCTAAATTCACTTCGTCCGATTGACATAGTTATCTCAGATCAGACAATGCCTGTTATGCATGGTCTTGATATGTTAGAAAAAATAAAAGAGCATAACCCGTCACAAAAATGTATTATGATTACGGCTCATTCAGAAGCAAAATATATGCTTAGAGCTATTGAAATCGGAATAGAACACTTTATGATAAAGCCGATTAGTTTTAGCAAACTTGAAACTATACTTCATAATTTGGCATATAAAATAGAGCAAGAGATTATATTGGTAGAAAAAGAGAGGCTTACTCAGCGTCAACTCTTAGATCATGCTTTTAACACTTCTCTGATTTCTTTGGTAAATAATATACCTCTGCCGTCTTTTATTATTGACCAAAATGATCAAATCATAGCAGGCAACAGCGAAATAAACACTATTTTTATCGGTACTCCTTTTTATAAAAATTTTATAGATAAAACATTAAATTTAAAAGATATTCTCTCATCAAATTCACTATCACAGATAAATCCTTTAATTTGTGACTGGAAAGAGGAGTTTTTACTTATTGAAGAGGATTTGTCTTTTGAAATTGAAGAGAATGTTTATAAACCAAAAATAAAGCGAATACTCTCAAATAATAATATTCCTTTTTATCTACTTTGTTTAATAGAAACTACACATTTAGCTAAATAAAATGATTAAAATTATTCAGTCATACAATGTAAAAGCGAGTATTATTGCTATCCACTCTGGAAAAAATGCAATTTATTTTACTGACTGCGAAGGAAATCTGCATACTGTTGATAAATCTTCATATAATAAAAAAAGCATATCGATAGTGTCTGAAGTGGAAACACCTCTTCATAAATTTCAAAAAGGAGCATCTTTTAGTAAAAACGGTCATGTAGCTTATAGTATAGCAGACAGCGGAAGCTGTGCGATATGTTTGAGCCTTTCAAGTATACAGCCAATTACAGAAGCCCAAAAAATGCTAAAAGAGCAGAACCCTCAGTTCTTTTTAGACGAAGCTGTTAAATTTTACGGAAATGATCAAAAAGCAGAAGTTATATCTTTTTGCGGAAATAAGGGAGAGTATTTTTTCACCGGCGGAACAGACGGAAGAATCCACATGTACAGCACGCAATCGGGTAAAATTTTGATGACACTCAAACCAAAACCGGAATATATTTCCAGTATCACAGTCAATAATGATGGAAGTTTGTTAGCTTATGCCGCATTTGATAAATCGCTTACAATTCTCGACCTTCGGCATCAAAAAGAGGAGTTAAACACATACTTCACAGATGTTATAGAACACTCGTTTTTTTTCAATAAGTCAAAATCATTTTATGCAATCGGGAGAGACGGGAACTCTTATATATACGATTTTAAAACTAAAGAAATCTCAAAAAAAGCTCTTTTTCCGTCATGGCCAAATTGTTGTGTGGTAGATTCAAGTGAGCGTTTTGCGATAGTAGGCGGACGAAACCAAACAATTTATATCGTAAAATTATCGGACAACTCTTTAGTCTCTTCTTTTAAGTTAGATCAAATAGGAATCAGCTCTCTTCATGTAAAAGATAATATTCTTTTTATAGGATTTGAAAACGGATGGATATATATGGTCAATATGCATGCGTACATAGATGATTTTTCTCAAGCGCTTACTATGAAAGATTTTAAAAATGCTAAAAGATATCTAGATAGAAATATATTTCTTACCATTCATCCTCTCTCAGAAATATTTGAAGAAGCATGGGAAGAGATGATTAAAGAGATAATAAATCTATTTTCAACCGGAAATTCAGCTTTAGCCATTGAAGCCGCAGCGCCTTTTTTGTCGGATGAAAATCACAAAAGGGAGTTCGCTTCTTTAGTCCAAAAACAAAAAGAGTTTGAAACTTTTTCACTCTTAGTTCAAAAAAAAGAGTTTTTTAATGCTTATGGCATGTTAGAGAAATCTCCGTACTTAAGTAAGACGGATAGTGCTCGTAAGCTTGAACTATATTTTTCAAAAAGCTTTTTTGAAGCCAAAAAGATTATTTCAGTAAACCCGCTCAGAAATCTTGCAAAAGCACAAGAGTTGCTTAAACCTTTTAGTCTTGTCAGCGTAAAAAAAGACATCATTAACTCACTCTTTAAAAATTATGAAATTTATCTAAAAGCGGATTCTCTCATCAAAGAAAAGCAATTTAAAGATTATTTTATGCTTACTAAAAAATATAATTTCTTGACAACGGAAGATATGTATAAAAAAGTATGTTCTCTCGCAGAATCATCAATTTTAAAAATAAAAAGTATGGTTGAGCAAGGAAAATACAATGAAGCGCTTCAAGGTATTAAGCAAATAATTATTTTTCTTCCATACAAAGAAGAGCTTACAAATATTTTCAAAGAACTTCAACTTAAACAGAAGTTATTGACTTTAATAAATGATAACAATATCGAGCTTGTTTATGAGTTTATCGCACAACATCCTATGCTAGAATCAACCGATGAATTTGTGGAATATGATAAAAAATTTGATGAAGTGCTTGGCAAAGCAATGGTGTCGGTTGCTAATGGAGAGATTAAAGCGGTGCAGCAAGTTTTATTGCCTTATTTTAAAATCAATCTTTTTAAGCCAAAAATAAAAGAATGTATCCGTCAAGCAAGTTTTAATAAACTAAATAACTTTCTTATAAAAAATTATTTAAATGAAGCAAAAGCTGTTGCTTCGTACTATCTTAAAGAGTTTGGCAAAGATAAAGAGTATGATAATTTAGTTAAACAATATGGATTTGATATGTAAATTATTTTCATAAAACATATGTTATACTCAAATCTCTCTGTCGCTATTAGTTACTCATAAAGGATTTTATATTGAAAAAATTTATACCTATTTTAAAAGAACTTGCAAAAGATAAAATAATGCTATTGGTAGAAGACGATGAGTATATTATAAAAAGTTTAAGTGCTATGCTCTCTAGATTTTTTATTGATGTTTATAAAGCTGAAGATGCAGAAAAAGCACTTGAAATTTATGAAAATTTAGCTCATTCAAATATTCCGATAGTTGTAATTACAGATATTAATCTTGGAGAAAAAAGTGGAATTGACTTAACATACAGCCTTAAAAAGATGAATCCTGAACAAAAAGTTATTGCTATTTCAGGAACAGAAGATAAAGATATATTTGTAGAGTCTATAAGATGTGGAATAGATGGATTTGTTTTAAAACCTATAGAGATTGAACAACTTTTCAACTCTCTTATAACTACTTTGCAGAAGATCAATTATGATTTGGAATTAAAAGAGAGCCGAAGACTCTTAGAAAATTCAAAAGAGTATGCTCTAAAACTTTTAGATGAGCAGGATAAATTTTTAAAAAATGCGATTCATGAAATTCACACTCCACTCGCGGTTATTATTACAAATATAGATCTTCTGCGAATGGAGGGAATTAAAAATGAATCTCTTAGTTCCATAGAAGCAGGAGCTAGAATAATTCAAACTAGTTATGAAGATATGACATATCTTATGAAACAAGATCGTGTCGCAAATATAAAAAATAAAATTTCTTTGGTTGATTTTATAAAACAGAGAGTTAATTACTTTACATGTATTGCAGAGGTAAATCAACTCTCATTTTCCATGAGACTTGGACAACTAAATCTTCCTGATATATATTTTTCAGAGCTTAAATTATCTCGGCTAGTTGACAACACTCTCTCAAATGCAATAAAATATTCCTATAAACCAAGTGAAATTAATATAACAATCGGTTTACATAAAAATGATCTTTTTTTTGAAATAAGAAATCAAGGTCCCGTTATAGTTGAAAAGAAAAAAATATTTGAGCGTTTTTTCAGAGAAACTCAGCAAAAAGGCGGTTATGGGCTTGGGCTGAGTATAGTTGAACAAATTTGTAAAGAAGAAGATGTTGATATTAAAATATCTTCTACTCCTTTAAGAGGAACTGCATTTCGCTACATCTTCAAAAATGAAACAAATTTGCAACAAAATCCATATACAATAGCAACAACAAAATAATTTGGATATAAAATGAAAATATTACTACTAGAAGATGAATTTTTACTCTCTCGTTCTATAAGAACATACTTACTGTCTCGTGGGCATTTGGTTGATCATTATGATAATGGAAAAGATGTTTTAAAAGTTATTGAAGAGAAACAACATGATTTTTATATTTTGGATATAAATACGCCGCTTATCGGTGGATTGGAATGTCTTGAGGCTATTGCGGCAAAGTTCCCAAATATACCAAAAATAATGATAAGCGCCTATAATGATATTGAGCACATTTCAAGTGCTTTTGATTTAGGATGCAGCGACTATCTTAAAAAACCTTTTAACCTTAAAGAACTTCAAATAAGAATCGAACTTCTGCTAAACAAGAGCAACGCTGTCGATGTGCCAAATCCCATAATTCATTTAAGTGAGCACTATACTTTTAATAAAGAAACTAATCTTCTCTATTATGATGACTCTGTTCAAAGATTTACAAAAAAAGAACACTCTTTAATCTTGCTGTTTATAAGTAATTTGGGTCAAATCATAACAGATGAGAGCATTCAATCCTTCATATGGAATGGCGAAGAAGTAGAATCATCCACAATACGCTCACTCGTTAATCGTGTACGAAATAAATTAAAAGAAGATATATTGCAAAATATCCGTGGATTCGGTTATGTTATGGCACGGACGGCAAACGCTAAATAAGTCCAGTCTGAAAAAACCTTCCTTTTGATAAATCTAATATAATTAATCATTTATATATATAAAACTCCTTACAAAAATAAAATATAATCTTTCGCAACACATTTGCAACATTAAACATATACCATCTCATTCTAAATTATAAAAAAAGGAGGATTTGTTTTATGAAAAAATCTTATATTGTGCCAACAAATAAAGAAACAAAAATGCCGGATGACGGCTTTGTCGTTTCAAAAACAAATGCAAAGGGGATCATTACTTATTGTAATGAAATATTTATAGATATGGCAGGTTATGAAGAGGCTGTATTGCTTGGTAAAAACCATAATATTATAAGACATCCTGATATGCCTA
>MICC01000063.1:29260-30088 GCA_001829715.1 Sulfurimonas sp. RIFOXYB12_FULL_35_9
TCATCGGCTATACAAGTGTAAGAAGAAAACCGCCTCAAAGTGCAATAAATGCGATAGAACCGATTTATAGACTACTGGCAGATGAAGAAAAAAAAGGCGGAATGAAAGCCTCAGGCGATTTTTTGGCTAAGTTTTTACAAGATAAAAATATCAGTTATGACGAACTTGTTTTGTCGCTTCAAGGAGAATAAAAATGAAATGGCTTTTAAAAATCAACACCATGTTTTTGATAAAAAATTTCGTTCTGCTGCCACTTTTAGCTTTAATACTGTTGCTACATGTAAGCATAGTTTTATTTTTCCAAGAGGCTAGTCAGACAACTATGCAAATTATCGCTTTTGCATCATCTGCATTAGCTATATTTTTAGTTAGTATCGGATACATGTCAATAAGTAGATATGTAAGTGATATTACTAAAGCTGTGGAAATATCCAAAAAAATAGCTTCAGGTTCACTATATCACCGTATTACGCAGATAAATAAAAATAATGATACAGGTGCTCTTTTTTGGGCATTAAACGATATCTTAGATCAGTTTGAATCATTTTCAAGAGATTTGGAAGCTAGTCTTCATGCGGTAGAAAATGGCAAAATGCATAGAAAACTGCTCTCCAAAGGGTTAAGAGGTGATTTTGTTAAGTTGTCCGCGAGTATTAATAATTCATTAAAATCTATATCTGTTGCTCAAAGCAAAGAGGAATCATTTAATAAAATGTCACTCACTATAAATAAATATATAGCCGGAGATTATACGACAACGGTTGATGTTGCAGGAGTACAAAAAGATCTTTTAACTCTTGTAGAAAGTATAAATAAACTTGGTGGAAT
>MICC01000064.1:0-7212 GCA_001829715.1 Sulfurimonas sp. RIFOXYB12_FULL_35_9
AACTTTAAAAATGAGAGCCTCTTAAAATGACAATACTTAATAATTTAATAAATATTTTATTTAAAAATAAACAAACAATAATCACATACAAAGATGAGTATAAAGAAGCTATAAGAAGAACTAAGAGGTTAAAATTAAAACTACCAAATGTTGATATCAATGATGAGATTTTTCTTAATAAAAAGTTTAAAGAAGCATTTGATGGAGTAATAAATAAATATAGTTTTCAGACTAAGGATTTATATTTAAGATGCTATGACTTCAACTATAATATAAAAAAAGTATTAGATAATCAACTTGAATATAATTTTATGTATACTATAGGATATATTGAAATAGATGGTGAGCCATATTTTAAATCTACTGAAGAAGATTTATTAAAAATGATTAAACATGAACAAGCAGATTATAATTTGGATGGAATAAAAATACATGTATGGTTAACTTTACCAAGTATGGAAATAATTGATTTTACATTATCAACTACATTAAATAATATATTTTCAAATATTCCGAAAGGTGGTGTGATAATGAGACATGCTGATGCAAATAATTATATAAAATATAAACCATTACTGATTGGTGATGATTTTTTTAAAAAAATAAAAGTCTTTTGATTATTAAATGAGACTATACGGCAAAGATATTAATCCTCACTCTCTAGCTCAAGAAGCTGGAGTACATAGAAAAACAGCAACAAACTTTCTCAAAAAGCTCTCAAGAGTATGAGAAAGCGGTTCTGCTGCTAATTTATTTTTCTATGATATAATTTTATTCGTAATCACACTTTTCATTCATTCAATGGAGTGGCAAAGGCTAGGGGAGTAATTAACCTCTAGCCTTTTTTTTTGCCCTCCAAAGAATGAATGAAAGGGGGACTTAATGGAAAAGCTTGTGATTACAATTCTGCTTTTGTGCATTTTTGCACCGTTACTTAGGTAACGCCAAGGGGTTTTTACCCCTTGCCCCCTAAAACCTCACTTTTTCCCAATCCCCAAAAACACATCAACGGCTTGTTTAGCCATTAGCTCTTTTTGATTTGAGTATCTTTGCGTAGTTGTAATTTTAGAGTGTCCTAGAGCTTTAGAGATATGCTCTAACGGTACATTATTATTTACAAGCGTAAAGCCTAACAAATGTCTAAAATCATGGATTGTCATTTCTTCTATTCCTACATCTTTTCTGATGCGGTTCCATACACGAATCGGAAATGTAAAATATGGTTTACCAGTTTTTGGATTTATAAAGATAAAACCATCCTCTTTTTTATTTAAATACTCAAAATGTGCCAAAAGCTCATCATCAAGTGAAAACATAAGATTTTTTCTAACTTTTGATTGAGAGTCTCTTATCGTGTAAGTTTTATTTTCAAAATTTATATCTGTCCACCGCATAGATAAAACCTCTCCGGCTCTTCTTCCCCTCAATAAAAACATAAACATAATTCGATATTCATTATTTGCAATATTTGCTATCTGCTCAAACAGAGCTTTTACTTTATCATCTGGCAGATTAAAATATTTGTTTGGATCATACTCTTGAAACTTCAAACCTTTAATTACATTCTTAGTGATAATGCTTTTTTCTATTGCATCATTAAAAATGGGAGAGAAGCAAGTTTTTACAGTTTCTATATAACTTGGTTTAGATCCGTTCTTGACCATAACATTAATTACTTTTTGAAAATCCTCTTTTGTAATCTGCTTGAGCTTTTTTGACTTTAAATGTTGCGGTAAATGGTTGCGGTAAAATGATTTATAGACAACTATTTTTTTAGCAGTTAATAAATTGCCGCTCTCTTTAAAATCCATATACTCTTTAAAATATGAGTCCAGTGTCGGATTGTCTTCTGCTCTTATTGAATCACCGGCTTTTATTTTTTGTATGAGTTCATTTCTTTTTTGAAAGGCTATAGAGGGGTTTGTGCGAATTGCATCATTAGAGTACCCGACTATCTGTTCGGTGTTGATAAGACCTCTTATATTGATTCTAGCGATGTATGTTTTTACTTTTGTTTGTGAATCTTCTTTGTAGTAAATACCTGCAAATTTTGTTTTTATCAAGTCAGACATTTTTATTCCCGCATCGTTTAAAATCTTACCGCAACATTTACCGCAACATTTTATCAGTAATTAGAAGTAAATGGATATATTGAAATTGTAACAAGTAGAACATAAGGGGAACTGAAAGTGCCTAAAATAAGTAATTAGTAGTAATAAATGATGGTGCTCACAACTGGACTCGAACCAGTGACTTTTACCTTGTCGAGGTAACACTCTACCAACTGAGTTATGCGAGCAAGGATGGAATTTTAGCAAAAAATGCTTAAAGTAATTTTTTTCCATTTATTGTTTTAAAAAAGTTACTAAAAATCTTTATTCGTAAGGGATATTTACTTTTAATTTATGTTTTATAAGTGTATACTTTCATCCATTATTTTAAAAAGTACCATAAGGCAAGTTATGAACTTAAGAGAGTTAGAAGATATAGGTTTAAAGAACATCGGCAAGGTTCATCACAACCTTAGCTATGGCGAGTTGATTGAACACGAGTTAGAAAAAAGGGAGTGTGCTCTTACAAAAAAAGGGGCTACTGCCGTGGATACCGGTATATTTACTGGTAGAAGTCCAAAAGATAAATATTTTGTAGATCGCGACCCGTCAAACAAATATATTGCATGGGGCGATGTAAATCGAAAAATCAGTGAAGAAATTTTTAATGAACTTTTGGATGTTTCAAGAGAGCAACTCTCAGGCAAAGACTTGTATGTAACGGATGTTTACAGCGGTGCTAGTGAAACTTCTAAGAAATCTATTCGTTTTGTTACCGAAATAGCGTGGCAAGCGCATTTTGTGAAAAATATGTTTATTCGTCCTACAGAATCGGAATTGGAGAATTTTAAACCGCAGTTTACCGTTTTAAATGCTTGTAAAGCCGTAAATGAAAAATGGAAAGAGCATGGGCTAAACTCTGAAGTTTTCGTACTTTTTGATATTGAAAATAATTTAGCGATTATCGGCGGTACATGGTACGGCGGTGAGTTGAAAAAAGGGATTTTTTCAATGATGAACTACTGGTTGCCGCTTGAGGGCAAACTTTCTATGCACTGTTCCGCAAATGTCGGAAAAAAGGGCGATACAGCACTTTTCTTTGGGCTTAGCGGAACAGGAAAAACAACTCTCTCAACAGATCCGCATAGAAGACTTATCGGTGATGATGAGCATGGCTGGGATGATGATGGAGTATTTAACTTTGAGGGCGGATGTTACGCCAAGGTTATCAACCTTGACAGCGAGAGCGAACCGGAGATATACGGTGCTATAAAAGATAATGCTCTTCTTGAAAATGTCGTGTTATACGGCGACGGCGAAGTAGATTACAAAGATGGAAGCAAGACTGAAAATACCCGCGTCTCCTACCCGATAGAGCATATACAAAATCATGAGCCGTCTCTTAGTGCCGGTCATCCTGAAAATATAATCTTTTTAACAGCGGACGCTTTCGGTGTTCTTCCTCCTGTATCTAAACTTACTCGTGAACAAGCAATGTACTACTTCTTAAGCGGTTATACTGCAAAAGTTGCTGGAACTGAGAGAGGGATAACTGAGCCGGTTGCAACATTTAGTTCTTGCTTTGGAGAGGCGTTTTTACCTCTTCATCCTACTGTTTATGCAAAACTTCTTGGCGAAAAAATTGATAAGTACGGTGTAAACGTCTATCTTGTAAATACTGGCTGGACAGGCGGAAAATATGGTGTTGGAAAGAGAATGAGCATCAAAGATACTCGTGCTTGCATAAACGCTATATTGGATGGAAGTATTAATAAAAGCGAGTTTGATACTACAAGAACGTTCAGACTACAAGTTCCAAAAACATTGGGTGATATAAATCCTGATATTTTAAATCCTCGCAACGCTTGGAGCGATAAAGACGCATTTGATAAAACAAGAGATACGTTAGCTGAGATGTTTATAAAAAACTTTAAAAAATATCAAGAAGAAGATAGCGAGTTTGACTACTCTGCTGCAGGACCAAAAGTAGGGAGTTAATATCTCTCTACTTCTTTCGTTTTGTGGCGTGAGTCATGTAGAGCCATAAAGTTCCACCAAATACCACTAAAATGATAGGTGCAATCCAGGGCTTTTGGCTGATGGATTCTGCCATCTTTACTAAAAAACCTCCAGAGTAGAAGCTTCCAAATCCAAAAAACAAAGCCCAGACAGCGGCTCCCAGCACATTGAAAAATGCAAACTTTTTAAAATCATACTTTGTTAGTCCAATTGTAATGGGAATGATAGTTTTTATGCCGTAGATAAATTTTTGAACAACTATAATCCAAGAATCATTTTTTTTAAGCAAAATATGTGCAAGAGCCAGTTTTCTTCTATGTTTGCGAAGTCCCTCCATCATCATGCTCTTTTGGTATCTTGCCATGTAAAAGAGTAAAAAACTTCCCGCAGCATTTGCCACAAAAGCTATAAAAATCGATAATCCCAAATCCATTTTTCCCATGTAAGAAAGGACTCCGGCAGCAACTATTGCTACAAATCCGCCGCCGAGCGAGTAGAGAAAGAGTCCTATGTATCCGTAAGTTGCCAAATTGCTAAATGTATCTTCCATATTTTGTCCTATTATTTTATTCAGCCACTAAAGCTTCACCGTTTATGAGATTCTAGAGTTTTTTATATTTTGCTATTTCATCGCGAAGACGAGCCGCTTCTTCAAAGTTGAGCTCGCGAGCCGCCTCTTTCATTTTTAGTGAGAGTTGCGTTATTATCGCTTTTCTCTCTGAAGCCGGAATTTTATCCATTTTTTTATGCTTTTGGTAAATGGCTCCATAATCCTCAACTTTTAAATTTTCATCAAGTTTGCGGATGGTAGTAGTCGGTGTGATATTATGAGTTTTATTGTATCTTTCTTGCATCTCTCTTCTGGCATTGGTAACGTCAATTGCCCTTTGCATAGAGCCTGTAATCTTGTTTGCATATAAAATTACTCTGCCGTTTGAGTTTCTTGCACCTCTTCCTATTGTCTGAATAAGAGCAGTTTCACTTCTTAAAAACCCCTCTTTGTCTGCATCTAAAATTGCCACAAGACTAACCTCAGGCAGATCCAGTCCTTCACGAAGAAGATTTATCCCGATTAAAACATCAAACTCGCCTTGGCGAAGTGAACGGATAATCTGATTTCTCTGTATAGTGTCTATGTCGGAGTGCATATACTCGACTTTTATGCCCAAATCGGCTAGATATTTTGTAAGTGCTTCCGCCATTTTTTTTGTTAAAACCGTGATAAGAACACGCTCATTTTTTATAACTACTTTTTTTATCTCATCATGTATATCTTCAACTTGATTTGTAGAGGGTTTTATCTCTAAAACAGGGTCTAAAAGCCCTGTAGGACGTATTATCTGCTCCGCTTTTACGGCAGAGAGTTCAAGTTCGTATTTTGATGGCGTAGCGGAAACAAAGAGATAGTGCGGAGCTTTATTTATATATTCGTCTATCATAAGAGGACGATTGTCAAGTGCGCTGGGAAGTCTAAAGCCGTATTCGACCAAAACCTCTTTTCTCGCTCTGTCACCGGCGTACATGCCGCGATATTGAGGAAGTGAAACATGTGACTCATCTACAATGACAAGATAATCTTTATGATGCAGTTCAAAATAGTCCAAAAGCGTATAAGGTGCTTCACCGGTTTTTTTGTTGGTTAAGAGTCTTGAGTAGTTCTCAACTCCTTTGCACATTCCCGTAGTTTGCAGCATTTCCAAATCAAATTCGACTCTCTGCTTAAGACGTTGATACTCAACAAGTTTTCCCTCTTTTTGGAAGTAAGCAAGTCTCTCATCAAGCTCCTCTTCTATGCGTTTTATGGCAACAGACATTTTTTCCTGTGTTACGCTGAATTGTGAAGTTGCATAGATGGTAAATTTTTTGTGATCTTCAAGCCGCTTGTTGTCTATGATATCAAAAGTATAAATCGCTTCGATCTCATCACCGAAAAATTCTATACGGATAGCCTCTTGCTCAAAATAGGGCGGATAGACATCGAGAGTTTCGCCGTTTACTCTTATTTGCCCACTGTCAAAGCATGTGTCGTTTCGGCTGTAACCCATCTCAACGAGTCTGTGAAGCAACTTTTTTTGTGCTATGCTATCACCAACTTCTACAACCTGCACCATCTTTTCGTACTCTTGGGGATCTCCAAGACCATAGTTTGCAGAGACGGAGGCTACTACTATAACATCATCATAGCTAAGAAGATTAGCGGTAGAAGAGAGACGGAGGCGTTCTAGTTCATCGTTTATTGCACTGTCTTTTTCAATAAATAGATCCTGACGTGGAATGTAAGCTTCAGGCTGATAGTAGTCATAGTAAGAGACGAAATACTCAACATGGTTATTTGGGAAAAATTGACGAAATTCGCTGTAAAGCTGAGCAGCTAAAGTTTTGTTGTGAGTCATTATGATGGTCGGCATCTGCACTTTTTCTATAACACTCGCCATAGTGTATGTTTTGCCGCTTCCCGTAACACCTTCTAAAGCCTGATAGCGGTTGCCTTTGAGAATCGAATCACTTAATGTTTTTATGGCTGTCGGCTGGTCGCCTGCTGGAGAATAATCTGAATAAACTTTAAATTTTGACATTCGAAATTATAGCTGATTTGAGGTTTATATTATTTAGTTTTATTAAATTACTCTTATTCATAGAATTGGAAAACTTATAAAGTTTCTAATTCCTTGTTTGAGAAAGTGCTATTACTATGATATTGATTTGCACTGCAAATAGAGCCATTCAATACGGTTTTAGTTTTTTGAGTATATAATTGTCGGCAGATTGCTATAATTATTTAAAAAAGGGGATTTAATGTTAAAAAAAATCTTAGTTGCCGCATTTGTTGCAGAAGTTTCGTTGTTGGCGCATACCGGTGTCGGTAATATCTCTGGATTTTCAGCCGGTTTTTCTCATCCTGTCGGCGGAGCAGATCACATTTTAGCTATGTTTGCAGTAGGTCTTTGGGCAGCGCAAATGGGCTCTAGAGCACTATGGGCAGTTCCGTTAAGTTTTATTGTCATGATGATTGTAGGGGCTGTTTTGGGAGTTCAGGGAGTTAATATTCCTTTTATTGAAAATGGTATTCTGGCATCAGTGTTGGTATTAGGTGGGATGGTCGGTTTTGGCGTAAAGATGCCTGTAGGGTTTAGTTCAGCAA
>MICC01000064.1:7240-11399 GCA_001829715.1 Sulfurimonas sp. RIFOXYB12_FULL_35_9
AGCGGCACACGGTTTCGAAATGCCTTTAAATGTAGGCGGTGTTGAGTATGCAGCAGGATTTATTTTGGCAACTGCAATGCTTCATGCAGCGGGAATAACTTTGGGTTCAATAATGCACAAGATTGCTCAGTCAAAAATTTCTCGTATTGCAGGCGGATCTATAGCAGTTGCAGGATTGGCTTTGGCAATATCATAAAACAAAAGTTTTAAGAGTCGTATTGGGATGTGAAACGCCCAATATGACTATAGTTGCTGATTTTAAAATTTAAATATTTTTGGCTTCCAAATTAATTAGTATCTCTTTTGATGGTTCACTAAAGTAGTATCCTTGAGAATAGGTGATTCCCATACTCTTAACAATATCTGCAATCTCTTTTGAGCTAACAAATTCAGCAATTGTTGCAATGCCCATTTCAGATGCAAAATTCTGAATATTTTTAACAATTACTCTCGCGTTTCTATCATTTGGCAGGTTTTTTATAAGTGAACCGTCAATTTTTAAAAAATCTACATGTAGTTTGATTAAGTGCTCAAAGTTAGAAAAACCGGAGCCAAAATCATCTATAGCAAATTGACATCCTAATTGTTTAAAATCAGATATAAATTCGCTGACCAAATCATAATTGTCGACTCCCTCACTCTCTAAAATTTCAAATATAATTTTATTTCCAATGGAAGAGTTGATGATGCTCTCTCGCAAAAATGAGACCATGTCGGTATTGGTTATATCTTCAGTAGAGAGATTAAGGCTGACTCTGTATGGTAACTCTCTAAATGTTGCAATCGTTTTTTCAACTATTGTTTTGGTGAGTTGAGGATAAAGACCTGTTTTCTTAGCAATATCAAGGAATTTAAACGGAGGGATGATAGAACCATCATCCATTACGATACGTGCAAGTGCTTCATATTTTACAATTTCCCCACTTTCATTACTAACGATTGGCTGGTAAAAAGGAACTAACTGCCCATATTTGATTGCATCTTTAATGATTTTGTACCATGCAATATTCTCTTCATGCTCTTTATTGCTTCTCATTGATTGGTCAAATTGCTGAAATAAAACTTTATGATCTTTAGCAATTTTAAGTGCAATTTCTGCATTTTCTATTGTCTGCTCAGTAGTATCGCTGTATCCTGCGGCAATCGTTATCCATATTTCAATGCCATTATAGGAAAAAGGGTGTTCCGCAAGCATAAGAGATACTTTTTGTATAAATGTTTCTATTGATTGGGATGGATATGATTTTTCAAATAAGATAGCGAATGTATCACTGTGTAGTTTAAAAATATGTCCAAAATCTTCGCTTATTTCTTTGCTGAGATATTTGGCATAAGAGCGAAGAATAAAATCACCCGCATCAAAGCCGTAAACTGTGTTAATATCGCGGAAACGGTTGATATTAATTAGTAAAAGTCGCGGATTTTTACAATCATGTATGCGTTTGAGCAGAAGAATACGGTTGGAGAGTCCTGTTAGCGAATCTGTCGTCAATGCAACCTGCAACTCCTCTTTTTTAATACGTGACACAATGCTGTATCCAAGATCTCCGGCAAGATCTTCAAGCATAGTGATCTCTTCATCTAAAAATCCGAATGGTTTTGAAGAGTAAATCGCAAGAGTCGCAAAAGGTTTTTCATTTGCAGATCCGCGCAACGGAAGACAAATGGATGAGCCAATGCCTGAGTCTTTTGCTTTATCTCGCCATAGACTGTAGTATTCCATATTAACAGACTGTGTCACAATCGTTTTGTTAGTGAGAGTGCTTTGAGCACTTGGTCCTTTTGAGGTAGGATCATTTGGGTTTAGCGAAAGATTTAGTTGTTTAACATATCCGGTAGAGTCATCGGAATGAGCGACTATTTCTATGCGATCATCAACAATATTGCCTATCCATGTAAGGTTGTACTGACCATGTTTACTTAGCAGTTTACAACTCTCATCCATAATTTCTTGAATAGATTTATCACTTATAAGCAAATGCTCTACAGAATCTATCGTATGAAGAATATTGTTTAGATAATCTTTAATGTAAAGCGCATTTTCAAGAGATCTCTCTTTTTCATCAAGCTGATCATAACTATCTGAGATGTGATTATAAATATTAGCCAAATCGCTGATAAAAAACGAGGCTTTTTCTCTTTTTCTATCTAAGGTAAGCATTTCAAATGCATGTAAGGGGAGGATTAGAAATTTATGAATCATAAAAAGTATTATGCTTATTAGAACAACTATGCAAATAGTTGAAATCATAAAACTTGTATAAATTTCTTGTAAAAAAAGGTTAGAAGATACGGCTTTTTGGTTTATGGTAATAAGAAGCGAGCCTATCATTTTATTTTCACCATGATAGTACGTAAGCGGCATTAAAAAATAAGTTTCTCCTGAGAGAATATCTGCTGCTATGTTATTTTTGTTAGCTGATTTTGTTGTAAGAAACGTTTTGGAAATTTGCCTTTTGTCGGAAGAAGATAAAATAGTTTCGTTGTTTAGCGATAGTGAAATTGTCTCAACAAAAGAGCGATTTTTAGGCACTTCATTTAAAATAGGATCTATAAGATGTAATAAATCGGCATTTATAATAGGATTAAAAATTTTCTCCATTCCGTTATGTAATGCCAGAATCTCTTTGCTTATGGATTCCGCCAGATGTTCTTTGTACTGATTGTATGCATAAAAAAAGTATCCTCCACTCATAATAATGACAGATAGATAAATCAAAGTAAAAAAGGTTCGTAATTTTATTTGGTGAATTAGCATATATTTGTTAGTTCCAATTAAAGTATATTGTTCGGCAATTTTACCATATATAGGATGATTTAATTAAACCTCTTTGTATATTTCTTCTCTGATAAGCACGGTATGTTCATTATTTATCAAGGTAAGTTCTTTGTCGCTAATATTGCACTGCAAAGAGACAGTCCTCTGTGCCATCTCTTCTACGTTGCCATCAATGTCAAGAAAGATGACGGAGAGATTCTTAAATCGTTTTAGAGTATTTTCCATCTGCCTCCACCATGCCAAAGCACTTCCTTTTTGGTAGGTGTAGATAATGACTCTCTCAGAGCGTCCGCAAGCTTTTCTAATGCGTTTTTCATCAGGCTGACCTAAATCTATCCAAAGTTTAATCTCTCCGTTTAAAGCTTTCTGCCATAAATCAGGTTCGTCATCTTGCGAAATCCCTTTTGTAAATTGGAGTGCTTCATCGGCATTAAGGACAAATGCAATCATTCGTACCATTAATCGCAGATCATTTTCCGATGGATGTTTGGCTAAAGTAAAGTTATGTTCCGTATAGTAGTTGCGATCCATGTCGGCAATGTTTAGTGAAGCCTTGTAGATGGTTGCTTTGATAGCCATAGTTTTTCCTTTTATTTATCTATATATGAGTTTGGCTAAATTTGTCTTTGTAGCTGCATTTTTTACAAAGCTCTTCAACAGCCTTAAATTCTCTAAAGCCTTCAATCATATCTTTAGCTCTTTTTGAAGTGAGTATGCTCTCAAGGGTAGTTTCATTTAGATTGCCCAGATCTATGACTCCCTCGCCATCCAAACAACACGGCACTACCGTTCCGTTTGCGAGTATGCCGATATGTGACTTTAAACCGTAGCATGTTCCATCGCTCTCATGTGTAGAGTTAAGTGATGGCCACTCAAAATAGCTATCAAAATGTAGCAGCACTTTTGAAGCCAAACGGATAGATTTGACTTTGTTTTTGTAAATTTCATTTTCATCAAGCGGAGTGTCAAAATGGGAACTTAATTTATCAAAGAGTATTTTATTGTAGTGGGATTCACTGCATATATCATCAAGATTCCAAAGGCGCAGATTTATAAACGGTTTTGGATAGTGTTGTATTTTTTGGGAGCAAACGGCTAAAACAGTGTCAATATACTCATCAAATGTCATGTTTAGGCTGTTTTTGTTGTAGCTGTTTAGCGAGATATTTAGTTGTCGGACTGCTTGATGAAATAGTATTTTGGCTTTAGTTTTACCAAGATAATAGCCGCTTGTCGTAAGCTCCACTTCAAATCCATACTTTTGGGCAAGATGGAGATACTCTTCTAGGTTAGAAAGTGTTAAAGGGTCTCCCATCACATGAAAGGCAAGAGTTTTTGTATATGGACGCAGTTGCAGTAGCACTTTTTCAAAAAACGGCA
>MICC01000064.1:11456-29171 GCA_001829715.1 Sulfurimonas sp. RIFOXYB12_FULL_35_9
AAATATTGGTTACTTCTATATGAACGCGATGAAACTGCATGTAAGCTCTGTAGTGTTAGATTATGTATGAAACTTTATCATAAAATTAATTAAAACTTAAAACAATTAGATAACTATGAAACAATAAGAAGGACAAAAGTTAAATCGGATAAAATTTGTCCGATTTAAAAATACTAGAGCGTAATTCGTTCTTACCAAAGGAAACAAAATGAAAAACATCATTTTATTAATCACATTGACACTAGGTGCTCTTCAAGCTGACAACATCGTTCATTACGATACAAAAGAGACAAAAACTCCGATTAGTAAGCCAAACCACCCTTGTACTGACCTTTACTAATCGGTTTCGTGTAATTCTATTTCTCCTTCTAAGATAGGTTATCGCTAACCTGTCTTAGTGACAAACTCACTGCACCTTCTTTCGAACAAAATTAATTATTCCGATTGTCAGAATTGATAAAAACAATATTAGGATTATCACATTTGCAGTTCCTGAAGATCCATCTGAAAACGGCAATCCGCTAGTATTCATACCAAAAAAACCAACAACAAGATTTAGAGGCAAAAATATAGCAGAAATTATCGTAAGAGTATAAATCATATGATTCATTCTTTCGTTTGTTTGAGCACTGTAAAAGTTGTATAGATAGTCCAATTTAGAGAGTTGCAGTGTAGCAGATCTTAAAGTACGTTCCAAATGCTCATGTAAATCTACATAGTGGTTTATAGGAAAATCACTGTTGTTTTCATAATATTCAATTGCCTTGTTCATAGTTGAAGAGGCATGCATTAGCGCTCTTTCAACACGCGCGATATTATGTTTAAGTTTCAACCACTGCTTCATGAAAGATTTGTTTGTTTTATTTAAATATAGCATTTCCTCCATATCCAAAATCAGCTCTTTATATCCATCAAAAGACTTTATAAGTTCATCTATTATGGCATCAAGAATCTCATAAGGGGCTTCAAAACGACTGCCCAACTCTTTAAAATCATCTTTTTCTCTATCATAAAGATAGCTGTTGTTATGTGTAATTATAAATCCAATGGAGCTTGTTTCAAGCTCTTGGGTTATTATAGGCAATCTAATAATCAACATATCATACTGCTCGTTTTCATCAAACGCCGAGGGATGCGATTTATTTCTTAAATCTTCTAAGTGGAGGTTATCAACCAGATTATGTATTTTACCCATTATTTCTCTCTATTTTGATTGTGCACAAAATTCAATTCCCTCTTTTTGAAGTCTTTTAACAATTCTCTGACTTAACTGAGATTTTAGCTCCATGATTTGATGATACGGGGCAACATACCAGATATATAACGTAAAACAAGGATCTTTTGGGTCGGGTATAAAGTGAATACGAGGTCTAAATTCACGAGAACGCATATCATAAAGATTTCTAAGACTTTGGAACTGCTTTGCGGTAACTTCCATGTACTTTTCAGTTACTTCATAAGTGATTTCCGTAACTAACGCTTCTATTTTTTTTGTATCTGCACTAAATGGGATACGAAATTCTACAAGGTCATAGATAGTTTTCATTTTGTCATGTGTGTAGTTATATACGTAATTTGTTACAAAAAAGTTGTTTGGAATAAAAATAGTACGTCCGGCACGCTTTAGATGCAGTGATGTAGTGTTGTTGATACTTTCATAAAGAGTTACCTGAAAGAGTGAGATATGGATGACTTCGCCTATAATCGGGTTGTTATTTACCTGTATTAAAATTCTGTCTCCGACTTTTATAAAGTTTCCAAAAGAGAGATGAAACCAAGCGGTAATGCTTTGAAGGTACTCTTTCATGCTGATTGTCATGGCTGCTGCAATAACACCTATAAGCGTTGCCGCATAGACTAGATTATTGATATTTAGTATGATAATAACAAGCAGAATGGTTAGAAAAGAGGTTACATTTAGTACTTTTTTCTTTCTAAAGAGCAGCTCTTCATCTTCAGTACGCTTTATAACAAAATACTTTGCCAGATGAAAAAGAGCAAATATAAAAATTAAAATTACTACTTTTATCATATGAATCGGAAGTTGAGTCTGCTTATAAGCCTCAAGATCATTCATGTAGCTCTCTTTTGTGCGCTTTAGAACATCCTCTTTGTTCTCTAACAAGCCTCTTGCATTTTCAAAAAAATCCAATGCTTTAGTTAGTTGATACTCTTTTAATAGGTCTTTTGTCTCCTGTTTGAGCGTGATGTCTAGCTCTTTTCTTAGAAAATCGACCGCCTCGTCATACTCATGCTGTAAAAGAGTTAGTCTTTGGGTTTGAATGCGAAACTTGCTCTTTTGATTTGTGAAGAAAAATTCTATAAGATTTATCTCTTTTGGCACGTCACCGAGTGTGATTTTACTTAGCATATTGTCAAATGACTGCGGTAACTCATCGAGAATTTTCTTTTTGCTTGTTTGAAGTTTTAAGAGCTGTTGCAGTTCAGCCTTTTTTTTACCGCTTGTGTTTCTTATAGACCTCTCAAGTGTTTTGATTTCATCATCAAGCGCTTGAGCTTTGAGCAGGTTGCTATATACCTGTAGCCAGCTGTTTTTCTCTTTTTCAAAATAGGAAAAGTCTTCTCCAAAAGAGGGCAGAGCAAATAAAAACAGAGCAATAACAAAAGCAAATATTTTTTTCACTTTATATATACCTCTTTTAAAATACTAATCATGCTCTCAACCGATCTCTTTGTCGTTGTCTCATGTACGGTGTGATACCCAATTGTCGGTATTTGCAGAGTCGTTCCTTGTATCTCGCCTTTTGTAGCATGGATTAATCTTCCAAGTTCAGTCGTTCCAAGAGATCCTGTTGTTCCGTTTTTAGCCATTTTTGCTTTTAGATAGCTGTCTTTAAAATCGTATCGGATACCCTCTTTTATAGCTATTTTTTTGATTTTGTTTTTCAGAGGCGATTTAAAGAGAGCGTTTGAGTCTCTGTTTCTCATGACAATATCAATATTTTTGATCTCTTCTAAAGTAGGATAAGGACTTGTATCAAGCACAAGAAGCTCATTTGTTTTAATGTCAAATCGCCTAAACCACTCCAGTAAAAATCTCCAACTTCTGCCGGCCTCCTCAGAAGCCGTAAAAAAGGCTGTTCCTTGATAACCGATGCTGTACATGTAGATAATAATAGCGATGCTGATAACATTGTCTAGCTGTGCGGATATGAGATCTCCGTTGATTTCAAGTTTATCCGTAAATGCGATAGGCGTTCCGGGAAAGAGATAGTCAAAACCGTCTATTTTAAAAATAATATTGTTTCTTCGCTCACAAAGAAAAGCATCTTTGATTGAGCTGATTCCCAAATAAGTTCCGGATGATTGTTGATATGCTTGAACCCTCTCATCGACAAATCTAGCCGTAAAGTTGTGCAGAAGCTGCTCTGCGTTTGAGTCACCCGTGAGGTCTGCTTTGTTCTTTGCGATAAATGCGGCATACTGAAACTCATTATGTCCCGTGCAGATAAGTCCGTGTCTGTCCGTGTGTGCCGAGATATACCCGCTTTTTGGTTTTTTTCCTTTTGCAACAAGAACACCATCGTAATATTCTACATGCACATCAATCTCTTCAAGCTCTCTTTTTATAAACATAAAAAATGGATGTTCCGCACCGACAACGCTAGGTATGCGAATAAGCTGTTTTAATATATCGTAAAATATCTCCATATTTATCTTCTTTAAGCCCCTATACTATCTTTTTTTAGTCTTCTTTTTTTTGGATTTATTTCACATTTCGGAGCTACATTTTTTGCGATATAATCCATTATCTTTGCTGCTATATCAATCTTTGTAGACTTTTCAATCCCCTCAAGCCCCGGTGAAGAGTTGACTTCCATAACCAAAGGACCTCTTGAAGATGGAATCATGTCTACACCGCAAATGCCGAGTCCCATCGCTTTTGCAGCTGCAAGTGCCGTGGCTTTTTCTTTTTTTGTTAGTTTGTGTGCGGTTGCACTTCCGCCTTGATGCAAGTTAGACCTAAAATCGCCCTCCGCACCCTGTCTTTTCATAGCCCCGATAATCTCGCCTCCGACAATAAAGACTCTAATATCTGCTCCGCCGGCTTCTTCTATATACTCTTGAACAAGTAGATTTACATCCATGCCGTAAAAGGCGTCAAGTACGGATTTCGCAGCTTTTTCGCTGTCAACTAGAACAACGCCTATCCCTTGAGTTCCCTCTAAAATTTTAAGAATAAGAGGAGCGCCACCGCTTAACTCAATAACATCTTTTGCGTTGGATTTATTTGAAGCAAAAACCGTCTTTGGCATGTCAATACCCTTTTTAGACAATATCTGGAGACTTCTTAGCTTATCTCTGCTTCTCTTAATCGCTAAAGAACCGGTTGCAGTAAATACATCCATCATCTCAAAGTGTCTTACCAGAGCAGTACCGTAGAATGTTCTGCTCGCCCCGATTCTAGGTATGATGGCATCTGGAGTCGGAAGCTCTTTTCCCAAATAGTTGATTTTAAGTTCATCCTTCATAATCTCTATACTGCACTTTAAGTAGTCGATAACTCTGACTTCCCAGCCTCTTTGTTCAGCGGCTTCCACCAATCTTTTTGTAGAATATAACTCTTTATTTCTTGATAGTATATATACTCTCATCTTTTTTCCTATTTGGATTTTTTTGCAATACACTCTTTTGCAAGATACTCTTTTGAAACATCAACTAAAAATTTATTTGCTAAAAATTTTCTTCCTATAAGCATAGGATATTTCATGTCTGAGCGATCTGTTAAAGAGATAACCGTCATATATTTTTTTCCGAAAAAATCAACTTTTACCCTAATCGAGGGTCTTTTTTGAAACTTTCCGTTTGAGCTTCTGATTTTCTTCATCTCATAAAGCGGGATAGCCATCTTTTTTCCGTGATATGCGGGATGAATTTTATCTAGCAGTTTAAAATGTACAATATTTTCTTCATCAATAAATATATCGTCACAATGCAGGGCATTAGAATCCGCACCCGTATCAACTTTCGCATCTAAGTCGTAAAGATCCAAATCTATGATAGAGATAAGCTCTTTATTACCGACGATTTTTTTTTCCGGCATTGAATTTAACTTCCAATTTTTTTGTATAGATTATAACATATAAAGCAAGTAAAAAATTCATCAACCGAGTGTTAAAAAAGGAGCCGGTATTAAGATTATTTTTAGCAAAAAAGAAATTATTTGAGGATATAATTTTGGTCAAAATAAAAATTAGAGTATGAAAACATAGTTAATCCACGAGAGTGGATATATTTGTTAAGAGGGCAAATATGACGTTAAAAGATTTGGAATTTCTGTTAGAGTTGAGTGGTGTAATAAAAAATGATATTGATTACATTTTGAATTTTGCTAAGAAAAATGGCATTGATAAAGAAGAGATTGATGACGAACTAAATAAATTAGGATACGAGAGACTTCTTGAGAATGAAGGGGAAGAATCTTGGGATGAAGATGATGACGACTACGGTTATGTGCAAAAATTCCCTAACAGACATAAATTTTCAGAGGATTATGACTAGTTAAAATTTTAAAATAATGAACTGAAAAACGCTTTCATCCTTAAAATAAATTATGATAGAATAGTATTTATATTATATAAATAGGACTATATCATGCAAAATCAAACAACTTTATCAAAACTAAACGACAAAGTATCGGCAATTGTTGAGCAGTATAACTTTTTTAAACATGAAAATGAGATGCTAAGACTTGAGGTAGTAAAACTAAAAGCGGAAAGTGAAGCTAAAAGCAAAGAGATAGAAAAACTGGTTGAAGATAACTCTTTTAAAGATTTAGAGATTGAAGATATTGTTCAAAAAATAGAAAGTTTAATGGTTTAAACAAAAAAAATGAGTAAAAGACTTGGTTTAAATATAGGTGGTCGTCATTTTGATGTTGATGTTGAAGAGAGTTTTGCTCCTTTTTTAGAACAACAGATGAAAAATGATTTTAACATGGAAGGTAGTAATGATCTGAAAATATTACTTCAAGCATACGTTCGTAAAAGTCATACTCTGTTTTTACAAGAGCAGAAAATAGAAGAAATTGTAAAGAAAATAGAAATTTAAAGGCAAATTTATTATTATATAAGTTAAGCGTGATATAATTTCACTCTCTTAAATAGAGTAAATGTGCGTTCGTAGCTCAGCTGGATAGAGCACTGGTTTGCGGTACCAGCGGTCAGGGATTCGAATTCCTTCGGGCGCACCATATAAAGCTTCAAGAATATATAATCCACACAAAAATTCTTTGCAAATTTTTCTTAAGTATCCATAAATTGTTAATTTGTAATACCCATTTTGATTTATCTAAAGTAATTTATTTCATAAAGTTTAAGAAATTGCGCTAAAACAGTATCTACGATCGTGATACTGTTTTGCTTTTGCAGCAAAAAAAACGTCAATTTTATATTTTCTCCTTATCGCTTAACTGGATAAAGCAGTCCCCTCCTAAGGGATAGCTCGAGGTTCGATTCCTCGTGGGGAGACCACACATCAATTCGCCAACAAAGACGACTAAAATCAATCTAACCATGTAATAAACCATTTCGTACTTAGAACTAAACTCCTTATTCTTTCTCTGTAATTTCTTGCTTCCACCCATACTATGTTTATTACAGTTGATTACAAAAAAGGCATAAAATGTTAAAATGTCAAGCTTAGAAAAAGGAAAAATTTATGAATAAAATTTTCAAAATATCCGACGCCCAAGACGATGTTTATCAAAGAATATCTGCAAATGCAGTAGAAAGATACATAAATGCCATGCATGCCGATGCACAATTTACTCAAGAGCAATGTCAAGAGCTTTATAAAAAAACAAGAATGTACTATGAAGATGTTCTAAAAAAATGTACGGCATTTAATGAACTTGATATTGATGCCAAACAACAAGCTTTAGCCGATTGGCTTGCAGGAGACAATCTGCAATATTTAGATTGTTCAAAAACACAAAATATAGTCAAATCCACATGTCAAGAACTCGGAATAACTCAAAAAGAGTTGGCGGAGCAGTTGGATGTTCCACAAAGTACTGTTTCTGGATGGGCAAAAGGTGATATTCCAAAAATGACAAAACTTGCTTTGGAACTAATGTTAGAAAATAAATCTTTAAAACATAAGCTCCAAATCTTTAAAGAAGCTCATAAAATAGCTAGTGAGTTATAAGGGTAGTCAAATTCTTTGATATTTTTTATTCTATTTTTAGAACTAAACGATTACAATACAATCGATTTCAGTATTTATCTATTGACATAATACTGAACTTAGAATATAATTCTCTTATATATGCGAATTGTCATATATTTTTTAAAAACAGAGAGATTTAAAAATTTAGAACATATCGCACTAAAAACTTCAAAAATCTCTCTGTAAAGATAATTTTATGGAGAGCATTATGGAAGTCATCCTATTTAACAAGCCACGCTTCATATAGTAACTGATTTTACGCACTCCATTGGAAGTGGGGCTTTAGCCCCGCCAAAAGCTTTGCTTGCTTTGCAATTTCCATTATTGCCACAAGGTAAGGTTAAAGTCTCATTTCAAAAAATAGTGTTTCACATGCAAGTTTTGTAAAAGTGTGTGACATCAGTTGGTAAAAGATACACCGGATATTCTTATTCTTACAAAAAGGAACAAACATGCCAAAAGTTAATATCACCGATAGATTCGTCGCAAAAGTAGAATGTCCCCAAACAAAAGCAAAAGAAGTCTATTATGATGAGAAGTTAAGCGGTTTTATCTTAGAAGTAAGAAACACCGGAACAAAAACTTTCTACTACTCATACTCTAAAAACGCACATCGCACCATGCGCAAGATAGGCGCTACAGACACACTCAACGCAAACGAAGCCAGAAAAATAATCATGGAGCTAAAAAAAGCACATGTTACAGACAATGTTGCATCTATCATGATAGAAAAGTCAGACTCGCTTACCATAGCAAAGTTTTTTAGCGAGTTTTACCTCCCATATGTTCAAAAACATGTTAAAAGTCACAGCACAAACGAAAGCGTCTTTAGAAACCACATTCTTCCGACTTTAGGTGCGGCATCTATGGAAAGTATCAAAAAAATTGATGTCATGAAGCTCCATTCTGAGATGGTTCATAAAAAAAAGCTAAAGCCAGCAACTGCAAACAAGTTTCTCATTTTTCTCTCGCAGGCGTATCATCTAGCCCATGAGTTTGAACTCCTAAAAACTCCATATAACCCCGTAACGGGAGTAAAACATTTTGAGGAGAACAACGAACGCCAAAGATTTTTGACAAAAGCTGAAACCAAACGACTTCTAGCCGCCGTAGAGATGAGCGAAAATGTACATCTCAAGTACATCATTCCCATGTTGCTCCTAAGTGGTGCAAGAAAAGGGGAACTCCTCAAAGCAAAATTCAAAGATTTCGATGAGACACAAATGCTATGGATTATCCCGACTACCAAAAACGGCAAAAAGAGGATTATCCCTCTCACCGTCGAACTCTACAAGTTTTACAAGCGAATCCCTCAAGAGAACGAGTATCTTTTTGTATCCAAAATTACAAACAAACCCTACACCACCATTTTTGGCTCATGGGACAAAGCAAGAAAAAAAGCAAATCTAGCGGATGTGCGCATCCATGACCTCAGACATACCTACGCTTCAGCACTTGTCAATGCCAAAAGAAGTCTTTATGAAGTCCAAGTGCTTTTAGGACACTCCACGGCAAAAATGACGCAAAGATACGCCCACCTATCAAACGAGTCTCTACATGCAGCCGCCTCTTGCGCCGCTAGGCTGTTTTAATCGGTAAATAAAAAGTAACTTAAATGCAAATATCCTCCGTCATTGCGAGGAACGAAGCAATCTAAAAACAACCGCTTACAAAAAGGTATTTTTTAAATGGTTGAAAATCACACCGAATATCTTAATTTTTCTGATAATAGTTTTGGTATCTTAGATTTTTCCTATCTTTTAAAAGCCAATACGGTTTTAACCAAACCTTTAGAAGATAGCCCATATTTAAAAAATTTCTTTATCGACTTTGGAACTTTATGCTGGAAAAATGGTCTTGAACTAAGTGTTGAGTCACTCTATTTAAAACTAAAAAACCAAGACAATCTACATTTTGCCAAAGATGCCGCTTGATATAGCTGTATTTTAGCTTCCGTAGTGGTACTTGCAAGAGGCTATGATGATAGATATTTCTGTTACTTTGTAAACGAGTCTATGCTCATCCGTTATTCTTCTTGACCAATAACCGGTAAGCTCATGTTTTAGGGCTTCAGGTTTTCCAAGTCCTATAAAAGGGCTTCTGTTTATATCTTTTATTAGCGTTATTATTTTTTGGTAAATCTTTTTGTTACCTACTGCCCAGCTCGTAAAATCAGCAAAAGCCACGCCCTCAAAAATAACTTGTTTCATTGAAATAGTTTTGGGTCTGCTATTACAAGATTTTCACCATTGGCAATATTTGAAGTAGATTTCATCAAAATATCTTTATTAGTTTTAGAAGCATAAAGATACTCAGTATCATCTGTTTCTGATACAAACAACTCAATTCTTTTATTTTGAAACATCTCTCTTAGTTTATCAATAAAAGAATAATCAAGCTCGTTACTATCGAGTACAAAACTGGCTTGCATTATTTCTCCTTAATTATTTATTTTTATAATTTAGAAAATTATACACAAATATATATAAATCAAACAAATGAAAAAATGCAACTCGTTTCTCAAATCTTGACTGACGCTAAAGGTACTTTTTGTTACCTTTTTGCCCATACTGCAAATTTCTATTTTCTTAAAATTTTATAAAATCTTTAGTAATCTGCTGGCAGTTCGCAAGTAAGAATACCCATAAAATCAAAGTAAAAAATTTCCTCTAAAACTCCTACCTGCAAGTACTTTCAAGGCTTTATAAATTTTTATTTTCATTCGTCTAAAAGCATAAAAGAGAGCAAAAATAGTATTTACATCTGCAGGCGGTTCGCAGGTGAAAGCAGTTGACTTGTTGTCTTTTTTTTAAATCTTTTTCAAAGTTCCATAAAATAGGTGGTTTTAAGAGGAATGAAAATCTCTTTTTGGGGTGGAGACTTTTAGTTTGACTACGGGTACTGCAGATACTATCGTTGGTACAGCAGGTAGTGATACAATTACTGGTCTTGTTGCTACAGCAGGTACAACTTACCAAACAACTGATGTTATCATCGACCAAAGCTCAACAGATAACGATACATTCAACCTTACTTCAAACGATACTGTAACTCTTGGAACAGTTTCTGGTGTGGAAAATGTAAATATCACTATCAATTCTACAGATTCAACTGATGCTGTAGATACTAGAAACATGACTGGTGTTGAAGTATTAACGGTTACAAGAGGAAATCTTACTGTTGGTGGAAGCACTATCGCAGGAAATAAACAAGTAAATGTTGATTATCTTGACTCTACAAAAGTTGCTAAAGTAGTAGTAGGCGCTGGCACAACTATCGTTGATGTTGACCAAACTGCAAACACTGCAACGGATTCAAAAGCAGGCGCTGTAGTAGATGCTTCAGTAGCTACTGGAAATGTAACTGTAACTGGTGCTGCAACATTAGATGCAAGCGCTTCAACAGGTGTCGTTACAGTTCAGTCAATCAATGCGGCAGTAACAGATGAAAATGCAAAAGCAGTATCTATTACAGCTAATAATGCAGCGACGATTGTTACTAATACAAATACAGAATTATTAACTGGTGCTATCACTATCAATGCTGCAAAAGCTTCAAGTGTAACTGTAGATAACGCTACTGGTGGTGTTACTATGACTGCAGGTACTACTTCTACTGCAGATACTACTATCCGTGTTGATAACATCGATGCAAGCGGTGCTACTATCACAACTGGTACTGGTTCTTCAACTGCAGCCGATAAACAAATTACTCTTGACTTAGATGGTACTGCTCTTACAACTGACACTGCTACAGTTAGTGCAGCTGGTTATGTATCGGTAGACTCTCTTGGAACTGGTGCTAATCTTGTAGAAACTCTTAGCCTTTCTGGTAATGGTGCTGCTGTAACTTACGCGATGACTGCGGATTCTGCTTCAACTTCATATACTTTAACTGGTAGCCAAAGTGTTACAGTACAAAATACTGCAGCTAACTTTGCTGTAGCTACTTTAACTGATAGCACAACAGCTGGTACTACAACTGCAAAAGTAACTACTGTTGCTACAGCTGACCTTTCTGGAATTGCTGCTGATGTAATTCTATTAAGCGACACTGGTACTTCTGCTACTATGACAGTCGCAACTGGTGCAAATATCCAACTTGGTGCTGACCAAACGACTGCATTTGCAATCGCTGGTAAAACTGCAAATGCTACAGTAAATCTTGCAATGGCGGATGATACTGCTGCCAATGGTACAACTATTGAATTGACAGTTGGTGCTTTTACAGCTTCTTCAAATGTTAAAACATTAAATCTTGATGCAACTGTTGGTAGATTTACTGCAACAGGAGTAACATTAGATACTACTGGTTCAGATGCTACTACATTAAACATTGCTGGTACTAAAAATGTAACACTTGGAAATGCTGCTGCTAAAACAATTGCTGCTGCTGATTTTACTGGTGCATTATCTGTAACTTCACACATTGCAGCTGCAACAGCAATTTCTATTACATCTGGCTCAGGTGATGATAGCATTACTGCAAATGACAGCGATGGCACTACTTCTACTGTTTATACAGTAAATGCTGGTGACGGTACAAATACAATTATCATTACAGATGCTCAAACTGCATCTTCATTTACAACTGGTTCAGGCGATGATACATTTACTGTAACTGATACTGAAGCTTATGTAATCGTAACAGGTGCTGGAAACGATAGCGTAACGGTTGCTGGTGATTCAGATTCAATCATTGCTATGGGTGATGGTGCTACAGATGCTCTTACATTGGCTGCTGCAGATTTGACGGATAATACTAACTTTGCTTACACTGGTGTTGAAAAAATCACAACAGCTGCAGGTGGAACAGTAAAAATTTCGGCTGCTCAGTTTGCAGGCGATAATTCATTCCAATTACTTGGAACAAGTGCAACCGCAGATATTTTAAGAGTAACTGGTGAAGTTAACGCTGCTACTGAAACAGCTGGTGTTACAATTGATGCATCAAGCATAACTTTCGCTTCAACACAACTTGCTAAATTAGAATTAGAAGGTACTAGTGATTTTGCTGATACTATTACAGGTTCTGCAAAAAATGATACTATTATCGCAACTAAGGGTGCTGATGTAATCAGCGGTGGAGACGGTACTGATACTTACGATGCGACTGCTTTAGACAATGTTAAAGAAGTTTCTACTGCTACAAATAGCTCTACTGGTGTTGCAATCAACCTTAGCGCAAGTGCAGTAACAAATACTACAATTTTAGGTACTACTGTTGGTTATACTGCTGATGCTGTAACAACTGTTGCTTCAAATACTGTTGCTTATTTATACGCTTCTTCAGATACTACAAACTCGGCTGTAGTACAAACTTTATCAAGCATCGAAAACGCAATTGGTTCAGACGGTGCTGACTATATCGTTGGTTCTGTAGGTGCAAACACGATTACAGGTGGAGCAGGTAACGATTATATCCTTGGCGGACTTGGAAATGATACATTCGTAATAGCTTCAGGTACAGATACAATCGCTGACTTAGGTGATTCTGATGTATTTACTATTGCTAATACTGCTGCTATGACTGCAACTGCAACAAGAGATTTTACTGCAACATCTTCAACAGTAAATCTTGGTAGTGCTGCTGCTGATGCTCAGATTACTGCAGCTGCTGGTATCGATATCGATATGACTTTAGCTACGGTAGGGACAGCTGCAACTGATGGTTTCACACTTATCGGTGGTGGTACAGGTGTTTCTATCCTAAAAGGTTCAACAGGTAATGATACAATCACTGCTGGTGCTGGCGGTGCAACTATTACAGGTGGTGCAGGTGCGGATAGTATTACTACTGCAGGTGGAACTGATACAATTATTTTTGCTTCAACTGCTGCATTAAACGGTGCTGATACAATAGTAGAAATCGCTGTTGCTGCTGACGCTCTTGACTTTACAGCGTTCTTAACTACAGCAACCGTGAACACGACATCTGCTAATCTTGATGCTACAGGTATGGTATTAGGTGCTACAAACAATATTGGTGTTGTATATAATGCTGCTGCATTTGGTACAGGCCAAATTGATGGAACAATTGACAGTACTGCTGCTTCTGGAAAAGTAGAAATCGCAGATAACGGTAAAGCAGTTATCTTCGTAACTGCCGATGCTGATGGTGCTACTGATGGTACTGTAAATGACTGGACTATCTACTATGTAGAAGATACAGATACAGGTGCAGGACAAACATGGGCTGTAACTCTAGTAGGTACAATTGATAACGCTGCTGAACTTTCAGCTGCTAATATCCAGACTTTATTGCTCTAATCTATTTAGTTTAGTATAGTTTTATCCAACCCTTAGGGGTTGGATTTTTCATAAGTAATTAAGGAATCATTTGTGAAAAATCCACCTTTAGATGTTCAGCATTCTACTTTTGTAGATCTTTTTAAAACCTACCGATGGAATGAACTCTATGAGTCAGTAAAATTTACTCAATACGACCCTGCTACATCAATCCAAAACCAGCATGATTTAGCAATCAAAGCAATGCTTTTAGTTGCATGGTGGTCAGATAGTATTAGTGCAAAAGAGATACTAAGACTCTACCCGCCTATCATAAAAGAACCTATTATTCATTTTGTACTCACATATGCTTACATGTGCTTAGGCGATAAAGAAAAAATAAAATTATATCTTTCTAAAAAACCAAAAAACTATCCAAAGTGGATGGAGAGTTACTTAGATATTGAGTTTTGTGGTAGAAGTCTTCAGTTTGAAAAACAGATTAATTTGGTGCAAAAACTTACATCAAAAAATCAATATCCGCAAGATTATATAAAAATTTCATTACTTCAAAGCTTAGAACACCAAAAGGCTGATATAACTTTTCTTCAGACATTTCTAAGTGAGATAAACCTTAGTGAAGATACAAATTCACTAAGCATTGCTCTTTGCATGCGATGTGGTTTAATAAATATAGATGATATTGATACAAACTCTTTGCCCCTTTTGACAGAGAAAAAAGCATCTATTTTGCTTTTAAGAAATAAATGTACAGAATCATTAAAAGAGTTTGATTCTTTAGCTAATACAAAATATTTAGATATTTTTAGCATGAACAAGTGGCTTTCACTTGCAATTTCACTCCCACAAGCGAAAGAGTATTATCTTCAAAGAGTCAATTTTGCTCTAAATCTTGTGCCAAACTCTCTTTTTATTCAAGGTACTATCGCATCATACGCCATGATATTCGCATGGCTTAGTGGAGACTACAACCTCGCTTATGGCATAGTCACAAAGTATCATCAATATAAAGAGTTACCAAGAACCGACTTTATAAAAAATGCGATAATATTTTTTAACTATATTCTTCATCTGTGTGTTAGTTGGCAATACAACCGAACTCTCTACGATAACAAACTACCAAACCACAAAGAACTCAATGCATTTGGAGAATCACACTCTCTAAGCCTCTCCAATATAAATTTTTTTATGAACACAGATAACTTTCACGCCAATAGTAACTTCATAATGGGTATAAAGATGTATCATCTCTCAAATCCATCATCAAGCTACCATGCTGCGTGTCTCCTAGAACACTTCAAATTCATAAAACCAAACACAGACATCATGTTCACAATAGGTGAAATCGACACAAGACCAGACGAGGGAATATGGCAAGTACATCTAAAAAAAGAAAAAAACTTAGATGAGATAATCGACAACACTGTAGGCGGATACATAGGCTTCCTCCATGAAAACCTAAAAGATAAAAATCTCTCATCAGTAACCATCCAAGGTATCCCTGCACCAAACTATGCACTAGAGGGCGACAAAGACCCAAAAGACAAAGAAGGCTTTTTAAATATGATAAAACAAGTCAATGAGAAACTTCAAGAGCTTACTTTAGAAAAAGGCTGGAACTTCTTAGATGTTTACTCTGCAACTCTAGGCGAAGACGGTAAAAGCAATAAAAAATGGCACATAGACGGCTACCACCTACAACCTCTCTTTTATACAGAGGCTGATAAATGGCTGGTTAGAGCGTAAAGTTATTTATTAGTTGTTTTTATAGGATTTGATAATAGTGTCAATTTTCTCTGTTGATACATTCTCTATGTCGTTTTTTGAATAGATATAGACTAAAACTATAGTATCTTCAATTTTTGTGTAGGTTATAACTCTGTAACCGCCACTCTTGCCTTTGTTGTTTGAACTGTTTTTGAGTCTGATTTTATATCTACTATCGCCTATTGAAGTACCAAGATAAGGATTTGTTTGAAGTTGGCTTATAAGAGACTCATACTCATCTATAAGAAATTTATCTTTTTTTAGAAGATTTTTAAACTCTTTCTTAAAAGCATTAAGAACTTCAATTCTCACTTCTTAGCTCTTTTAAAAAATCTTCTGCAGAGGTTAACTTTATTTTACCTGCCTTATAATCCTCAACTTCGTCAAACGCCTTTTTGATTTTATAAATGTGTGATTCAGTTTCTAAATATGACACAATATCGCTAACAAGGCTATTCTTCTTGTCTCCATATTTCATTTGAATAAAATTTTCTAATTCAGAATTGTCGATGTTAATATTTACAGAGTACATATCTTAACTCCTCATTTTTTGAAATTATACCCAATTCCAAATAAACGATAAAAAATACACTGTCATTTTTAAGATTTGTATCAACATCTCACTTCTATTTCTCTTCTTTATCCCATCTCATCATTTTTCATAACTTACCCAACTTTGCTACCATCCTACCCATTTGCCAAAATTTGTAAAATTCATTATTTGCTGTAATCTAGCTTAAATGGTGGGCAATCGGTAGGCTGCAACCGTCTCAGTGTCTCATAATACTTTCAAGACATCTCAAAATTACACTGTGAAGAATGGCACTAACTTAAGCTTTTTACCACTTATTTCGGAGACTAAAAATAAATGAAACTTAATTGGGAGTGAGGCTTTAGCCTCGCCATAGTGCGGGACTGAAGTCCCACTTCCAAGCAGATTTACATAAACAGGTAAATATGCCATTCGTGTCAGCCACTTTTTTATGCATTTTCTTATTTTTCGCTTAATCAGTTAACATAACGCTACTTCTCTCTTAAAATCTTTCATTTCTATTCTTTTTTATATTTTGCTATAATTTCAACATGACATTACAAGAACGAAAAGATAAAGCTGATATTATTGCCAAAAAGAGTGATATAATCTATAAGAAGATGGTTGTGCTGCTTGCGAGTGCTGGTGGATTGGGTAGTTATGGACTAGGTCAGTCTGGATTAGAGAAATATTTTTTAATGGTTCTGTTTGGAATAGTTGTAGTTGGTCTTATGTTCAACTATTTTTCTATAAACAAAGCAAAAAGACAAATTGAGGAGTTAGAGAATGAGTAGCGGAATACTTTTAGGATTAACAATTATAGTTGCAACTGTTATTGCATATTTAGCATTTAAAAACCACTGGAAAATAGCAGACTACTTTTAAAAAGAACATATAAAAGAAAAAAGGTGTCAGCCACTAATGGCACTAACTTAAGCTTTTTACCACTTATTTCTGAGACTAAAAATAAATGAAACTTAATTGGAAGTGAGGCTTTAGCCTCGCCATAGTGCGGGACTGAAGTCCCACTTCCAAGCAGATTTACATAAACAGGTAAATATGCCATTCGTGTCAGCCACTTTTTTATGCATTTTCTTATTTTTCGCTTAATCAGTTAACATAACGCCACTTCTTACCCAACTCAAATAGTATCAGTCGCCATCGCAACAACAACATCTTTTATACACAAGCAGGTAAGTGGTTGATAAAACCCGTAATTAAACCAAATTTACAGCAGTTGTTGAACTCTTATAAGAGTAGATAAAAGAATAGCACTTTTGTCTACATGAGAACTTTTCATCTTAAGTTCGCTCTCAAGCAGAAGTTCGTGGAGTTTATAGTATGTAGCCGGCTTAATCTTTATCGACATTGCGGCTTTATCATCTACTACAAATTTCGGAGCAGGGTAACCTAAGATCTCCATTGCGTTTGGAGTACCATTAATGCGTATATAGATATGAAACATGTAGAGCTGGGTCAAGTAGGATAAAATCGCTGTTAGCACTCTTATCTCATCTTCGCCATGTTCTAAAATATTATTTAGATCATCTTTAAAATCTTTTTTATTTAAAATCTTTTTTGTTAAATCATCTATATTTATCTCAGACAGTCCAAAAACCAGCTGTTCTATATCTTTTGATGTTATTGCATGATCATAGATTTTTAGTTTTTCAAGCTCGTTGCATGCAAGAGCGATGTCTCCGTTATGAATACTTAGGAGATGATTGATTGTATAGTTGTCTATATTTATCTGCTTCTCTTTTGCTATTTGCGAAACGGTAAAAACGGCTTCATTATAGTTTGGATGGAAAAATCTGACACACATTGTTTTTGTTTTTGCAGAGGGTTTTGCATACGCTTTGTGATCATCTCCGTAGTAGGCATAAACAAAGATATTATCAGGATTTTTCTCGCAATACTCGATAAGTGTATCTAGCTCTTTTTTAGGAACTTTTTTCTCACTTTTTATAATTAAAA
>MICC01000065.1 GCA_001829715.1 Sulfurimonas sp. RIFOXYB12_FULL_35_9
AAATAATGATGCTATTACTAATAAAATTGAAATAATTATTTTCAAGTTTACTCCTGTGAAATTAAATTTATCATATAAACACCTGATTTATTGTCAGGATTTTTTGGAAAAAGAACATTTGCCAGTCTAGCTTTAATTTTGTTACATTCACTATTAAGTGCATCATTGTCTGAATAAGTTAAAATTCTGAAATCAATAACTTTTCCAAACGCATCAAGCTCAATAACAGCCTTTACAACCCTGTTTTGTGAGTTTTCAGGAGGTGTGAAATGCTCATAAACTAAAGCTTGAATTTTAGCCAAATATTCATTAACTTCACTTCCAGTAGAGCTTTTAGACTCTTTTTCTGATTTATTTTGAGCATTTATTTTCTGGATTTTACTTGTAATTGATTCAGTTTTAGCAACATCTGATTTTTCACTTTTTTTAGAGAGTTCTTGAGCAACTCTCTTATCTTCTTTTTCTATAACTTTTTCTTCTGTTTTTTTAATAGTTTTTGTTTTTACTTCACTAAACAAGTTGTCTATATTTATCTCTTTTTTTTCTGTTTTAGTTACTGTCTCTTTTTGAGGTTCTTGCTCAATTATAGGCTTATCATCCTCTTTTTTTTCTACCGGTTTATCTACTGCTTTTTTATCACTTGTTGACGATACCTGAGACATATCAATAGATACGGATACAAAATCGTCTTTTTGAAGCGCATAACTTTTCACATCATTAGATGTAACGATAGCTATAAGGAGAATTACTAAAATGATTGCGAAAAAAGATAGTGATATAAAACCACTAATATAAAAGTAGAAGTTTTTTTTATCCATTAGTTGCTAACGAAACCTCTACGAATCCAGCTTGTTTAACAGCGGCAAGCACAGACATAACAACGCCATAATCTAACCTTTTATCTGCACTTATAAGCACAGTTGCTTTTAAATCAAGTTTTTTTGAATAAAGAAAGAAATTATCTATAAATGCATTAAGTTCATAATTGTCTTTATTAATTTTAACTTTTTTATCTTTGTCTATTGTAATGTGTACAGGAGGTATCTTTGATAATGATTTAGTTTTTGAACTTTGAGGAAGGTTTATCTGCTCCTCATATATCATATTTGGCGCAATTACCATCATAATTGCTAAAAGAACTAACATTACATCCACCAAAGGAGTAATGTTTAATTCAGGTTTCTCATCCCAGTTATATGCCATTTTAGACTCTTCTAGCCGCTATAGCATCACTTTGCATCTCTATGAAACTTAGTAACTCATATGATTTTCTTTTTAGTATTTGGTGATATGTATATGCAAATATAGCGACAAAAATACCTGCTGCTGTTGCAATTAAAGCATCCGAAACACCACCTGCAATCACAGACATTCCGCCACTGCTTTGACCTATGTGAGTAAACGTGTCTAAAATAGAAACAACAGTTCCAAATAAACCAATAAAAGGTGTTGTTGATGCAAATATTGAAAGAATAGACAACCCTTTTGTAGCATCTTTTGTGGCAGCTAACTGCGCTAAGGACAAAATTTCTTTTGTAACGCCTGAGCTAGATTTTAGAAAGTTACTTAGATAAGATTGTGGATTCACCGTAGCGGCTCCCATTAAAATGCTTTCAAGAGATCTATTTTCTATCTCTAGCCAGTTATTAAGGGAGAAGTATCGGTAGAAAAAAACCCAATTTAGCACTATAAAATAGAGTGCTAAAAGAGCCAATACACCCAATGTTACGGGGTGACTTTTAAGATAAAAATCAATTAATTCGTTAATCATTATTTATAGTAAACTTTGAGCTGCTGATTCAAGTCTTGCAGTAACAGTAGCTATTGCAGGATTGTTATCTTTAATAGATTCAATAAGTTCCTTAGCATCACTAAGAGCTTTTGCAACTTCACTTTCACTATCTCCACGAATCGCTACAGCACCCTCAACTAATACAATAACTTTTTTCTCATCAACTTGGACAACGCCCCAGTTGATAAGAATTGATTCGACTGATTTATCCTCTTTCTCTATGTCAATTACACCTGCTTCAAGCAGTGTAGTTAAACATGAGTGTTCTGCTAGAACACCAAACTCGCCCTCTTCACCAGGAAGAGTTACACTAAGAGCCTCACCATTATAGATAACGCCGTTAGGAGTCAGGATTTCAAGTTTTAACTTATCCATGTCAGTCCTTTATGAATTACTTCATTTTTTGAGCTTTTTCAATCGCCTCATCTATACCACCAACCATGTAGAAAGAACCTTCTGGCATATGGTCACATTCACCATCAAGAATCATTTTGAAACCCTTAATAGTATCCGCTAGAGAAACATACTTACCAGGTGAACCTGTAAATACTTCAGCAACAAAGAATGGTTGTGACAAGAATTTCTCAATTTTACGAGCACGTTCAACAACGTTTTTATCATCTTCTGAAAGTTCATCCATACCAAGAATCGCAATAATGTCTTGTAAGTCTTTATACTTTTGAAGTGTTTGTTGAACACCGCGAGCTACATTATAATGCTCTTCACCCAAGATTTGCGGATCAAGTAATCTTGAAGATGAATCGAGTGGATCCACTGCAGGATAGATACCCTTTTCAGCAATTTTACGGTTAAGAACAGTTGTTGCATCTAAGTGAGCAAAAACAGAAGCCGGAGCAGGGTCAGTTAAATCGTCCGCCGGTACATAAACAGCCTGAACAGATGTAATTGAACCATTTTTTGTTGATGTAATTCTATCTTGTAATGCACCCATTTCACGAGCTAATGTCGGTTGATAACCAACAGCTGAAGGGATACGTCCAAGAAGAGCTGACATCTCAGAACCTGATTGTGCAAAACGGAAGATGTTATCAACAAACATTAATACGTCAAGACCTTTTTCATCTCTAAAGTATTCAGCCATTGTAAGACCTGTTAATGCGATACGGTTACGTGCTCCAGGAGGCTCACTCATCTGACCGTAGCACAGTGCAACTTTATCCAAAACGTTAGAATCTTTCATCTCATGATAAAGGTCATTTCCTTCACGAGTTCTCTCACCAACACCTGCAAATACAGACAAACCGTCATGACCCATTGCAACGTTGTGGATAAGCTCCATGATGATAACTGTTTTACCAACACCGGCACCACCGAATAGTCCAACTTTACCGCCTTTTGAATACGGTGCTAATAAGTCAACAACTTTAATACCAGTTTCAAACATCTCTGTTGTAGTTGACTGATCAACTAATTTTGGAGGCTGGCGATGAATTGACCACATAGGTGCATCAGTAATCTGCTCTCCATTATCAATCGTTTCACCGATTACGTTGAAAATACGACCAAGTACTTTCTCTCCAACCGGAACTTTAATAGGTGCACCAGTAGCTACTGCATCCATCCCACGGACTAAACCTTCACTCATATCCATTGCAATCGTTCTTACACGACCATCACCTAAGTGAGCTGCAACCTCAAGTACCAAACGAGTTACAGTACCCTCTAAATGTATATTAACTTCAATTGCTTCATTGATAATTGGAAGATATCCATCAAAATCAACATCAACAATCGGGCCCATAACCTGGCTTATTTTACCAATCATATTTTTCTCCATTATTTCATAGACTCCACACCACTTATAATTTCTATAAGTTCCGTGGTAATAGCTGCTTGTCTAGCTTTATTAAATTGAACATTCAATGACTTAACCATATCTTTAGCATTATTAGTTGCTGTATCCATTGCCTGCATTCTAGCACTATGCTCAGCCGCAACCGAATCAATTAATGCATAGTACATCGCATACTGAACATACTTGTTAACTAAAGAATCAAGCATTTTTTCTTCATCTTGAGACTCTATCTCAAGCATTGATTTCTCTGCTTCACCACATTCAAATTGACTTGCATCAACAGGTAATACTTTATTTACATGTAACTCTTGAGTTATCATATTTTTATATCCGTTATACACAAAATGAAGAGCATCAATTTTTCCATCTTTAAAATCTTCAATAGAAGTTAAAATAAAATCATCTGATCTCTCTTTATCAGGTTTAGAACTAAGGTTTGCAACTGAGTCGAAAAGTTCAACTTCGTTATATTTAAAAAATTCAATACCTTTTTTACCGATTCCACGTAAACGCACTTTTACATTTTTTGCTTTATACTCTGCTAAAAGTTTTTTAACGGCTTTAATAGTTTGAATATTAAAACCACCACATAAACCTTTATCAGCAGTTACAAAAACTATGTCAACTGTCTTTGGGTCTTCAATCTCTATAAAACAGCGATTGTCAATTCCACCGACTTTGTTACATTTAATACGTCCAGCTATTTCGGCAATAACCTGATTCATTTTTGCAGCATAAAGACGAGAGCGCTTTGCTAACTCTTCTGAACGGCGAAGCTTTGCAGTCGATACAAGCTTCATCGCACGAGTCGTCTTTTGAGTGTTAGAAACACTCTTTATCTGTCTTTGAATATCTTTCAAGTTTGCCATAAAGTTTTCCTTACACTGCTACAAAGCTAGCTTTGAACTCTTCAAGTGCTTTTTTCATTAATGCTTTAGTATCATTATCTACTGTAGAAGTAGCTCTGATATTTTCAAAGATTTGAGGATAAGATGCTTCAATAAAAGGATACATCTCAGCTTCAAAACGAACAACATTTGATGGAGCCATATCATCTAAGAAACCTTCATTTCCTGCAAATATTATCATTACTTGCTTCTCAGCAGAAAGTGGAGAAAATGGTGGTTGTTTTAAAACTTCAACCATTCTTTGTCCACGCTCTAACTGGTTACGAGATGTTTCGTCAAGATCCGATGCAAATTGAGCAAACGCTTGTAATTCACGGAACTGAGCAAGATCAAGTCTTAAAGTACCAGCAACTTGCTTAGTAGCTTTAATCTGAGCTGCACCACCAACACGAGATACAGAAAGACCAACGTTAATTGCAGGACGAATACCTGAGTTAAATAATTCAGTTTCCAAGAAAATCTGACCATCAGTAATTGAGATAACGTTTGTAGGAATATATGCCGCAACATCCCCTGCTTGTGTTTCAATAATAGGAAGAGCAGTTAACGAACCTGCACCTCTTTCATCAGAAACTTTTGCAGCTCTCTCAAGTAAACGAGAGTGGATATAGAAAACATCTCCAGGATATGCTTCACGACCCGGAGGACGGCGAAGAATAAGTGACATTTCACGATACGCAACTGCATGTTTAGATAAATCATCATATACAATTAGACCATGTCTAGCGTTATCGCGGAAATATTCACCCATAGTAACACCGGTATACGGAGCTAAAAATTGAAGTGCAGCAGCCTCAGAAGCCGTAGCAGAAACAATAATTGTGTATTCCATCGCACCATGATCTTCTAAACGACGGATTATTTGTGCGACAGTTGACTCTTTTTGACCAACTGCAACATAAATACATACAACACCATTACCTTTTTGATTTATAATAGCATCTAATGCAATTGTCGTTTTGCCTGTTTGACGGTCACCGATAATAAGTTCTCTTTGACCTCTACCAATTGGAACAAGCGCATCAATTGCTTTAATACCAGTTGCCATAGGCTCATGAACAGATTTTCTATCCATAATACCAGGAGCTTTTTCTTCAACAAAGCGAGTCTCTGTTGTTTCTATAGGACCTTTTCCGTCAATCGGCTCACCAAGAGCGTTAATAACACGACCTAAAAGAGCATCACCTACAGGAACACGAAGAAGACGACCCAATCTTTTAACAGACAGACCCTCTTTTAAGTTAACACCTGGTCCGAGAATAACAACACCTACAGTACTCTCCTCAAGGTTCATAACTAAACCTTTAGTCCCCTCTTCGAACTCTACCATCTCACCAGCCATAACATTACTAAGTCCGTAAACTTGCGCAACACCGTCAGCATATGAAACTATTTTACCTGTTTCATTGATATCAACACTTAGTTCAAAGTTGTCAATACGCTCTTTAATTATTGAACTGATTTCATCAGCTTGAATTTTTGCTACCACTACACATCTCCTCTCATGAAGTTAAATTGCTTTTGCAATATGTTCTATTATTTGACTATTA
>MICC01000066.1 GCA_001829715.1 Sulfurimonas sp. RIFOXYB12_FULL_35_9
AAAAGCATAAAAAACAACCACTCTCAAAAAATGCTTAGATTCTTTATCGCTTATAAACTATTTTCTAACTCTATGTTTATTCATCACTCACTATATTTATCTTTAATCTCAAAAAAATAAACTTAAAAAAAAAGGAAATAT
Organism: Sulfurimonas sp. RIFOXYB12_FULL_35_9; assembly: GCA_001829715.1. Taxonomy (GTDB): domain Bacteria; phylum Campylobacterota; class Campylobacteria; order Campylobacterales; family Sulfurimonadaceae; genus Sulfurimonas. Next base: position 142 of record MICC01000066.1, read on the forward strand.
ATGAAATTAATAAAACTTAGTTTAGTCGCAACAATTGTGCTTAGTTATGGACTTAGTACATCACTAAGCGCAGATGAGGCAAAGCCAAAAAGAACATTACAGGGAAATATGAATGAGGTTTACAACACGCTTCCATCTGCTGCAAACAATATAGGCGAGGCGTTTACAAACGGTATGTTTTACGGTCGATTAAGAACAAATATCTTTGCATGGGATTGGGAAAACAACGCTAACGGCGATAACAAAGCTTTTGGTTTAGGCGGTAGTTTGATCTACAAAACAGCACCACTCGCAGGATTAAGTGCGACAGCAGGTTTTTACTATGCAAACAGCCCTTTTGATTCTCTTCGTGAAGAAGATGCGGATGTGGGAATTGTAAAATCAGGTAAAGATACATTTAGCCGTTATGATGTTTCTACAGATGGCGATTGGCACATGGCGGTTTTGGCTCAGGCTTATATTCAGTACGACATCTCAAAAACATCATTTAAATTTGGTCGCCAATTTTTTGAATCGGCACTTACTGCTTCAAATGACACAAAGATGATACCGAATGCTTTTGAAGGTCTAAGCATAGAGTCGAAAGATCTAAAAGACACAACTCTCAAAGGCGCATACTTAACAGCTCAAAAATTAAGAGATCATACGACTTTTCATGATGTTTTAACTTTTAAAGACTCTTCTGCAAACTCTTGGAACAATAATGATGACTCAGGAGTTCATAAAGGATTAAGTTATGCAAACTTTAGAGCAGCAGGCGAAGATACTGATCATGAATTGATTATTGCCGCATTGAGCAATAAATCTATAAAAAACCTAAAACTTGATTTTACATATACCGCAGTCCCTGATGTTGTCTCATCTGCAATAGCAGAATTAAACTATAAGATAGATCTGGGAAGCGGTTATTCGCTTACTCCGGGATTTAGATATATAGAGCAACTTGATAATGGAGGCGGCGATATCGGAGGTGCAAGTTTAGGCGGAGGCTTGGGTAGAGATAAAAATCCTTCAACTCTCTTGGGATATAAAGATAGATATACGCTTGATAGCTCTGCTTGGATGGCTAGACTTGTTTTAAATAAAGATGCGTTAAAAGTATTAATCGGTTACTCCGATGTAGCAGATGAGGCAGACTTGGTCGCTCCGTGGAGAGGTTTTCCGACAGGCGGATACACTCGTGCAATGGCTCAGTTAAACTGGATAGCAAATACCAAAAGTACGATGGGCGAAGTAACTTATGACTTTGGAAAAGCCCAAATTCTAAAAGGTTTTAAAGCTATGGGTCGTTATGTGATTCAAAATTTTGATGAGAGCAAACAAGCCGCAGGAGCGCAAGCGGATATGAGTGTCGTGCATATAGATCTGGTTCAGCAGCTTACGCCACAACTTGACGCAAAAGTTCGTTTTGCCACCGTTGATGCCGACAATCGCACAAACGGTGTAGATAAAGATTCGTACAACGAATACCGTTTCGAAATTAATTACTTATTTTAAAAAGGGGATTTTATGTCCATCGGAAAAAAGATTACCCTACTGATAGTAGGGATTTCATTGGTTTTATTGGTCGTTAGTTTCTTTGTGCTAAACAGCTTTAAGTCAGGCATAGCACAAGGCGTTTATGAAGAGACAAAGGCTGTCATGTCTTTAAAAATTGAAGATAGAGTAGATGCAAAGCTTGATGCCGGCATAAGTAATGCCGTAGCTATCGCTAATGACGCCAATATCGCAAAAGCTTTAGAAAACAATGATAGAAACTTAGCCATAAAAACGGTTAAATCAATTAGCGATAAGTATAAAAGTGAAACAAGCTATAAAAACGCAAAAGTTCATATCCACGATAAAGATATAAAAAGTTTCTTAAGAAATTGGGAACCTGAAAAATTTGGCGACGATTTGGCGAGTTTTAGACATACTATCAAAAAAGTTAAAACTACTAAAAAATCTCTTTATGCTATTGAAGTAGGAAATTCAGGGTTAACAATCAGAGGTTTAACTCCTATTGTTAAAGACGATAATTATTTAGGTTCTTTAGAATTTATACTCGGATTTGATTCTATCGTTAAACAATTTAGTACCGAAAAAGAAAACCTATTGATTTTAATGGATGATAAACTGGCTCATTTGGCAAAGCTTGCCGATACTTCTAAAAAGGTATCAAACTACATCTTAAGTCAAAAAGGTTTTGATGAGAAATTTTTTAAAGCTGCTCAAAAAATCAATACAAATGAACTTTTAGAAAAAGGTTTTGTTTTAGACAACGACTACTTTTATACCTATGCTACTATAAAAGATTTTGATGGCAATAGTGCAGGTATTTATCTCTTAGGTAAAGATAGAGCATCTATTGAAAAAGCTGTTATCGGTGCAAGCAATATAATTAATACGGCTTTAATTATGATTATTATCTTGATTATTGCTTTAGCCGTTACGATTATAGTTGCTATTAGAAAAGTTGTTATTACTCCGCTGAAAAATATTAATGATTCTCTTTCTTTATTCTTTAGTCTCCTAAACCGTGAGACAACTAAAGCCGAACTAATCAAACTAGACTCGAAAGATGAGTTTGGAGAAATGGCAGTTATTATCAATGAGAATATAACAAACATTGAAAAAAGTATAATTGCAGATAAACAAATGATTGGCAATACTCAAGCAGTTATGAATCGTGTAAAAAACGGTTGGTATAGCGAGTTTATAGAAGCAATTCCTGCATCAAATGAACTTGATGTGTTAAAACAAACTCTCAATGAAATGATTAAAGCAAATCGTGCCAGATTTCTTGAAATAGATGAGATCCTAGAGGCTTACGCTAATCATAACTATACACCATCCGCACATCTTAATCCGACTGATGAAAAAGACGGTATTTTAGAAAGACTTATTATCGGACTAAATGCTATGCAAACATCTATAACAGAGATGCTAAGCAATTCCCTGCAAAACGGCATAGATCTCCAAAGTGACGCATCAACCCTAAAACAAGCAGTAGAAACACTCTCAACAGCATCTAATCAACAAGCTGCAAGCCTAGAAGAAACAGCAGCAGCCATGGAAGAGATGACATCTAATGTACAAAACAATGTGCAAAAGTCAAACGAAATGGCAACCATGGCAAACCAAACAGACTCTGCCGCAAAAGACGGAGCAGAACTTGCAAAAAGAACATCCACGGCTATGACAGAAATCCAAACTGCAACTAACTCCATAAACGATGCAGTAGCAATTATTGAAAACATTGCATTCCAAACAAATATCCTAAGCCTAAACGCAGCAGTAGAAGCAGCAACGGCAGGAGACGCAGGAAAAGGTTTCGCAGTCGTAGCACAAGAAGTAAGAAACCTTGCAAACAGAAGCGCAGATGCCGCAAAAGAGATAAAAACTATGGCAGCCCTAGCTGCAAATAAATCAAACGAAGGTATGAATATAGCAACAGAACTCACAAGAGGATTTGAAGTTATAGCAGATAAGATAGCTCAAACAGCTTCAATGGTTCAAGATGTAAGTAACGCGAACAAAGAACAGATGCAAGGCATCGGTCAAATCAATACAGCAGTTACACAACTAGACCAAATGACACAAGAAAACGCAAAAATAGCAGCTCAAGCAGATTCAATAGCAAACGCAACTATCCAAAAAGCAGAAGCCATGGTAAAAGACGCATTATCTAAAGAGTTTGTTGGAAAAAGTAATATAAGCGCAACTCAGAGCTCCACTACGGGGATAAAGGCAACTAGAACAAGTAAACTTGTTCAAGCTGCTAAACCAGTTGTAGCCAAACAAAAATATGCTTCAAACGCCATTGCTAAAAACAGTTCTAAACATGAAAGCGATGTTTGGGAGAGTTTTTAACAGACGAGGATAAATCCTCGTTTGACGAAAAGGACACGGAAGCAAGGTTTTAACCTTGCCTGAATGTCAAATGAATTGTCAAAATGGACGAGGTAGTTTTAAATTATCTAATAATTTGATTGTAGGTAATTTTTACAACATTAAAGTAGCATAAATTAAAAGGAAAAAGATATGTTAAAAAACATGAAAATAAAAAATAAGCTATATGCTCTGCTTACAATCTTATTACTAGGATTTGGTGTATTAAGTTATACCATAATAATGGCGAATAGTAATACAAAGAGTACGACTGAAAGAATGGTATTGCTTGCACAGCTTGAATCGGAACCCGTTAAGATAATGATGAATCTTAGAGGATATCAATTATTATTTAAAGATGACTTTATAAAAGAGTATGATGAAGGATTTAAAAATATTGATATAGCATCACAAAAACTATATAATATTTTATTGGCTGAACACAATAGAATACTTATAAAAGAGATAACCACTCTTATAAAAGAATGGCAAGATCTAAATGCTCCTAGAATAGCAATACTAAAACAATACCAAAGAAAGATAACGGATGATTCTTTTACGGAAAGCGAAAATGGACTTAAGTTAGCCGTTCTTACTAAAAAATCAGCCGATATATTTAAGACTATTGAAGCAAAAACAACAACGTTAAAAGACGGTGTTATTAAAGCCAATGTAGATAATGCAGCAAATCTTGCTAAAATCTCTAATGTAATTATCATCGTTATTGCCTTAATAAGTGTTGTGTTCGTATTACTGTTGATTAAAAATATCATGTCAAGAATATCCGTTATCCAACAAGGCTTGAACAGCTTCTTCCGCTTCCTAAACCGAGAAACAGATAGAGCTGAATTAATCAATCTTGATTCCAAAGACGAGTTTGGAGAAATGGCAGTTATTATCAATAGCAACATCTCTTCCATAGAAAAAGAGATAGCACTAGATAACAAACTTGTAGATGAAGCTAAACAAGTCATTACAAGAGTGCAACACGGTTGGTACTCTCAACATATAGAGTCTTCTACAACCAATGCTTCACTTGAAGAGTTTAAAAACGGTGTAAACAGTATGATAATAGCAACTAAAACTCACTTTGTTGCAATGAATGTGGTATTAGAAGAATATGCAGCATATAACTATACTAAAGAGTTAAAACTTGATAACATAGAAAAAGGCGGTGTATTTGAAATACTTGTAAATGACATTAACAAACTTCGTGATGCAGTTACACAGATGTTAGGAACTTCTCTGCAAAACGGTCTTGAACTCCAAGGCGAAGCAAGCACTCTAAAACAAGCCGTAGAATCCCTATCAACAGCTTCTAACCAACAAGCCGCTTCACTAGAAGAAACA
>MICC01000067.1:0-147 GCA_001829715.1 Sulfurimonas sp. RIFOXYB12_FULL_35_9
ACATGACATCAAGGGCAAGACCTATGTTCCCGATCTGACAATGATTTTGGGCTTGATCTTCTTTTATGAAGACCCTCGCGGTTACAGACCTGGCATTTGCCAGTGCCTGCATCTGCATGTCATGCATCTTGAACGGGACGAAATGAT
>MICC01000067.1:234-671 GCA_001829715.1 Sulfurimonas sp. RIFOXYB12_FULL_35_9
CTTCTATCGGCTCCTTTGCATTGGCGATATACATCAAATTGCCGATCATCCACCCAGGCATTCCACCACGCTCAATCATCTTTTTCATCTTGTAGTTGGATATCTTTCCTAGGCGCGTAAAGAAAAATTTCCCCACCCTTTCAGCAACGATATTATGGAACTTGCTATAGTCAAAGGCGACGCTTGATGCGATTACACGGGCTATGCGCGGCTCAAATGCTGCGGCTCTAAAACAAAGGTATCCTCCCATAGATATCCCGAGCCATGTTACTGCGTTGATATTGAAATAATCTAATATGGCTTTGGCGGGTTTTTCCCATTCATAGTCAAAAGCGATCCCGTACTTCCTGCGGGCCGCTCCTTGACCTGGGCCTTCAAAGCCGACAACGTCATAACCGTGCTCCGAAAAAACCACCATCATTGAGTAGAATTCATCA
>MICC01000067.1:714-10743 GCA_001829715.1 Sulfurimonas sp. RIFOXYB12_FULL_35_9
TAGCCAAAGTTTTAAGTAACTTAGCATCTATTTCATTTTCTACATATTTCATTACTATATTTTCAAGTTCAGATATATGAGTTAACACCAAAATACTGATATATTCTTTTTGAGTACTTAGTGCAAAAGAAGCATCAACTTTTTCATGAAAATTTTCCTTCTTAATATTGCCAGTATTACTTGATAGTAAAGAGTTTATATATAGATATTTTAAAAAACTCTCATCTTTTATTTTTTTAACAATATCATTATCATTGTTCAACGCCAAAGCAGCATAATACATTGTATCAATATTTCGATGATTGCCCTTATTTTGAGCCAACTGCTGAATTGTTAATATTTCAGGTTCAATTAATTCACCAAATATGGATGCTTTCAAAAGTTCTTTAAGTCGTTCATAAGTCTTTTGAGTGATAAATTTCAACTCTTTTTTCTCTCTTTCAAAATAGACAAATTTACTAAACCAATACAAATCATTAAATGATTTTTGTATCTCTTCGTCACTTTTTTTTGCAAAATGTTCTTCATTAGCTTCAAGTTCTTCTTTCTCTTTTTTTCTTTTTTTCTCTATTCGTTTTTCATGATCAATTTCCCACTCTGCTTTAAGAGGATTTAACTTCATCTCCAGTTCTTTTTCTAATCCGAATTCTTTTGCTTTTGCTTGTAACTCATCTATTGGAATAATCTTTTTTTCTTCATCTCTTGGTGCATATGAAATTGCACTTAATAATAAGTTCTCATTTTTCGTAGTACCTACTTCATTTGATAGAAAGCCTAATAATGTTTCATACTGATTGTTTGGAAATTGTAATCCGAAAAAATATTGAAAATCGAAAAAATAAAAACGGTCTTCATCCTTATGCTCCAATTTATCTTGAACATAAAGTTTATAAAGCTCATTTGCAAGTTTTTGTATCTTTTCATCATACTGCCCTTCCTTTAAACGCCATGAGAATCTGTCAAAATCAATTGACTCATAATCTTTGTAATATTTCGATTTAAAATATTTTAAAATCTCAAAAATCTCTTTTGCATTTAACTCTTCATTAAATTTAAGCGCTGTATTTAGAAAATATAAATCTACAAAATGTTTGATAGTATCTTTAATAATTAATTGTTGATTATTATCATTCTCACGCAAACTAAATTGATGTATCTCATCAACTAATTGTTTTTGCTCTTCATATGGTGTCTCTTCAAGAAAATAGCAATGACTTATAATTTCTTTTGATGAATATAACTGAAGATATTGTGCAACATTTTTTGAGTTTATTACACTTGGATAAAGTTTTCTTAATATAGCTTCTTTGAGATAATCTTTCTCATCTTCTAATTCATTATTTTTAATTTTACCAAGGACTTCAACTAAAAAATCATCTTCATTGTTCAGTATTTGAATAAGATTATCTCGATAATAATCTACTATTGAGTTATCAAGGATTTTTCCTTTAATTTTTTTACGAAGACTACTTCCTAACTCTGTTGCACCTTCTAATACAGCACAGATGAAATAAAAATAGTGGTTTTTTAACTCAATTGCTTCATGTAGTTCTTGAGCAAAAAACTCTTCTAATCGTGAATCATAAAAACCTTGTAGGTCTAAATTGTGATTAAACTTATAAAAATATGGGCTTGTTTGCGTATAAAGTTTAATATCTTTAATAATCTCTTTTTTTTGTTCAATATCAAATAAAGCATTATCTCCATGAACAGCTTGATAATATGGGTCAACAGCAATGAGTTCATGGTTTTTACTTATTGAACAAAGCCATGCATATGTTCCTCTCAATTCTGTTGGGATTTTATTATTATCAGTAAATAAGCTCTTAACTCTCTTGACATCAATTCCAACAGAACTATTTAAAACATTTTTTGCAAGATAATTCCCTGCTAAAAACTCTATAATTGTTCTATGTCTAAATTGTTCATTAAATAAATTACTTTTTGAAACTGTGATTAATTTATCAAGAGAAAAATCTGTATTAGCAATATTTTCGAGAATAGTTTCATCGAATTTATCAATATTAGAAAAAATATAGAAAGTAGCTAAATAACCGCCCAATTTGAAAATTTCTTCTTCACTCAAAATATTAAGATTGTTTCGTATATATCGTGGGTTATCCTCTCTTGAGTATTTAATATATTCCTTATATAACGCACTTTTACCAACGATGTTAAGGTCTGGATTTTTAATATATAAATCAGCCATCATGACAAACATTTGCGGATTACTGATCAAACCTTTGTCAGATAAATTCTCTACAAACTTTTCAGGGCTATCAATTAGCATCTTTATCGCTAATTCAAGTTGTTGCGAATAGTTTAATGGAAGAATCCTATATATTTCTACTTCTGTTTTTATTTCATCTTTTAAAGCTTTTTTATCATTATCCCCATACCAATCCATTTCCCGACAGGAAATAACTACTTTTGTAGTATCAAGGGCTGAAATTTTTGCCCCTAATTTTTCAATTACAAATACTTTATCGTTCGATGTATTTCTATACTCATCCAAACCATCTAAAAATAAAATTGGTTTCGTTGTACTCTTTTGTAATTCTATAAAGTTTTTTACATTATAAATATCCGCAGTTTCTTGATGATTCTCTTGATAATTTTTGAGTATCGACGACTTACCGCTTCCAGGTGCTCCCAAAATGACAATCACTTTTACACTAGATTGCTCTAAGATTTTCTCTAGTGTAGATGTACTTGACTTTTCATCATCTAATTTTTCAATAAATAAATTTATAAATTGTTCTATCACAACAAAACTCCTAATACATCATCGAAAGGTCGATATGTACTTCCAAATTTATTTATATAATATCTGTAAATCCAAAGATACTTTTTTTGAATTTGTGGTTTTATTTGATTCTTACCTATTTGTCCGTGTAGCATATTTTCAAAATCTATATTTTGCTCAAGAAAATCAATAAAATAAAGTGTTTCACCATTTTCATTAACCGTTTTTTTCAGTCCAAATAATTCATCATTCTCAATTTCTAATTCACAGATTAAACGCATTCGTTTAATTGTCTCATTGTTTGTTCCTATGACTGCATGATGCACCACTTTGCCCTCCAGTTTAACTGCACGAGAAAGACCATTACCCATGAAAAGTTTTTCTTTATCTTTCGTATCAAAATGGTTTCCTACAGCTATACCACCTCTTATAAAATATTTTTCTTTAAGTATAAACTGAAATTGTTTTATTGCAATTTCTTCAAATATTTCGCGAAGTTCACTCAATTCTTTTGATGTAATCTTTAAGATAATACCATCGGATATAACTTGTAAATCATATCCTTTATCAGTAAGAAAAAAAATTTCAAAACTATTTAAAAGGGCATGTAGTTCTTTATATGCATTGAAATCTTCCAATGCTTCTGAAAAACCCAATATGTCTAACCAAATAAATATTGCTTCATTATTGACAATTGCACTTGGATTTACATTTGGTATCAATAAACTTTCTCCCCATTTTATTTAGTTTTCTATTTATATCTACACTTTTAATATAATAATAATTAATATTTTTTTGTAAGAAAATTATACTTTCTTTATTTTAAATATTCCATATCCCAAACCATCAACCACCCTCAATGCTGATGCTCCGCCTCAAGCAGCTCTTGCGCTGCCTCATCTGAGAGCTGTTCTATCTCCAAAATCTTGCCGCTTGCTATGAGTGCGATTCCTGCTAGTTCGTGATTTGCGTTGAGAGTTGCATACTCTTCATCTATGCTCTCAACCACATAAACGATGCCTTCCTCTTCGCCGTCAAGTTCCGTACCTACAGTGATATCCTCCGGTAAATCTTCGAGCAATTCTTTTACATGTAGAGCCTCATCATACTCTCCATAAGCTTCTGTAGGAGTGAGTACTACATGAAAAGTATCGCCTGCTTTTTTTCCCTCAAGCTCATCTTCTATCTTTTTAAAGATTTGATTATAGCCGCCGTGAAGATACATAAGTTCTTCACTATCATCAATGATGTTGCCCTCTTCATCTTCTAACTTTATAAGCATTGACACAAGTGTGTGTTTTTTGATTTTATCCATAAAAAATCCTTTTATTTTTATCTACCGAGTAACTCTTTTTGTTTTTTGGTAAGTTTATCGTAAACAAGCTCATACGAGTGGTCTATAAGTTCTTTGACAAGCGTACTATCCACGTCGCCGCCGAGTGTTACGGTGTTCCAGTGCTTTTTGTTCATGTGGTAGCCGCCTTTGATGGACTCATATAAAGAGCGGAGTTCTAGGGCGTAGATGGGGTCGCATTTTAGGTTTATGGATAGCGGTTCTTCGTCTGCCGTAAGTGCAAACATTTTGTCAGCGATGCGATATACACGCACCGTTTTATCAAAAGGGTAATCAAATGTAGCTCCCTTTTTTGAGAGCAAATAGGCATCTAACTCGGCAAAATTCATTTTTCACTCCTGTTATTTATTTTTTACATGGTAAGCCTAAAACGTAAAAACGGTTAATAAAATTTCAGCAAATGGCACTCTTATTGCTTATTATTATATATGACAAAGGAGTAAAAATGCAAACAAATACTACTTACCAAAACAGAGTGACGCAAAACTCTCAAAGTACCTTGTCCGGCACGTCGCAAGAGCAGTTTTCCATAGAAGAGCCTCTGGCATCTCTAAATATGCCAGATGATGTCAAAGAGGCTTTTAGTGCCGCGCTTGACTCTTTGGGCGGAGGCGATAAGCTTATGGCTCTCTCGCTTACGCTGGATTTGGGAAAGCTCAATGCTACACTGGGCAACAGTGAATATAAGCCGACTTTGATGGACTATGATTATCTTAAGGGCAGAGTCGATAGCCTCTTAAATCCGACCAATGGCGGATATTCATCTCCTGAGGCAAAAGAGAGTATCAGCACTTTTTGGGAAGCTTTTGAAAACGCTTACAGTGGCAACGAGAAAAACAGTGAAACTTCCACCAAAGATGATATCGACGTTACGCAGTTTTTAAATGATTTGAGGACTAAGGGTGCGGCAAAATTTTTGGCAGATTTAAACCAAGAGAAGATCGAGAAAATGGTAGACGAGTATAAACAAAAACTTATAGATCAAATGGGAGACTCTCCGGAGGCTATGCAAGAGATCGAAAAGATGGTTTCAGACTACAAAAAACAGCTGCTTGAAGAGCTTCAAAACAGCCTTGACAACGACGATAAAAAAACTGCACCCATAAACGAAAACGCAATGGTGCAACTCATGCTAAATATGCAAGAGAAGCAGACAAAACCTTTAGATAAGTTGTTGCAGCTTAAAAGCTAGATGTTTTATTTACCTCTGTATCCTCTGTTTACCCCATGTCCTGTATAGTTTTTCTTAAAACAGGACTGGCAAATTCCATACGGTGAGTTTGGCGGAAGCGGTGCGGCACACATTCTACATTTTGTGGCAAGCTGGCTCTGCTGAAGCGAATTTTCTATAAATTTGTTCAAAATCCCTCTTGAAGCTCTTGCCCTTTGATCATCTACAAAGTAGTCGCTAAATCTGTAGCTTAGCCAGAGATAGAGTGAAATCTCCTTTACCATATCCTCAGCACGCAGAAGCTCGTCTGTTGTTTGCGCATAACTTCCCAAAAGCGGCGGAGTCGAGTATGTTACAGGCATTTTTTTCTCTAACGCACCGAGGTAACTCTCATACGCTGCCGTGATATATGGAGATTTTAAAGTAAGCGGCGCACATGCCAGATGGTACTTTGTAGTTAAATCCAAATCATAGCTATCTACTAAAACTGAAGCTTCTAGCATGTCATCCAAGTTCGTTGCCACAAACGGACCGTCAAACTCCATATTTTTTACAAAAAACTTCAGTATCTCATGCAGCGATTTCTCTTCTAAAATGCTTCCGACTAGTTTTATATGGTCTAGATTTGCCATAACTTTAAAAGGGATGGTTATCGTTTTTGCTTCTTTATGAAAATTCTTTTTGATTATGCTTAAAACATCGCCGCTCAAAGCTCCGACATACCCTTTTTCATGTAGTCCAAATCTTCCTGCACGACCTGAAATCTGATGAATCTCACTCGGAAGCAGAGTTCTGTCATTGACTCCGTCAAACTTCTCGGCTTTGGAGAAGAGTATGGTTTTGATGGGCAGATTCATTCCCATGGCGATGGCATCTGTCGCAACTAAAATCTGTGTCTCACCCGCCCTAAATCTTCTCGCCTCTTCTCGCCTGACTTCGGGGGAGAGATTTCCGTAAACGACGCTTACGCTAAAGTATTTGGAAAAAACCTGCTTGAGCTTTAGCACATCTTTTCGGCTAAAAGCGATTATTGCCGTGCTCTCTTCTACATCTTTTTCATGTACCGGAGATTCTAACAGTGTAAGCGGATTTTTTCTCTCAAACTCGATTATCTCCAGCTCTTCGCCCAAATACTCGGCAAGTGCTATTATCGCCTCTTTTGCGTTCGGCGAACCGGTCATGATAATCTCTTTTGCAGGTGCGCCGATGATGGCATTTGCCCATGCCCAGCCACGGTCACGGTCGTCTAGCATCTGAACTTCATCTATTACGCAGACATCAACATCCACGTCAAAATTTACCATCTCGATAGTTGAGCTTATATGCGTCGCATCTTCGCTGACTATCTGCTCTTCACCAGTTATCAAAGAAGCTTCAATACCGCTATCTTTTAAATCCTCATACCCCTCTAACGCCAAAAGTCTAAGCGGTGCGAGATAGTATCCCGTACCTGCACTTTTTAGTTTCTGCATAGCCTGATACGTTTTTCCGCTGTTTGTCGGTCCTATGTGAAGAGTAAGTTTTCTTCGCATGTCACGTGCCAACGGAAAAAGATTTTTAAAATCTCTTATCGTTCTAGCCAGAAGTTCGTATCTCTGCTTTTTTGCTATCTCATCATGTATGGAGTGAACAAATCTTTTGACGCTCTTTCGTGCAATTTTTGCTGAGAGGGTTAGTGAAAGAGTTAACATCTCAAGCATGACATCATAAACTTTTGCATACAAATCGGCACTGCCAAGATGAAGCAAAACCGCATACGAACCGCACTCCTCGACCAAAGATGCCAAGTCGCTTAAAAACTGCTCTTCATGCTCTTTTTTGGACTCATTTATAACTTCGCTAAAATCAAGTTTGTTGCCCTTCCAGATATCCTCCAAAAGTGAGTTTAACTCCACATGTAACTCTAAATTATAAGGCTGTTCTATATCCGTATACGGAAGCTTGCAGTGCTGCTGCATCTGAACCAAAAGCTCCTCGCCGTGAAGGTCTATCTCCACTTCTCCGAGTTCGCCGGTGATAATGCTAGATAAAATCCCCTCTTTTAAAAGCGGATATGAAACCTTTGTTTTAGGCGGTGAAGCACGGAGCGCATTTGCTATCTCTTTTTGGGTTAGATAGGGATGCGGATCAGGCAGGTTTTTTATGAAGCTGTTTATCTCCTGCTGTTTTTTCTCTACTGCACGCTCTTTTTCTTTGCCAATATCTTCTATAATCGACTCTTCATCACTCTCTTGCAAATAATCGTACTCATATTTTTTTGTGTTAAGTGTCAGTATTTTATGAAAACTCTGCCCATAAAGCGTATAGAAAAGAGAGGCATTGAACTCTAAAGAGTCGTCAATATCAAAAACACCGTCAGCTTTTTTTTGAATGCGCTCTTTTTTTAGGTTGTATCTTATGTGACGAAGCTTAGACTCCATCTTCTCTATGGTAATCTTTTTGCTTCTCACATCCGCAAACGCCTCATGAAGCAAAACAGCCTCTTCATGCGTTACATGCAGTTCGCCGATAAGCGCATCTACCTTGTCATCCCTCTCCAAGCTAGGCTCTTTTGGGGTTGTTGATTTGTAGATTTTATTCTCATGTGCGAAAAAGTTTAATATATCCGCACGAAAACCGCTATCCGCCTCACTCCACAACATTCGTGCCATTTTTATAAGCATATCCCTGCTTTGGTCAATATCGTAGATGCCAAGAGTCGTAAAAAGCTCGCTAAGTGTTTGAGTACTTACTCTCGCAATCCCCACATCAAACGGATCATCATCAAAATAGTATTTTATTTTTTGGTTTATTTTTGAGTTTTTCTTATTTTTCTTTGCCATGCCAAATTGTAACTAAAAGGATTAAATGTTTAGTCTAAAATTTTCAATAACATTTTGCTATAATGAAAAAAAATTATGGGGGCTTGTATGAATAAAGAACAAATTTTAGATTATTTGAAAAACAAAAAACAATTCTTTCATGAGCAATTTGGAATAAGCAAAATAGGTCTGTTTGGTTCATACGCTAGAGATGAATCAACCAAAAACAGCGATGTTGACATTATTTATGAGATAGATAAAGATAAAAAGTTTTCAATGTTTGCGTATTTGAAATTAAACAAATATCTTGAAGAAAGTTTCCATGCGAAAGTTGACCTCGTAAGAGAGACTGCAATCAAAGAGTCGTTAAAAAGCTACATATCAAAAGATATCATATATGTTTAGCACGAACAGAGATTGGAAGTTATATGCAAAAGATATTTTGCAAGAGTGTGAAAATATTAAAAAGTTTACAGACGGCGTAACATACGAAGAGTTCACGGAAAATTTAGAAAAAGTATATGCCGTGGCAAAAGCCTTTGAAAACATAGGCGAAGCGGTAAAACAGCTTCCAAAAGAGATTGTCAAAAACTATCCGAACATCCCATGGAGCGAAATCGCCAAAATGAGAGACGTCTTAACTCATCACTATTTCGGTTTGGATGATAAAGTCCTATGGGATACGCTAGGCGAAGATTTTGAGCAGTTTTGGCAAACAGTAGATAAGATATATAAACGCTAGTAAGGTAAATTTACAAAGCCGCCAATTCTAAAATAAGAAAAGTTTTAAAAGTGTGAATGATGCCTATTTTTATATAAAAGTGGAGATTCATTCACTGGGGTGAATGACCATTTTTCTTTACCTATAATCATTAATTCTTCAGGGTGTCTTGTATATAATGTATGTTGAATAAATGGTTATTTATAACACAATAAAATTAAAGGGATTTTATAATGATAGGGCAATTTAAATATCTTAGTCAGAAAGCAATAGAAAATGAACAAGAACACAATTACATAAAACTTGAAACTATATTGACTGACGTTATTAAAAATATGGAAGCAACAAGCTATCAAACTTTTAATAGATTTGAAGCAGTAAGAGCTGTAAATTTTTTGAAAAGTTTTTCTACTACTCATAATTTAAAAAAAATAAATTTAGATGACTTACCTAAAACAAGAGATGGATATATAGAAAAATTAACAAATTATTTAGAAGAAATGGTACTAGATGATGATATTAATGCCTATGCTGATTTTTTTATAAAAAAAGCTGAAGGAAAACTATCAGAAAAAGAATATTATGAAATTCAAAATATGATAAATAATATAAAACAAACTGTCAATAAATCAACCACACTTGATGAAAAATTAAAACAAATGATATTAGATAAAATCAATGAATTAATATCAACACTTGATCAGTCATTAACGAAAATAGAAAAAGCAAAATTTATTGTTAATGAAATTAACGGAATGATTAAAGCTACTCATGATGATGTATTAAAACCAATGTCAGAAACATTTACAAATGTAATAAATAAATTAAATCCATTTAAAAAAGAAAATAAACAAATTGAATATAAAAAAGATATAGTAGATGTTGAAGTTACAATTATAAATCAAATTGAAGATAAAACAGATTAGATTAACATAATTACATCTCAGTGAATAAATTTCTAACCAAAAGGATTTAATGCGTATCTAATTAAGAAATAAAACATTTTAAAACTATGCCGTTACAGCCGCTTTTAACAAAAAACATCCTAATATTTAAAATATTAGTTTTTAGGTAAATGCATGAAGATAAAATCGCTCTATATATCTGCAGGTGAAAAAAATGTGGGTGCTCTTTTTGTCTCTATGGGCATGATGGAAGTGCTAAAGAGAAACTTGCACAGGGTTGCTTTTTTTCGCCCTATAATTCTCTCTAAAAATATCCGTGACAAAGATATCG
>MICC01000067.1:10762-25621 GCA_001829715.1 Sulfurimonas sp. RIFOXYB12_FULL_35_9
TGAGCTTGATGTGGATTATGAAGATGCTTACGGTTTTGATATAGATTATGTCGAGAGTATGATTGCATCAAAACGTACGGACGAGCTTATAAATGAGCTTATTGCGAAGTTTAAAAAGCTCGAAGAGAACTATGATTTTGTCCTTTGCGAGGGGATTAGAAGAGCATTTTTGACACCTACGATAGACTATGATTTAAATATGCTTCTTGCCCAAAATTTCGGCTCGTCAATCATAAATATTATAAATGCAAAAGATAAATCGGTGCAGGATATTTACGAAAACATATTGATAGAGAGAGAAAATCTACTCTCTCATGAGTGTTCTCATTTTGCCACATTTATAAATAGGTTTGATGAGAGAAACTATCTTGAACTCAAAGAAAAACTAAAAGACAACGACTCGAATATCTATATCTTAAAAGAGATAAAAGAGCTTGATATCCCGACAATAGAGGATGTTGTGGAGGTTCTCGACGCAAAAATGAAGCTCTGTTTCCAAAACTGCAACACCAGAGTCGTGAGAGGTTTCAAGATAGCCGCACATGGGGTTGACAACTTTTTGAACTGCATGGAAGAGGATGATCTCATTATAGTTCCTGCCGATCGGTCTGATATCATTTTGGGAATCATAGGCGCATTTTACTCAAAAGAGTTTCCAAAAATAAGTGCTATTTTGCTTGTCTCAAAAATGGAACTCCATCCAAATATTCAAAAGATAATATCTGGACTAAAAAACTACAATATCCCCATTTTATCAGTACCGACCGACAGTTACCAAAGTGCGAAAAACTTATCTCGTATCTACTCAAAACTAAGAGTGAGCAGTGAGAGAAAAATCGCTTTGGCACTCGGACTCTTTAACTCCGGCGTAGATATAAAAGCCATTGAGGAGCGGATTCAAACCCAGCAGAGCGAAGTTATGACCCCTATGATGTTTGAGTATAAACTCTTTGAGAAAGCTCGTCAAAATAGAAAAAAGATAGTTTTACCCGAGAGCTTGGATGAGAGAATCTTAAGAGCAGTAGAGATAATCCTTCGCCGTGACGTGGCGGATATCGTGCTTTTGGGAGATAAAGAGGAGATAAAAGAGAGTTACCAAAGATTTGGGCTTGATCTCGGCAAAGCCACAATTGTTGACCCAAACAAATCAGACCTTATGGAGAAGTTCACAAATATTTTTTATGAGATGCGCAAAGAGAAAGGTTTGAGCTACCAAAATGCAAAAGACGCAATGACACATGGAAACTATTTTGCAACAATGATGGTGCATTTGGGCTATGCTGATGGGATGGTAAGCGGAGCTATCCACTCAACCGCAGATACCATAAGACCTGCTCTTCAAATCATAAAAACCATACCTGAAGTAAGTCTTGTTTCAAGCCTCTTTTTTATGTGTTTAAAGACAAAAGTTTTGGTTTACGGTGATTGTGCGCTTAACCAAAATCCAAATGCAGATGAGCTTGCTCAAATAGCTCTCTCATGTGCAAGAACCGCACTTGCTTTTGGGATTGAACCAAAAGTGGCGATGCTCTCTTACTCAACCGGAGAGAGCGGAAGCGGAGAGGATGTAGACAAGGTAAAAGAGGCTACAAAAATCGTAAAATCCCTTCGACCCGACTTGGAGATAGAGGGTCCTATCCAGTACGATGCGGCGATTGACAAAGAGGTTGCGATGATAAAACTTCCAAACTCAAAAGTTGCAGGAGAGGCTAGCGTTTTTATATTTCCTGACCTTAATACCGGAAACAACACCTACAAAGCGGTGCAGCGTTCAAGCGGTGCGATAGCCATAGGACCTGTTTTGCAAGGGCTTAAAAAACCGGTAAATGATCTTAGCCGCGGATGCAGTGTAGCAGATATAGTAAATACCATTTTAATCACGGCGATTCAAGCAGGGCAAAAATGAAAATAGCGGTTATAAACTCCGGAAGCTCCTCCATAAAATTTCAACTTTTTTCTATGCCAAAAGGCGAGATTTTGGCACATGCTTTGGTTGAGAAGATAGGCGAAGCCGGCTCAAAGAGCATGTTTGAATACGGCGGCAAAAAGATAAATCTGACAGATTCCATAAAGACGCATCATGAGGGTTTAAAGCTGATAAATGCACTTTTAAAGGAGCATCATATCGTAGAACACTTTTCATCGCTTGATGCCATAGCTCACAGAGTCGTGCATGGCGGAGAATATTTTAGAGATGCAACTCTTCTAGATGATGATGCGATAGAGAAGATAAGAGGGCTTATCCCGCTCGCACCTCTTCATAACGGGGCAAATTTGGAGGGGATTTTGGTAAGTAGACAAAAAGCTCCGAACGTGCCTCAAATAGCAGTTTTTGATACCGCATTTCATTCAACCATGCCAAAAGAGGCTTATCTTTATGCTCTGCCTTATGAGATGTATGAAAAACATAAAATCAGAAGATACGGCTTTCACGGAACATCCCACTCCTTTGTCATGAAAGAAGCAGCGGCTAAGATGAAAAAAAGTCCAAAAGAGCTAAACATGATAACGCTTCATCTTGGAAACGGTTCTAGCGCATGTGCCATAAAAAACGGTGTCAGTGTTGATACATCTATGGGTTTTACTCCCTTAGAGGGGCTTATGATGGGAACAAGAAGCGGCGATATCGACCCTGCCATAATCATCTATCTTCAGAGGGAACTCGGCTTTAGCGTCGATGAAGTCGATACTCTTTTAAACAAACGCTCCGGACTTTTAGGAGTCTGCGGAGATATAGATTTAAGAGAAATACAAACGCATGATGATGAACTCTCCAAAGCGGCTATAGAGATGATGGCAAGAAGAGTCAAAAAATATATAGGCTCTTATGCGGCTCTGTTGTCAAATGTGGATGCACTGGTTTTTACGGCAGGTATCGGAGAGAATTCACACACCATAAGAGCAAAAATTTTGCAAGGTTTAGAGACATTTGGGATAGAACTTGATGAAGAGGCAAATGAACAGAATTTGACCCTTATTTCAAAAGCCTCAAGCAGAGTAAAAGTGTTTGTCATAAAGACAAATGAGGAGCTGGAAATTGCAAGAGAGAGTGAAAACCTATTAAAAAGATTGGATATAATTTAGCAAAATCTGACAAAGGCAAAACAGTGGTTTACGAATTATCAAATCCCGTTACAAAAACATTGATTACCCATTTAAGAGATCAAAAAAGTGATGCGCTTCGCTTTCGCCACATAGTTGCAGAGCTTACAAAGCAGTTGATGTATGAAGCGTTAAAAGAGCAAACTTTGGTGCAAAAAAGCATAGTTACATGGCAGGGCGAAGGGAAATACGACACTATAGATGAAGAAAATATCATAGTTGCAACGGTTTTGCGGGCAGGTATGCCGATGCTTGATAGTGCCATAAATCTCCTTGTCGGCGCAACAGCAGGATTTTTGGCGATGAAGAGAGATGAGGTTACACACAAAAGCGTTCTTTACTATGACAGACTGCCTGATTGCAAGGGAAAAATCGTCATCTTGGTTGACCCTATGGTAGCAACTGGCGGCTCTATGATGGATGCGATAGAACTTATCAAAAGCAGAGAACCGCTGAAGATAATTACGCTAAATATTATCGGCTCACCAGAGGGTTTAGAAAAAGTTAGCACGGCATACCCGGAAGTGGATATTTTCA
This sequence comes from Sulfurimonas sp. RIFOXYB12_FULL_35_9, assembly GCA_001829715.1. Taxonomy (GTDB): domain Bacteria; phylum Campylobacterota; class Campylobacteria; order Campylobacterales; family Sulfurimonadaceae; genus Sulfurimonas. Next base: position 14,402 of record MICC01000067.1, read on the forward strand.
TTGCGCAGATTGACGTGCGGCTAAATGGCGATAAGTTTATAATTCCCGGACTTGGAGATGCAGGTGACCGCTCTTACAACACTGTAGAATAATGAAAATAGACCTTAAAAAAAGAGGCTCATGTGAGATACTTGAGTGCTTTAAATCTCTACATGTAGAGAGTGGAGAGATAGTTGAATTTGAGTTTTTTGACTCAGATATCGAGAGTTTTGGATACAAAGCTTTTGTGGATTTGGCACAGCTCTTTTTTATGAAGATGCTGACTCCTCTAAAAGAAGATGAGACGACAACTCTGCTTAGATTTCAAAAACTTTATCTTGAAAACTCTTTCCATAAAACAGACAAAAGCAGCGAAAAGTATGGGGTAGAGAGCGAATTTTTTACCATAGACAAGACAAAGCAGTTCAGTTTTTTATACCATTACACTCATACACTCGATTTTATAGATGTTAAGAGCAAAAAAAGGATTTTAAACCTTGGCGTAAACCGTGGGGATGAGTTTAAAATTATCAAAGAGATGCTTACATGTGAAGAGTTTGCGAGTATAGAGTTTGTAGGAATCGACTACTGTGCTTCAGCGATAGAGTATGCTAAGAGTGATTTTTCACATGATAAAAACGTGCAGTTTCTCTGTCATGATATAAATAAGCTTGAAGAGTTAAACTTGGGAAAGTTTGACCTCATTATCTCCATAGGTACGCTTCAAAGCTCAAACATAAACTTTAATGCCGCATTTATGTCTATTTACCAGAACCATTTAGAGAGCGGCGGAGCTATGATTCTTGGTTTTCCAAACTGCCGCTGGATGGACGGCGAGATGATTTATGGGGCAAAAGCTCCAAACTACAGTTTTAGCGAGCTTAGCTTGGTTTTAAAAGATATTCATTTTTGTAAAAAGTATCTGCAGCAAAAAAAATATAGGGTAGTTATTACAGGCAAAGATTATCTTTTTCTAAGTGCTAGAAAAATTATTTAGCTATAATTTCAAAAATTTCTGAGGATTTCTATTATGACATACAACGATATGATTTTAGGAAATGAACTCTTTCAAAAAAGTTTTTTTAAGGCTTATGAAAAAGAGTTTTTGCAGTTGTCCCAGAAGGGTCAAACCCCCAAAGCCCTCTATATCGGCTGTTCAGATTCAAGAGTTTTGCCAAATCTCATTACAAAAAGCGCACCCGGAGATCTTTTTGTTGTTAGAAATGTCGGCAATTTTGTCGCACCGTATAAACCTGATGAAGATTTTCACTCAACCGCCTCGGCAATTGAGTATGCAGTAAGTGTTTTAGAGGTGAGCAATATAATTGTTTGCGGACACACAAAATGTGGAGCGATAGAAGCAATTCACGAAAAGAGTTGTGCAACTAATCCTGAGCTTGTTCATACAAAAACATGGTTAACACTTGGGGAGAGTGCAAAATCACAAGCCATTTTAGCCTTGGGTTTACATGCAGATAAAGAAACTCTCTATCGTTTGACGGAGAAATTATCTGTAGTTTCTCAACTTGAAAATCTTTTAACCTACCCATCGGTTAAAAAGAGAATTGATGAGGGTAAAATAGCAATTCACGGCTGGGTTTACGACATAGAGAGCGGCGAGATAGAGTACTATGACCCTGAAATCTCACAGTTTCTTCCTCTAAGTTCACTTAAAGTGGAAGAGTAATCACAACAGATATTTTTTAAGCCAAACACTCAAAACATAAAGACCCCATACATGTTGCTTAAAGCCGCCACTTGCGGCTTTTTGTATATGTTCATCCAAAACATCTTTTTTAAATATTCCTGTTTTGTCATTTACCTCTTTTATAAGTGCTATTTTCTTACTCTCAATGAGATACTCCATAAACGGATTTGAAAACCCTTTTTTTCTGCGTAAAAGTATTTTTTCATCTACCAGCGGTTTTAGAGCGGACTTTAAAAGCGACTTTGTAACTCCATCTTCATAGCGAAGTTTTGGGTCTATGCTAAAAACAAGAGATGCCAATTTATGGTCTAAAAAAGGGGTTCGTGACTCGATGGAGTGAGCCATACTGACACGGTCGAGCTTTGTCAAAAAATGCTCTGCTTGAAAAAGATGTAAGTCAATGTAGCTGTACCAGATGCTCTCATCCGTATGTGCGGAGTTTTCAAATCTGTCTCTATAACTTTTGAGATATTTTAGCGACTCGTTGTCTCTGACATTTCTTCGCATTGAAACATTTTTTTGCAAGTCCGTAAAATTCTCACCCGTAGTGCGAAAAAGCAGAGTGTTGTCAAAAACTCTTTTATATCTCTCCCACTCTCTGTTCATAGAGAAATTTGAGTGAAAATAGCCGCTGAGCCAATTTTTGTTTTTTAGCTTGCTAAGACTCTCTATGTCCAAAAACTCAAAATATTGCCTATACCCCAAAAATAGCTCATCGCTTCCCTCTCCGCTAAGAACAACTTTGTAACCATCTTTTTTTATTGCTTCAAAGAGCAGATAGAGTGGAACTGCGGCAGGATCGTTTAGCGGCTCATCAAGCGTGTCAAGGGTTTTATCGAGTGCATCCAAATAGTCGCTTTGAGAGATTTCAATCTCTTTATTTTTTACGCCTAGAAGCTCTGCACTCTCTCTTGCGTTTTGTCTCTCGTCATATTTTGTAAAATTTTTGTACCCCAAAGTGTAGGTTTGCAGATTGACTCCGTTTTTTATGGCATAAGCGTTTATGGCGGCACTGTCTATTCCGCCTGAGAGTAGAGATGCCATAGGCACATCGGAATTTAGTCTTATGTTTATGGACTCTTGCAGCATCTTTTGCACTAAAAAAACCGCTTCGTCTCTATCGGTAATAAGATTTGGCGTAACATCAAGCAGATCAAAATATCTTTTTATCTCGATTTGTCCGTTTTTAAACGAAAGGTACTCTCCCCCAGAGAGCTTTTTAATATTTTTAAAAAAGGTAAAAGGCGGAGTAGGCGCTAAAAAGGAGAGATAACCCAGAAGCGCATCTTCATCCATCTCTGTTTTATGCAAAAACGGTACAAGTGCTTTTATTTCCGAGGCAAATATAAAAGCTTTCTCATGTAGATAAAAGAGCGGCTTTTTACCGAGTCTGTCACGAAAAAGATAGAGCGTTTCATCATCTAAAAGTGCGATGGCGAACATGCCTCGAAGATGGTTTACAAACTCGACTCCCCATCTTAGATAAGCGGCGATAATAACCTCGCTATCGCTTTGTGTTTTAAAAGTAAATTCGCTTGAGAGTTCCTGTTTTAACTCTTTGAAGTTGTAAATCTCTCCGTTGAAAGAAAGCAATATTTTTTCATGCTTTATCGGTTGGTTTGAAGCAGACGACGTATCCATGATGCTAAGTCTTTGGTGAGCAAAAAAGATATTTTTTCTCTGCTCAACTCCGCAAAAGTCCGGTCCTCTGTGTGTGAGAGTAGAGAGAGCTTTTTTGGCTAGATTTTCCTCATACTCTCCTATAATCCCAAAGACGGCACACATTAGATGGACTCTTTTAAAAACATAACCGTTATGTCATCATCCATGTAATCGTCTCTTATAAGAACTTTTTTAACGCCTAAATCTTTTGCAAGCTGCTCTATCTCTGCGGTTGTCATGTAGTTGTATGTTTGGCTCTCTTTTTTGCCGTGAAGCACATTGAAGATGAAACCGACTCTACATGACAAGAAGCAGTTTCGTACAAAAAGATGTGTTTCAAAACTCTCAAGCACATTCATAGCACCGCTGCAGACGTAAAAGTCGGCAGGTGGGAGTTTGTCTGCACAAATATCGGCTACGACTATTTCGCACCCTGTGTTATTTAACGCAATCGCATACATCTCTTCGAGCGAATCTATGCCTATGTACTCTTTTGGTGCTCTTTTTTTCTTTAACATGTAGAGATACAAATCTCCAAATCCGCATCCGGCATCCGCAATGCTGTAAATGCTTATATCCCGCGGCAACATATCTAAAATAATGTCAAATCTTAGTTTTTGCGACTCTTTTGAGTGCCAGTTTACGCCTTTAGCCGTTATGCCGTATTTTTCTATGGCAGTGGAGTAGAATGTTTTGTTATCGATTTTAGGCATGATTAAAAAGGTTCATAATGCGGGTTTCCAAAAAAATAGATTTAATTTGCAAATTATAGTACAAAATATATTTAGATTGTTTTTTAATTGTGTTAGAATAGCCGTAATTACAACGAAGGATTTTAGTATGAGTCATATATACAATCTTGCAATCATAGGAGCAGGTCCGGCCGGAATTGCAACGGCAGTAGAGAGTTACTTACAGGGAATCAGAGATATCGTTTTGCTGGAAAAAGACCAAAATCACAACTCCACAATCAGAAAATATTACAAAGATAACAAAAGAGTAGACAAAGATTGGAAAGGGCAAAAAGTTGAGCTTGACGGCAGAATCTACTTTGTAGACGGAACAAAAGAGACTACGTTAGACTTCTTTGATGAGATCATAGCACATCACTCGGTTGAGCTTCAAACGCATACGGAAGTTCAAAGTATAAAAAAACTGAATGACCATTTTGAGGTATCTATTGCAGGAGGAAGCGTAAAAGCGAAGTATGTAGTCGTAACTATCGGCAGAATGGGAAAACCAAACAAACCTGACTATAAGATACCTCTTGAAATCAAAAAAAGAGTAGGATTTACGCTTGATGGTTGTATCGGAGATGAGAAAGTTTTAGTGGTGGGCGGCGGCGATAGTGCAATCGAATATGCGGTTGACTTAAGCTCTAAAAACAGTGTCACAATTTGCTACAGAAGAGAGAGCTTCAGACGAGCAAATCCGACAAATCAAAACGATATAGCAAATGCCATCGCACATAAAGAGCTTGAAGCTATGCTCGGAGCGGAAATACAAGCTTTAGAAGATGACAACGGCAGAGTCAGAGTGATTTTTAGTGAACGTGAGCCGCAAACTTACGACAGAGTCATTTATGCCATCGGAGGAACGACTCCGAGCGCATTTTTGGCAAACTCAGGCATAAAAGAGCAAGACGGCAAACCCGTACATGACGAGAACTACCAAACAAATATTGAGGGACTTTTTGTTGCCGGAGATATAACGCAAGAGTCAGGCGGAAGCATAGCTCTTGGGCTAAATCATGGGTATGCTATCGCCTGCCACATACAAAAACATCATTGCTGATTACTGATGTTATGCACTAACATGTCGGAGAGTTAGTCTAGTTGTTCTAAAAGATTTAAAAAATCTATCTTATTTGAAAAGCCGACATTCTCATAAAAGGCTTTCTCTTCGTTTGGTTTCACGAAAAAGAGAGCCGGAACTATGGGAGTCTCTAAATATTTTGGAAAATTCTTCTCCTCTTTGTTGATGATGAGAGGAATATATTTAGCCTTTATAACACTATCCACACTTTTATCGCTGAGTGTTTTTTTCTCAAACTTTGTGCACCACGGACAGTAATTTGTCACCATCAAAACCATAAGATTTTTATTCTCTTTTTTTGCTCTCTCCAGTGCAGTTTTATAGTTTGTTTCATACGCCATCTCTTTGGCAAAATCTTTGTAGCCCTCTGCCAATATAGTTGTAATCATGGCAAGCAACAAAATTAGTTTTTTCATAAATTATCCTCCTTATATTGTAATACAAAAGCATCAAGCATCTCTTCGGCACTATCGAGCAGCTCGCTTCCCAACTCTTCGGGAACAAATGTGCGACTACTCATGTAAGAGATAACAAAAATTTCCTCTTTTGTGTCTGCCCTTATAGCATTCTCTCCAAGCATAAGCTCTATCTTAAGAGCAATCATATCACCGATACTTACAAAGCCGATGATGTATGCAAGAGACCTTGAAGAGAAATTTTTTGTCTCAATTTTAAGATCTGTTGATTTTTTTATCATCATATCTAGGATAATCTGTTTATATTTAGAGTCTATTTTATCGCTGTTTATCTCTACAACAGGGTAGTAACTCTTCACACCGGTTAGAACAAATGGAGTTTGAGCATACATGAGTGATGTAAAAACCGATAAAAATAGAAATAGTTTAAATGTTTTCATCTTGGATTACTCGACTTTTGTTTTGTAGATATAAGCTATTAAAAATTTTAACAGACTCATGATGATGACTCCCGAGAGCATACCTGCTACTATGAGCGAGAGGTACTCGTTTTTTGCTATCAGCGTTGCTTCATAAGCGATGGTTGCAATGGCTATGATAAATGTCAGCGGCATCGAATCTCCCAGTGCCAAAAGAAACGTCTCAACCGGGTCAAGATGCGAGCTGTATGCAAGGTATGAGCTGACAACTCTTACAAAAATGAGTGCACTTAAGATAAGAAGTGCATGGTAGAGTATCTCGGCGCTAAATATTAGGTTGAGATCCATCGTTGTTCCGACATAGATAAAAAAGATAGGTACTAAAAAACCAAACCCGACTTTGTGCAGCGTATGCGGGAGATCTTTTTTATGCTCAAAAAAGTTGGCTATATAAATACCTGCGAAGAACGCACCCAAAACCATGTCTATATGGAGTATGTTCATAATAGCGATAAGCAAGATAAAGAGTGCGGCACTTATTCTGACACTCTCTACTTTGGAGTCGTCTTCTGGCATGATAAGCGTTTTTAACTCAGGAAACCACCAGAAGAGAATATTTAAAAGCTTGAAAGATTGGTAGATAAGAAATAGCACGATAAAAAAGATAGAGATATTTTTAAATAGCTCAAAACCGACACCGTTATGGATATAGGACTCATAAATAACGATAGCCGAGATACTGATAATCTCTCCTATTACACCGACAATAAGAACTATCTCAAGCCATTTAAATTTTTTGCCGTACTCATTGATGAGTGCCATAATCATTCCAAGAGAGACGATAGGAATTATGACTATATAAACGGGATTGAGATCAAAAAACATGTAAATACCGATGGATAGAGAGTAGAGAGCTATAAAGTAGACGATTGCACTCTTTAAAAGTTTTCCTCTTTGTGCAACAAAGTTTTTTAGGTTTATCTCAAGCCCTGCTAAAAACATCAGGTAGAAGAAACCTATCTTTGAGAGATACTTAAACACCTCGTTGTTCGGATCTAAAAAACCTATCCATACGGCTATTGAACCGAGCAAAATCTCTACAACTACGATTGGAAGCTTTGTGATTTTTGAAAAAACCGGAGATATTACGATTAAAAAAGCTATTCCTATAAAAAGTGCGGAACTGCTCATACGCTCAACCTATACAGCTTTTGCAATAGCGAGATTTAGAGATTGTAACATCTCCAAATCTTTGCCTATTTCACGTCCGCTTGTTGTTAGGTAATTTCCTATAACAATCGAATTCGCACCATGCGAGAAAATCTCTTTTTGTCTTTCGCCAAACATCAACTCTCGTCCGCCTGCAACCATGATTCTTTGTGCATTTGGAATCATATCTCTGGTAAGTTGTATAAGTTCTAACGCCTCATCAACCATGAGAGAATTTGGTTTTAGCTGCAGTGCTTCATTATGATGATAAAAGTTTATAGGAACTGACGCAGGGTTTAGTGAATTTAGAGATTCAAGCATAGAGATTCTATCCTCCCCAGTCTCTCCAAGCCCGAAAATGCCACCGCTTATAAGAACTAAACCGGCTTTATTTACATTTTGGCATGTCTCGTATCTCTCATCCCAAGAGTGGGTTGTGCAAATCTGGTCATAGAACGCTCTTGAAGTCTCAAGGTTATGGTTGTAAGCTTTGATGCCGGAAGCTTTTAGGATAAGCAACTGTTCTAAAGTTGCCGTTCCGTTACAAGCGATTAGTCTGAGTTTTGGTACTTCTTTTGTTAAAATCTCGGCAATTGAACAGACAAAAGAGAGGGTTTTGTCGTTAAGCCCTTTATCTGAAGTTACAAGACAAAAGCCAAGCGCACCGCCATTTTGAGCCGCTTTAGCCTCTTCTATGATAAGTGATATCTCTTTTTGTTTATATCGTTCTATATCGGCTTTGTATCGTACGCTTTGTGAACAAAACTTGCAATCTTCATTACATGTACCGCTGTTTATATTACAAATGGAGCATAAAAATATCTCTTTACTCATTCTCATCTCTTTTAAATCTGAACTCTTGTTCTTCGATAGTGTCGCTTTTGTTTTGCCTTGTGTAGAGTGTCACTATAAATTCATCTTCACTTATATCTAGCATTGCCCACTCGGAGGTAGGTTTGTTTCTTGCGCACACCTCGCCTGAGTTTATAAAGAGAGTTTTATTCATAAACTCTACGCTTGACTTATGCGTATGCCCATATATAATCACGTCCGCATCGGGTATTAGATAAAAGGGTAGATGCATAAGTTTAAAATTTGCGTTTGCAAGTCTAAAATAGTACGGCTCTTGCACCAGTTTAAACTCACTGTGATACTCCGCCAAATGAGCATCGTTGTTTCCGTAAACCGCTATATATTTGACACCGCTCTCTTTAAGCAGATTTAAAATATCAAGCTCAACGATATCGCCTGCATGGATGAGAAATTCTGCCCCCTCTTTTATGAGAGAGTTTATCGCACGTGCGGCTTTTTTAACCTTTCTGTGCGTATCTGAAATGATACCTATCTTCATAGCTGTTTTACTTCATATCTTCTACAAGCGTTCTTGTTTTGCATTTGAGACACTCAAAGACCTCTTTGCCTCTGTATGTTCTTTGCACCAAAACGCCGTCACATCCGCTCTCTTTACATCTCATAGTTGTCGGTTCAAACTTGGAGATAAACTTACATTTCGGATAACCTGCACATCCCCAAAACGGACCGCGTCTTGAGTTTTTGAGGCTTATCTCGCCTCCGCACTCCGGACATGGAGTAAGACTTATTTTTGCTTCAACGCTTATGCTTTTTGTGTTTTTACAATCAGGGTAACCGCTGCATGCCAAAAATTGACCGTTTCTGCCGCTCTTTAGCACCATCTCTTTGCCACATTTTTCGCATACTTCACCGCTTGCTTCGCCGGATGAATTCTCACTCTTTTCACCCTCAACCTGCTCCGTATATTTACATTTCGGATAAGCGCTGCATGCTATAAACTCTCCAAATCTTCCGGAGCGAAGCAACAGCTCTTCTCCGCATTTAGGACAAGGGCGTCCTAGAGGTTTAGTTACTTTAAGAGATACTATATTTTCTTTGCCCTCTTTGACTTTTTCATCAAACGGGAAGTAGAAATCGCTTAAAAGTTTCTGCCAGTCATTTTGTCCCTCTGCGACTTCATCAAGTTTCTCTTCCATGTTTGCCGTAAAACTGACATCGACTATCTCGGAAAAGTTTTTCTCTAACATCTCGGTTACGGTAAATGCCATGTCTGTCGGAACTATCTGTTTTTTTTCAATCGTCACATAAGTTCTGCTGCTAAGAGTCGCTATTGTCGGAGCATAAGTTGATGGTCGCCCGATTCCTTCACTCTCCAGTTTTTTGATAAGTGCCGCTTCTGAGTAGCGAGCAGGCGGTTCCGTGAAGTGCTGTTCAGGCTTGATACTTTGAACAACCGCATTCTCACCCTCTTTTAAAGTAGGCAACAGTTTATCTTTGTCTTCAGCTCCCGTAAGTGCATAAAAACCGTCAAATATAAGCTTTCGCCCGCTTGCTCTGTATTCGTTCTCTTTTCCGTTAAAGAGAATACTTTGCTGTTCAAAGATAGCATCATTCATCTGACATGACATAAATCTCTCATAGATAAGGCGATAAAGTTTGATCTCATCAGCCTTTAAAAACGATGATGCGATTTCAGGAGTAAAATCAAGCATTGTTGGACGAATAGCCTCGTGTGCTTCTTGTGCGCCTTTTGCTTTTTTGGTATAAATTTTAGGTTCTAAGGGAAGATATTTCTTTCCAAATCTACTCTCGATTACACCACGAACGGCATCAACCGCTTCTGCTGCAAGGTTAAGTGAGTCCGTTCTCATGTAGGTAATTACACCGCTTGTTCCGTTTGGAGTTTTTACACCTTCATAAAGAACTTGAGCCACCATCATGGTTTTTTTAGGAGTAAAGCCCAGTTTGCTTGAAGCGACTTGCTGAAGAGTTGATGTCATAAACGGCGGAGGCGTTGCACTTCTTCTCTCTTTTGTCTCTATATTTGAGATAGTAAATGTGTCATTTTTTACGCTTGTAGTTATCGTTTCTGCCGTAGTTTTGTTCTCAATGGAGAGTTTAGAGAGTTTTTCTCCCTTGTGAGAGATAAGTGTTGCTTCTATATCTTTTTTAAATAGCGTATCAATGCTCCAGTACTCTTGCGGTACAAACGCTCTTATCTCTCTCTCACGGTCTACCACAAGTTTGAGGGTCGATGACTGAACACGCCCTGCCGAGAGACCTTTTTGGATTTTTGAACTAAGAAGAGGCGAGAGCTTGTAACCCACCACACGGTCAAGCAGACGACGTGCCTGCTGTGCGTTTACCATATTCATGTCAATTTTGCGAGCATTAAGAAGTGCATTATTTATAGCGGTTTTTGTTATCTCATGAAAGACGATTCTAGGAAGTTCTTCGGGATTTTTATCTATCGCATGCGCTATATGCCATCCTATCGCCTCACCCTCACGATCCTCATCGGTTGCGATATATATGATATCACTCTTTTTTGCCAAATCTTTGATTTGCTTGACTGTCGGCATATTCTCTTTTGCAACGCTGTATGTTGGTATAAGATGATTTTTTTCATCTATTGTGATTCCAAAACGGGCTTTTGGAAGATCTCGGATATGACCTTTAGATGCGATAACTTCATACTCTTTGCCTAAAAAGTTTTTGATAGTTTTAGCTTTTGCGGGTGATTCGACGATGATTAAGTTCAAATAGTTTTCCTATATGCTATACATTATATATAGTTTAGTTGTTTTTAAGTTCGCAAGTGTAGCAAAAAAAGTATAAATAGAAGAAATAGAAGATTTTTAAAAAAATTTCACAAAATAATTAAAGTTATTTTTTGCAGTGACGATTTAGTTCGCATCAAGGCAAGGATGCCTAGATAAAATTAAACGAGAGCAAAAGGCTCTCCCCTAAAAGGATTTAAAATGGGATTTAGAATAAATACAAACGTTGCGGCAATGGCTTCGCATTCAAGTGCTTTACAAAACAACAGAAACTTAGACAACTCTCTAAGCAAACTTTCTTCAGGTCTTCGTATCAACAAAGCAGCTGATGATGCTTCAGGTCTTGCGATTGCAAATGCGCTTCGTGCTCAAGCTTCTTCTCTTGGTCAAGCTGTCAGCAACGGTAACGATGCTATCGG
>MICC01000068.1:0-434 GCA_001829715.1 Sulfurimonas sp. RIFOXYB12_FULL_35_9
AAAAGATGGATATAAAATTATCCTTAAAAAGAATAACGTTAATCTTTTCGGGATTCCATTGACTGTGTCAACAACGGCATTTTTAGAGCAAGATAAAGTAGTTTCTGCATGTGCGACTAGCGCAATCTGGACGCTTCTAAGTGCGACCCCTCAAATATCCGTGGAAAATTTACCGTCGCCTAGCGCTATAACAAAGTCGGGCGCACACACACAATTTGATGGAAGTAGAACATTCCCGACTAGTGGTATGACACAATCTCAAATCTCTAGATGTTTAAAGCATTATGGTCTTGAGCCTACTGTAATTTCTTGTAGTGAAAAGAGATTATTTAATGACCTTAAAGAAAGTATATATAGTTATCTATCTAATGACATTCCCATATTAATAGGTGGTGATATTTACGAAAAAAAAGGGAAAGAAAATAAATATTTAG
>MICC01000068.1:733-899 GCA_001829715.1 Sulfurimonas sp. RIFOXYB12_FULL_35_9
GAGGAAAAGGTTGAATAATTCTTAAAGTTTTTTTATTGATAATTCACAAAAATCGCCAAATCTGCTCTAATAATTTTTCAATTCCTCTGTTTTAGGAGGAAGAAAGGGAAATTCGACAAAAATTTTGATCAAATTGAATGAGGAATTATTAAATTTTATCTGACAC
>MICC01000068.1:928-1092 GCA_001829715.1 Sulfurimonas sp. RIFOXYB12_FULL_35_9
ACACAAATTTCATTCATACGTTTTAATAGTTTTCAAATTTTCTTGCCATTTTTAAAGGTTTTTCCACGTCTGTATTTTAAAAGATTTTCCTTGGCGGGGGAGGATATCGCCCACCTCCAACCCCCTGCAAATGCAGCCCATTCCGACTTTCGCCAAGGTTGGCT
>MICC01000069.1:0-302 GCA_001829715.1 Sulfurimonas sp. RIFOXYB12_FULL_35_9
AAAAAATAAATAAAATGAAATAACAATATTCTAATAATTTTTATTATATAAAATAGAATCGTTAAATAAAAATCCGAAAAGAATTATAACTCCATCATTTCGTTGGGCATAAAATAAAAAATTTATTATTATTTAAATTATTTTTGCCCCATTTGTATATTCAATTGGATCATCAGAAATTGACAAATTAAACTATACAATTTTGGATTAAAATTTATTTATTACAGCTGAAAGTAAATTTAATTAATAATAAGTAAAATATTAATTAAATTTAAATCTATATGCATAAATCGATACAAATA
>MICC01000069.1:400-1489 GCA_001829715.1 Sulfurimonas sp. RIFOXYB12_FULL_35_9
GCCATAAAATTAATTTTTAATTAAAATTATCGATAGGGAAAAATATTTATGTTTCAGCCTGGCTATATAAATTTGTATAAGACCGGTAAACTCCTGGAAAGGATTGAAAAGGCACAAGGTCTTTTAAAGGCGTGTCAGATATGCCCAAGACGATGCAAGGTTAACAGACTTGAAAATAAAATGGGTGTGTGTAAGGTGGGAAGGCTGCCGAAGGTTTCAAGTTATAACCCACATTTTGGTGAAGAATTACCTTTGGTTGGCATGCATGGTTCTGGAACAATCTTTATTACTTCTTGCAATTTGGGGTGTGTTTTTTGTCAAAATTATGAGATTAGCCATCTGGGAGAAGGGTTTGAAGTTTCATCGGAACGTTTTGCACAGATGATGATTGAGCTTCAAAACATGGGATGCCACAACATTAATTTTGTGACACCAACTCATGTCGTACCACAAATACTTGAAGCACTTCTTATTGCCGTGAGAGAAGGTTTGAAAATACCTTTGGTCTATAATACTGGAGGCTATGATCTTGTTGAAACTCTTGAACTTTTAGAAGGAGTCTTTGATATTTATATGCCCGATTTCAAGTTCTCCGACAGTGAAGTTGCTGCAAGGCTGTGTAAGGCCAGGGATTATCCACAAGTAGCTATGAAAGCTATTAAGGAAATGCACAGACAGGTAGGCGACCTTGTAGTAGATGATCGTGGCATTGCAGAGAGGGGATTAATCGTTCGCCATCTTATAATGCCAAACGGATTAGCTGGGACACGGAAAGTCATGCAATTTCTCGTCCAGAAGATTTCATCAAATACCTATGTTAATATCATGGATCAATATCGTCCCTGTGGTCTTGCACACAAATATTCTGAGATTAATCGGCGTATCAGCTGTGAGGAATTCGAGAATGCCCTTCAAATAGCCAGAGAAGAAGGCATTCATAGATTAGACTCAGAAACGAGTTATTCCGTTTAAGTCCCCCTTAACAAAGGGGGACTTCGTCGTGAGATCAGTCGAACGATTCAGGGGGTTGTGTTTTTTCTGGGCTATTCCCCATTTTCACGAGGACAAGTTTACAACCCCCTCGCCCCC
>MICC01000070.1:0-5341 GCA_001829715.1 Sulfurimonas sp. RIFOXYB12_FULL_35_9
TTACTATCAACTGCCCTTTACCTTTTTTTTAGTATAATTTTCAAATTTTTTAAGGTAAAGAGACAACTATATGATAAATTATCAAACACTAAGACCTTGGCTATATAAACTAGACCCTGAAGTTGCTCACAATGTCGCTGAAACAGCACTTAGAGTGCCTAATATCTGCCCGATACTTTTCAACCCGTTTTTAAAATCCCACTTCATCACAAACGAAATCTTAAAACAAGAGCTTTTCGGTCGCACTTTTTTAAACCCTATCGGGCTTGGAGCAGGATTTGACAAAAATGCGACAATGATTCGCGGTATGCAGATTCTAGGATTTGGTTTTACTGAAATCGGTACGGTTACGCCAAAGCCGCAAGCCGGAAATCCAAAGCCTAGAATGTTTCGACATGTAGAGGAAGAGAGTATTCAAAATGCTATGGGCTTTAATAATGACGGACTTTTAAGCGTTCAAAAAAGATTAAAAGAGAGATTTCCATTTACTACTCCAATCGGCATAAACATCGGTAAAAATAAAACTACATCTGATGCAGAAGCGATAAATGACTACATAACTCTTATCAAAGCACTTCATGAGTTGGGTGATTATCTGGTTATCAACATCTCATCTCCAAACACTCCGGGACTTAGAGATTTACAAAACGAGGAGTTTATCACAAGACTTTTTAGCGAAGCAAAAGCCATCACAAACAAGCCGATTTTACTCAAAATCGCACCTGACATGAGCAAAGAAGATGCGGTTGCACTCACAACTTTGGCGGTTGCAAAGGGAGCAGATGGCATCATTGCTACAAATACCACTGTAGATTATTCGCTTGTTAAAAACCCACAAAGCATCGGCGGACTTAGCGGAGCTGTTTTAAGAGAGAAAAGTTTTGAGATTTTTGAAGCGATAGCAAAAGAGCTTTACGGAAAAACGACTCTTATCTCAGTTGGCGGAATTTCATCTGCAAAAGAGGCATACAGACGCATAAAAGCCGGAGCTTCGCTTGTAGAGATTTACAGCGGACTTATATTTCATGGATTTGACATGATAAAAGATATCAATACAGAACTCACAGAACTCATAAAAGCTGACGGATACGCAAATATCACAGAAGCAATAGGAAGCGACAGAAAGTGAAAATTTTCTTAGCTATCACACTAACCATAGGAACTTTAATGGCATCATCACTACCGAAGTATGAAACAAAAACTCTAGAAAATGGACTGCAAATTGTCGTAATTCCCCTAAAAAACTCTACAAATGTCATTAGTACGGATATTTTTTACAAAGTGGGAAGCAGAAATGAAGTAATGGGTAAAACCGGAATTGCTCACATGCTGGAGCATATGAATTTCAAATCTACAAAAAACTTAAATGCAGGCGAGTTTGATAAAGAGGTAAAGAGTATCGGCGGCGTAAATAACGCTTCAACCAGTTTTGACTACACGCATTACTACATAAAATCAAGCACGCAAAACCTTGGCAAATCACTGGAACTCTATGCCGAACTTATGCAAAATCTAAATCTAAAAGACAAAGAATTTCAACCTGAGCGTGATGTCGTAGCTGAAGAAAGACGTTGGAGAACTGAAAACTCTCCGCTAGGATATCTCTACTTTGCGATGTTTAACAACGCTTATGTATACCATCCGTACCACTGGACACCGATAGGGTTTATGAACGACATACAAACATGGACGATAGAAGATATTAAAAAATTTCATAAAACATACTATCAACCAAACAATGCAATCCTTATGGTTACAGGTGATGTAGATCCCGATGAAGTTTTTAAAAAAGCCAAAAAAGAGTTTTCAAACATTAAAAACGGGACTAAAATTCCTGAATTTAAATTTATAGAACCTGAACAAAACGGTGCAAAAAGAGTGATGATTAAAAAAGAGAGTGAAGTTGAAATGATTGCCATAACATTTCATATTCCAAATTTTAAACATGAAGATCAAATAACACTCAGTGCAATATCAGAGATTCTGTTTTCTGGAAAAAGCTCAAGGCTATATAAAGAGTTAATGGACAAAAAACATCTTGTAAACAGCGTTTATGCGTACAACATGGAAAGTATTGATCCGGGGCTTTTTATATTTTTAGCAACATGCAACCCTGAGGTGAAGGCAGAAGATGTTGAAGCGGAGCTTATAAAGCAAATTGAGATTATAAAAAATGAAAAAGTAACAAAAGAGGAGATTGAGAAAGTTAAAATCAACTCTAAGTCTGATTTTATCTACTCTTTAGAGAGCTCGACTTCCGTTGCAGAACTTTTTGGAAGTTATCTGGTTCGCGGAGATTTGACACCTCTTTTAACACATGAAGAGAATATAGAAAAAATTACGCAAGAAAAAGTTCAAGAGGTTGCAAAAAAATATTTCAACTTTGACAAATCAACAACTCTCATCTTAAAAAAAGGTAAATAACTTTAC
The DNA here is from genome assembly GCA_001829715.1 of Sulfurimonas sp. RIFOXYB12_FULL_35_9. Taxonomy (GTDB): domain Bacteria; phylum Campylobacterota; class Campylobacteria; order Campylobacterales; family Sulfurimonadaceae; genus Sulfurimonas. Next base: position 2,431 of record MICC01000070.1, read on the forward strand.
TTTTTTTTTCTTTAATTTATTTAATGCATTAAAACGAACAAGTCCGTTTTAACGGCAGGGACAAATGTCCCTTGCAACCCCGTAAAGCTACGAAAAACAAGTTTTCGAGATCTAATGAGTATCAAATTGCACTTTTTAGCCAAAGTGCGTAAGGTCAGTAATTTATTTAAGGTTAATAGATGTAGAATCTTACACTAACAAATGGTTAGCCGTACTTAAGAAGCAAGTTACAGTAGCAAACGCAACTTGAACAATCCATATTATATGAGGAGTTTACGATGAAAAAATATCCATTAGCAATGTCTGTATTATCAACTGCCCTATTTCTCTCGACAGGGTCATTGTCGGCAGCAGATCAAAATCAGTCCCAAAAAACCACTCAAACACAAGAGCAAGAGCAGGTATATGGCAGCCAAATTATGACACAGCAAGAGCGTATAGAATACCGTGATAAAATGCGCGCCGCTAAAACTGTCGAGGAGCGAGAGCAAATCCGTAAGGAACATCATGCGCTTATGAAAGAACGAGCAAAAGCAAAGGGTATTACACTACCGGATGAGCCGCCGGCTAGAGGCATGGGCGGTGGAATGGGACCGGGTGGTGGAATGGGACCAGGTAGAGGTTACGGTCGTTAATCTCAAATAACACCTTACACAACTCACTCCCATCTTTTTCTAGTGGGGTGAGTACCGCAATATTTCTACCAAACACAATGCCAAACTCCTCCCTTTTAATACTTTATTTGCTATAATCGCATATTAATTTAACAAGGCTATATAGATGAATATCGTAACCGGTTCGACAACCGCACTCATTACCCCGTTTAAAAACGGAAAATTGGATGAAGAGAGTTATGCTAAACTAATCAGAAGACAAATTAAAGGTGGTATTAATGCCGTATGTCCTGTCGGAACGACTGGAGAGAGTGCTATGCTTACTTATGATGAAGATAGAAGATGTATCGAGATAGCAGTAGAGGTATGCCGTGGAACAAATACTAAAGTTTTAGCAGGTGCTGGAAGCAACTCGACTGCAGAGGCTATAGAAGCTGCGAAAACTGCACAAAAATGTGGAGTCGATGCTATATTTTCTGTTGCTCCATACTATGTAAAACCATCTCAAGAGGGACTCTATCAACACTATAAAGCCATAGCCGAATCGGTAGGTGAACTTCCTTTTATGCTCTACAATGTTCCGGGACGCACTGTCGTAGACATTAGTGCCGATACGGTTATAAGACTATTTGATGATGTAAAAAATATTTACGGGATTAAAGAGGCAACTGGAAGTCTGGAGCGAACTATCGAGCTGCTATCCCGCAGACCTGAACTTAAAGTATTTTCTGGTGATGATGCGATTGACTTTCCTATACTTGCAAATGGCGGTGCAGGCATAACGTCGGTAACATCAAACCTTCTTCCTGACCTTAAAAGCCAACTTGTAGATAAAGCGTTAAGCGGCGATTTTAAAGGCGCAAAAGCTCTAAATGATATGTTATTCCCAATCAACAAAGCCCTCTTTTTAGAGTCAAATCCTATTATGATAAAAGCTGCAATGTATATAGCAGGGTTAATAGATACGCTAGAATATAGGCTTCCTCTTGTCCCTCCGAGTGTAGAAAATATGAAAAAACTTGAAACTATTATGAAAAATTACGAAATTAAAGGATTATAAATGACAGGTAAAACTCTATTTGTAAGTGGCGGAACTCGCGGAATCGGAAGAGCTATTGTTTATGCTTTTGCACAAAAAGGGTGCAATGTCGCATTTACTTATGCTACTAACGCAGATACCGCAGACGAAATTATCGCTGATGTTGAGGCAAAATACGGCGTTAAAGCTCGTGCTTATCTACTAAACATATTAGAACCTGAAACATATAAAGATGTATTTGTTGAGTTTGATAAAGATTTTGAGAGACTGGACTTTTTTATATCAAACGCAATTATCTCAGGTCGTGCCGTTGTAGGCGGATTTGGTCCATTTATGCGACTAAAACCGAAAGGCTTAAACAATATCTACACTGCGACAGTAGACGCGTTTGTAGTCGGTGCACAAGAATCGGCTAAGAGAATGGAAAAAACAGGCGGAGGAAGCATAATCAGCATGAGCTCAACAGGCAATCTTGTTTATACTCCAAACTATGCAGGACACGGAACAAATAAAGCTGCAGTTGAGGCAATGGTTCGTTACGCTGCAGCTGAACTTGGAGAGAAAAACATAAGAGTAAATGCAGTAAGCGGTGGACCTATAGATACAGACGCACTAAGAGCATTTCCAAACTATGAAGAGGTAAAAAGCGAAGTTGTGAAGCGTTCTCCGCTCTCTCGCATGGGTGAAGTCGAAGATCTAACAGGTGCATGTCTATTTTTATGCGGCAATGAATCTTCATGGCTCACGGGTCAAACTATCGTGATAGACGGCGGAACAACATTTCAGTAAATTTAAGCTAAATATTTTTCAAATTTTTTTGAAAAATATTTACCGATATGATGCTAATATCTACTTTATGAAAAGCATAGAAAAACTAATTGAACCCTTAAACCTTATCTATTATGAGTATGATAAAAACAGCAACTCTTTTATCCTTGATAGAAACTACTCAAATGAGCATATATTTGAAGAACTTATCAAGATAACATACATGCTCAGCAAGCAAAATATAAACTTTTTTGTTGATGAAAATAAATCGCTGGTTTTAAACAGCCGAGATTCTATTGGATCAAAAATAAAAAGACATATAGGTTCTTTTGTACAAAATATAAAAAATAGCAATTTAAATATCTATATACTAAGCGATAAAAAAGTTAAATGGGCAAAAAATTTGCCTGTTTTTAAAATAGAGCCTATTAAGGCAAATTTGGATTTTTCATCTTATGATGCTCTTATCTTTACATCAAAAAATGCGGTA
>MICC01000070.1:5375-8068 GCA_001829715.1 Sulfurimonas sp. RIFOXYB12_FULL_35_9
GCAAGCAATCTAGGCGGAAAAATAAAATTTGTCGGTAAAGAGAAGCATGGGAATGAGTTTGCCTATGAATTGCTTCCTCTTTTAAAAAATAAAAAAGTTTTATATGTATGCGGTTCCAAAATTGTTTCAAATTTGGTAGCGACATTAAATACAAACGACATAATTTGCGATGAAGCCATAGTTTATGAGACGGTATGCATCAATAACAAAAAGAAGATTAAACTTCCAAAAAATTCTACGGTTATTTTTTCTTCACCATCAACGATAGAGTGCTTTTTGAAAAATGCACTCTGGGATGATAGCTACAAAGCAATTTCAATCGGGCATACAACAGAGAAATATTTTCCATCTTACATAAAACCGATCGTCTCAGAGACAACATCTTTAGATTCATGTGTAAAAAAAGCTTTAGAATTAAGAAATTAACTTTTTGTTGACTATAGAGGTATATATTACTTACTTAATTATAAACTAAAAGGAAATTTCAAATGAAACCGATTACAACTATAACTTCTCTAGCTGTTCTTACTCTTTTACTATCTACTTCTGCACTCGCAAAGCCAAATCTTCCTCCACCGGTAGAAGATGTTGTTAAAATGGAAAAAGCAGCAGGTCCAGCCGGAGCTTTTACAACAAAAGAAAATTTTCCAAAAGATTACTTTTTAATTCCAAAGAATCTTCCTTACCTTGTCGGAATGACACTTTATGACCCATCAAGTTCAAACTTAGAACTATCCAAAGAGCAGATAGATGCTATTTTAAAAATTAAAAAAGAGTTAATGGCAAATGCGATAGAAAAAGCCTTAAAGGTAAAAAAACTTGAACTTGAAGTAGTTGAGAAGATTGCTATTAAACATCAAGGCGTCAAAGCAACGGATCTTCATGCAACTATTGATGAAATCGCAAAATTAAAAGCAGAACTTACCAAAAATCATTTAGATTGTATCGAAAAAATAAAAGCTGTTCTCACTCCGAAACAATTTGAAGAGATGCTGGACTACGGCATAGTAAATATGTTTTAAAAAAATAAAACAAGAAGAAAAAACACATTATTACATTTTAAAGAGCATTGAATGGTTTCTTCCCAAATTCTGTTAAAAGCGTTTCAATCTCTTTTTCCGAAGCTAATTCATTATGAATGTCTCCTTGTATGTGCTGTGCGGAAGAAACTCTTTTTTTATCATCAATTTTACTCTCAAGAAGATTATTTGTATAATTTGAAAGGGATCGCATAACATTTATAACCCTTTCAATTTTTTGGCGATGAATATCTTGATACTGCATGATATCCATAGTGTCGATTATAGAATCACCGCTAGTTTGTAGCATTGCTAAAGTTTTATTTGCATCATTAAGTATGGAGTTGTTGTTTTTCAAAGCACTTTTAAAAATTGCTATATTTGAGAATTTTGTACTTAAGGTCGTAAATAGTTTAATATTTTTATTTAATACCTCTGTAATTTTATCTATCTTCTGCTCTGTCTCTTGTAAGTTATTGCTAATATTTTCTAGAATATCAAAAATTTCTGTTGCTTTCTTTTCACTCTCTTTTGTTAGATCATCAAGTTGATGGACCATTTTATTTTCATCTGTAGCCGGATATGGTAAATAGTGTTCTTCCTTTTTTATATTATTTGGCAGTTCATTTTTAAAGCTTTCAGAAGATAAATTTTTTGTATTACATTTTTCTTTTGAAAAATCTTTTTCTAAATTTTGATTATTTTGATGCATGAGAGTTTCTCCATTTTATAAAATTTGCTTTATTTAAGTTTTAAAGTAATTTAAAAGTTAAATTTTTCTAATTTATTATCTATTTTTTTAATGTGAAAATTTACATCGATAGTGTTGCATGTTTGTTGCATTAAGTTATTTAATAAAAAACAACAGGTTTTTGATTAAAAAGGATAAGCTTGCAGCGACAAGGTAGTATCACTGCAAGAAATATTAAAACATTTTTCTTTTTCGGAAACGAGGATTTATCCTCGTCTGTTTTAACCTTGCTTGTGTGTTTATTAAAAACTCTCCCAAACATCGCTTTCATGTTTAGAGCTGTTTTTAGCAATAGCGTTTGAGGCATATTTTTGTTTAACTACAACGGGTTTAGCAGCTTGAACACTCTGGCTTGCTCTAGTGTGGTTCTGAGTTGCTCTTATATTGCTTTTTCCAACAAACTCTTTTGATTGTGCGTCTTCTACCATAGCTTGGGCTTTAGAGATAGTAGCGTTTGCAATAGCATCTGCTTGAGCTGCAACTTTTGCATTCTCTTGTGTCATTTGGTCTAGTTGAGTAACAGCTGTATTGATTTGACCGATACCTTGCATCTGTTCACGGTTCGCATTACTTACATCTTGAACCATTGAAGCAGTTTGAGCTATTTTGTCTGCTATTACTTCAAACCCACGTGTGAGTTCTGTTGCTATATTCATTCCCTCATTAGACTTATGTGCTGCTTGAGATGCCATAGCTTTTATCTCTTTAGCTGCATCTGCCGAACGGTTGGCAAGGTTTCTTACTTCTTGAGCTACGACTGCAAATCCTTTTCCTGCATCTCCTGCGGTTGCAGCTTCAACTGCAGCATTGAGTGAGAGGATATTTGTCTGGAATGCAATATTCTCTATGATAGCTACTGCATCATTGATAGAGTTAGTAGCACTTTGAATCTCTGTCATAGCAGAAGCTGTTCTACTTGCAAG
>MICC01000071.1 GCA_001829715.1 Sulfurimonas sp. RIFOXYB12_FULL_35_9
ACTATATTAATGTTAATTAGTTTAATAAATTTAATTAAACATAATTGCTTTGAATCTTAAGGAGTCTATACATGGTAAATCGTCCATTAGAGTATGACTATACTATTGCAAAGATGTTTATGCTTACAACAATCGTTCTAGGGATTGTTGGTATGCTCATCGGTGTAATCTTAGCATTTCAACTTGCTTTTCCAGGGGTTAATACAATCTTTGGACAAGGGTTAGCTGAATATACTAACTTCAGTCGTCTTCGTCCGCTGCATACAGATGCGGTAATATTTGGTTTCACGCTAAGTGGTGTTTTTGCTACTTGGTATTATGTTGGTCAAAGAGTGCTTAAAGTATCAATGGCTGAATCAGCTTTATTGATGTTTTTAGGTAAGTTACATTTTTGGCTTTATTTAGTAGTTGTAGTTGCAGTTGTCGTTTCACTTTTTGCAGGTGTAACAACTTCAAAAGAGTATGCTGAATTTGAGTGGCCTATAGATATCGGTGTAGTCGTTGTTTGGGTACTATTTGGTATGAGTATTTTCGGTCTTATCGGTATTCGCCGTGAAAAATCACTGTATATTTCAGTATGGTACTATATTGCCACTTTCTTGGGTATAGCAATGCTTTATCTTTTTAACAACATGGAAATACCTACAATGCTTGGTACATCTGCAGCAGGTGAAAGCGGTATCGGTGCATGGTATCACTCTGTGTCTATGTATTCAGGTACAAATGACGCTTTAGTTCAGTGGTGGTACGGTCACAATGCGGTTGCATTTGGTTTTACAGTTCCTATCGTTGCTATGATTTACTACTTCTTGCCAAAAGAGTCAGGTCAAGCTATATACTCATACAAACTCTCTTTACTCTCTTTCTGGGGATTGATGTTTGTTTATTTATGGGCTGGCGGACACCATTTACTTTACTCAACTGTTCCTGATTGGATGCAGACAATGGGTTCAATATTCTCTGTAATCTTGATTCTTCCATCTTGGGGTTCGGCAATTAACATGCTTTTAACAATGAAGGGTGAGTGGCAACAAGTTGCAGCATCTCCGTTAATTAAATTTATGATTCTTGCTTCAACTTTCTACATGTTCTCAACGTTGGAAGGTCCGATTCAAGCAATTAAATCAGTTAACGCAATTGCACACTTTACTGACTGGATTGTAGGTCACGTACATGACGGTGTTCTTGGATGGGTTGGCTTTATGATTATGGCGGCGCTTTTTCATATGGCTCCTCGTGTATTTAAAAGAGAGATTTACTCTAAATCTTTAATGGTTGCACAGTTTTGGATTCAAACTTTAGGTGTTGTACTATACTTTACATCTATGTGGATTGCAGGTATTACTCAAGGTATGATGTGGCGTGCTCACGATGAATTCGGTAACTTAGCTTACTCTTTTATTGACACTGTAACAGTTCTTCATCCTTACTATGTAATTCGTGGTGTCGGTGGTCTTTTATATCTAGTTGGTTTCTTAATGTTTGCATATAACATCTATAAAACTATGTCTGCTCGCCCTGTTGAAGATCACGAGCTACAAAATGCATCGCCTATGGGCGCTTAACAGAAAGGATAAAATATGTTTCATTGGTTAGAAAAACATCCGTTCTTTTTTGCGGTAGGTGTGTTTGTTGTAATCGCGTTTGCAGGTTTAGTTGAAATTCTACCAAACTTTGCTCAAGCTTCTCGTCCTGTTATTGGGACTGCTCCGTACTCTACTTTAGAGTTGGCAGGTCGTCATGTATATATTAAAAACAGTTGTAATGCTTGTCACTCACAGCTTGTTCGTCCGTTTAAATCAGAAACTGACCGTTACGGTCACTACTCTCTAAGCGGTGAGTATGCGTATGATAGACCATTTTTATGGGGTTCAAAAAGAACAGGACCGGATTTATGGCGTGTTGGTAACTATCGTACGACAGACTGGCATGAGAACCACATGAAAAATCCGGCTTCAGTTGTACCGGGTTCTGTTATGCCTGCATATAAGTGGATGTTTTCAAATAAGGCTGATATTAATACGGCATTTGCTGAGCAGTTAACTGTAGCACAGTATTTTTCTGTTCCTTATAACCAGAGCGTTCCTATGAAAGACGGAACTACTAAAGTTGTAAAAATGGGAGGCAGTGTTGCAGAAGCAAACGCTATTGCACTTGAAGAAGCAAAAATTATTGCAGCAGATATGAAAGATCAAGATGTTAAAGACACGGTAGCGAGAGGCGAGATTCCTGAAATAGTTGCATTAATTGCATATTTGAATAGTCTTAAGTAGGGGATTATAGTGGATATTGCACAACTTCAAGCTTACGGATACTTTATATTAACAGCATCTCTTGTGATTGTACTATATGGTTATATTTATCATTTGTACACAAAAAAGAGAGATGCTGATGGAGTTGACTATGAAAATTATAGCAATATGGCACTAAAAGATGATATTGTCGATACTCCGGTATCGGCGAAATCCGATAAAGAGAAATAGGAGAGAGATATATGAATAAGCTTTATCTTTGGGGAATCATTATTATAGCAGTTATGCTTGGTGCTACTTACTTATCTGTAGGCGGTTCTAAGGGAGGCTTAAATGGTGATATCGTCAACATGCTTGCAGTTGCAGGAGCTGTTTCGCTTGTAATAATTACAGTATTTGTCGTAGTTAAATATGTTCGCCAAATGCAAGTAGATAGCGCGAGCGGTGAACTATTAAAAGATAACTGGGATGGAATAGGCGAATATAAAAATGAGGTGCCGACAGGTTGGGCAGTAATGTTTTTACTGACAATGGTTTGGGGTATGTGGTATTTTGTAATTGGGTATCCGGTAAATGCCTATTCTCAAATTGGTGAATATAATGAGGATGTAGCAGTACATAACTCAAAATTTGAGACAAAATATAAAGATATTACAGGTGAGAAGTTAGTTGAAATGGGTGAGTCTGTTTTCCTAGCTGAGTGTAAAGTGTGTCACGGAATTAGTGCAGACGGAATTGATGGAGCAGCAGCAAATCTAAACAAAAGAATTGATGAAAAATCTGTTAAGCATGTTATAGAAAAAGGTTCAAACAACAAGCTTTTAGGTATGGAAATGCCTATGCCCGATCGTAATGGACTCTTAAATGCAAATACCGGAGCTTTAATTACGGATGCAGAGATTGAAACAGTTTCAAAATTTGTTGCAAACAAAATGAGCGGAGCCGGTGCTGATATATTTGCAGGTACATGTGCAGCTTGTCATGGTGAAGACGGTAAAGGTTTAGATTCTGTTGCACCAAGTATCGCAACATATACGCCTACGTTGGTTAGTAATGTTCTAACACACGGTAAAAAAGGTGTTATAGGTGTTATGCCTAAATTTGACAGACTCAATGATAAGCAAAAAGAAGCGGTTGGTGCTTATATCACTAGCCTAAACAAATAAGGAGTCAGGTATGAATGAAAATAGAAGCGTATTTGCTCTGGATGGTATAACGGGCATGTTGATTGCAACCGTGTTGCTACTAATTATTTTAGTTGGATTAACAATTTGGGGTATTGGTGTGCAAAACACAAGTGCAAATAATTTTTATGATATAAAAGATGAACAGCTAATAAAGATGATTAGTGTTGATAACTCTAAACATTTAGTAGATGTAAAGTAAAGGATAGATTATGGAAAAAATAATTTCATGGGGCTTGGTTATAATGGCTATCTATACTCTTTATGTGGTTTTAACGCCAAATCACCTTTTTATCGGTTAGGAAATTTCATTGAAGTTTTCAAGAGGGCTTTTGGCCCTCATCCTCACACTTTTTTTTAGCACTTCCCTTAGCGCACAATATTTATATAAAGATGAGATAATTTTTAACCCGTTGTTTAATGCGGAAGTTGAAAAGTTAGGCTTAGAACTCTACCAAAAAACAGGAATTTCTCTAAGATTGGTAATGCTTAAAGAGCTGCCAAGCGGCATGAGCATAGTCGATTATGAAAAAGAGCTAATGAAAGATTTTAGCGAGCCTACTATTTTGCTTACTTTTTCAGAGATGAACTCTAAAGTAGATATTCTTGCAAATCCTGCAGCTTTATATGAGTATTTTGATAAACAACAGATACTAAGCCCTGTAGCTTCTTCGGTACAAGCTTTTGTAATGGCACTTTTTTACAGTGATAGTTTTTCTTCATTTAAAGAGATTGCATCTAGCCACGGCGGAACTATTATTCCTCTTTTGGCTCAAAAAGCAAAAGAGGGTGAAGTTTTAGGCAAGTATTCAGGTTCTATGTTTAACGGTTATGCCGACATCGCAGAACAGATTGCTTCAAGCAAGGGTATTGTTCTGGAAAACGCAGTCGGAAGCGCAAATCAAAACAGCATAATGGTCGTAAAAGTGCTGTTTTATAGTTTTATATTTTATGGTATATTTATGTACATTAAGAGAAAACTATATATAAAAAGGCAAAAAAATGAGCAGAAGTAACGGCAGAATTTGGCCATATGCAATCGGTGCATCCATAATATTTGTTTTTGGTGCATGTGTCGCAACTATAGTCGTAACAAGTAAAGTGCCTGTTGAGAAAAGCGACACTTACATGATGGGCTATCATGAAGCGGATGCCAAAGCAAACGATATTATAAACGATAGAATTGAATTTAACAAAAAATATAAAATAGAGTATTTGACGGATGATTTTAACTCGCAAAATTGTGTGGTTAAGTATAAGGTAGGCGACATAAACTCCAACTCCGTAAATAATGCGGATATTAAGGTTGTAGTAACCAGACCCGATAATCATAAATATGACCAAGAGTTAATCAATCCTGCCGTTGAAGGCGGAGTTTATACATTTAGTGCAATAAAGCTCCCACTTGAGGGAAGATGGGACATCATGGCAAAAATAAGCATTGATGGTGTTCAAAGATTTTATAATATTAAAACGGATACAAGAAGCAAAGAGATCATAGAATATTAGGTTATAATAAACCTATGAATGAATCTCTAATCGTCCTTCCCTCGGCTCGCGCAATCAGAAATAAGCTCTTGGGCGTAGAGGGTGCTACTCTCTTCCTGCCCAATTTTATCACCATGAGTGATTTTATACCCAAACTCTGCATCGTCAAAGATTTTAAAACTTTAGATGAAGACGGCAGAGTTCTGCTGCTTTTAGAGGCATCCGATTTTAAGACTTTCTCAAACCTGCAGATTCAGAGAAACTTTTTTACCTTCACAAAAAATTCATCATTTATCTTCAAATTTTTTCAAGAGCTAAGTGCTGAGATGTTTGACATAAAAGATCTCAGCACCTCCGATATTTACGGCGAGTATGAAGAACATATAGCCATACTTCAAGAGTTATACGCCAGATATGAATCTTTATGCAGCCAAAGAAAAGTGCTTGATAAGATATTTTTGCCAAAGCTATATAGTTTTAATGAGAGTTACGCAAAAACACATAAAAATATAGAGCTGCATGTTGATGGACATTTGACAAATTTTGAATTTGAACTCATAAAAAAGTGCTGTGAGTTTAGCAATGTAGAGATTGTCTTTACTGCCACAAGGTTCAATAGTAAAATGCAGAGTAAATTTCTAGAACTCGGCATAACTCTTGAGGTCGGATTTGAGTATAAAATATCGCTCAATAAAAAAGAGATAGTTCAAAAAAGAGAGATTATCACAAACAGAAAAGTCACATGCGAATCCCTAAGTGAACCTCTTTTACAAGCTGCGTTTGTCCAAAAAAAGATTTATGATTTTGTAAAGATGGGATATGAACCTGAAAATATTGCCGTTATCTTGCCTGATGAAAATTTTGCTCAGATGCTTAAGGCTTTTGACGAGAAGTCAAACTTCAACTTTGCGATGGGTGAGCCTTTTAGCCAAACAAAAATATATGAGAAATTAAACGCTACATGTAAGTTTATTGAGCAGGATTCAAAAGAGAACGAGGCTAGAGTAAACAGAGCAGGCGATGAGTTTCTTAGAGAGCTTTTTGGAATTTACTATAAAAGTGCCGCAGATGTAGATATCTTAGAGTTTTTAAAAAGGTATAAAGAGAGTTTTGCAGATAAAAAAGAGCTAAAAATTTACGAAGAAGAGCTTTATAGTTTCAAAAATATTTTGCCGTTTATGAAAGAGATGAGCGTTAAATCCCTCTTAAGTGTTTTTTTACAGAGGCTCTCAAAGAGAACGCTTGACGATGTAAGAGGCGGAAAAGTGACCGTAATGGGAGTTCTAGAGACTAGATCCGTCTCATTTGATGCGGTTATAATCGTTGACTTTAGCGACTCGCATGTTCCAAAAAAGAGCGATAAAGATATGTTTTTAAACACCCACATCAGAGAGATGGCAAATCTGCCGACGATGAGCGACAGGGAAAACCTACAGAAACATTACTACGAGATGCTGATAAACTCAAGTAAAGAGGTTGCGATTTCCTATGTAAAATCAAAAGAGAGCAGCGGCTCGAGATTTTTAAAACAGCTCGGCATAAAAGAGAATAATGCTTATTCTGAACATGATTATGCACAACTGCTTTTAAAACAAGCAGCACAACATGTAAAAGAGGAGAAGCAAGAGATAGTTTTAGAGTACAGCTTCAGAGATAAAAAGCTCTCGGCAACAAAACTTAAAACCTTTTTGACATGTAAAAGAAAATATTACTACAGATACATAGAACGCATAAACTCTCATGAGATACCAAAAGATATGCCGCAGGAGTATGAGATAGGTCTGGATGTTCATGAAGCTCTTAAAGAACTCTACAGCAAAAAAAGCTCTTACGACAGTGTAGAGAAACTAAAAAAAGATTTACATGTAGAACTTGATGAAGCTTGCGGAAGCAGTGAGTTGGAAAAGTACCTTATAGCTATGCAAAAAAGAAGAATGAATGATTTTTGTCAAAATGAGATAGAGCGGTTCGCACGTGGATGGCAAGTTTATAGATGTGAAGAAAAAATGGAGTGCAACTTTAGCGGTATAACCTTAGAGGGTGTAATAGACCGCATAGATAAATGTGCAAACGAGATAGCCGTGCTTGACTATAAAACCGGCTCATATCCTCTCTACACTGAGAAAAACTTCACGGAGGCTACAGACTTCCAACTTGAGTTTTACTATCTCTTAGCTGGCGGTTTAGGCAATGTTACGGAGTGCGGATACTATGACCTAAAAGAGTCTAAGATTGTTAGTGAGCCTTTTTTAAAAGAGAAGCTAGAACTTTTACGCTCACATGTAAACGATTTGCTAAACATCGAAGATGTAAACTTTAGCAAGTGCGAAGATGTCAAAAACTGCCTGTTTTGCGACTATAGAGTTATGTGTGGGAGGGAGTAATTTTCTTTTTTTCAAGTTACAGTCAGTGCCGACAAAGTTTAAAAGATTTGAGAGAATTTATAAAATTCTATAGTATAATGGCATAAATTACGCCATCATAGAGGTAAATATGAAAATAAGAACTTTAGAGAGCATTTTAAAAGTAGCGTTAAAGACTTTTCCCGTTGTACTTTTAAATGGAGCGAGACAAGTCGGTAAATCGACACTTGCACTTCAAAACTTTCAAAATTATCTCACTTTTGATGATGGAGAGTTGAGGCTTTACGCAAAAGAGAATCCAAAAACCTTTCTTAAAAATCTTGAACTTCCCATCTGCCTCGATGAGATACAAAAAGTGCCTACACTTCTTGAGTATATGAAAATGCAAATCGACAAAGAGAGGGTAAATGGAAGTTTTTTGCTTACAGGGAGTTCCAATGTGCTTGACCATAAAGATGCGAAAGATACCCTTGCAGGCAGACTTTGTGAGTTAAGACTTCACCCCCTCAGCTCTAAAGAGAAAAATGACAAACCCCATGAAAATGTGATAGAAAAACTTCTAAAAAGAGAGTTCAAACTTGCTAAAAAAGAGTATAGTGAAGAGACTATCAAACATATTATTGACGGTGGGTATCCTGAAATTTTAACGCTTGAGGGAATGCCAAGAGATTTGTGGTTTAAGTCCTACATCGCAACCTACATCGAGCGAGATGCAAGAGATTTGGCGGATATAAGAGACATTGACAGCTTTATCAAGTTTGTTAATGTTCTTGCTTCAAGAAGTGGCACGCTGCTTAACAAGTCAAGCCTAAGCAACGACATAGGCATAAAAGATGTCACAACGGACAACTATCTCTCTATCATAAACCGGATTTACCAAGCCTCACTTCTCAAGCCCTATTTTGCGAACATCGGCAAACAATTTACAAAGTCGCCTAAAGTGTTTTTCAATGACACGGGAGTACTTTGCTCACTGCTTCGAATCGATTCCAAAGAGAAACTCCTTAGCTCACCTTACAGCGGACAAGTTTACGAGACCTACATTTTTTGCGAACTCCAAAAACACCTCTCCTACATGCAAAAAAGCGGCACACTCTACCACTACAGAACAAACGACAAAAAAGAGATAGATTTCATAGTCGAAGTTGATAATGAGATACTTGCCATAGAGGTAAAACAAAGCAGCAGTGTCAAAAAAGATGACTTTAAACATATTATCGATTTTCAAAGCAGATGTGAGCAAAAGTGCTTAGGCGTGGTGTTTTACAACGGTGAGATGGTTGTGGAGTTTGGGGATGATTTGGTAGCTTTACCGTTTGGGATGTTTTTATGATTTTGAAAAATAAGGGGAATAGATGGAGTTAATTTATTTGTGGGTTGGAGAGTATAAAAATATTAAAAATCAAGGGTTTAATTTTTCGCCTAGATTTACATGCCAATATAATGATAATGAAGCTACACCGGAGCTTTCTATAACAAAAAATAAAGAGCATGTAAGTATTTTTCCTCCAAATATTAATATTACTGCTATTGTTGGAAAGAATGGAAGTGGGAAGAGTACCCTTATAGATATTCTGTATAAGCTGTTATATAACATTGAATTAAATTTTGAATTTATATTTGTATACGATAACTATTATATTTCAACTATAAAAAATATCTCTATAAATGGTGATTTAATAGAAAAAAAAGAATTTCTTTGGTACGAAGAAAGTATGGATTTTTATTATTATTCTTCAGAAAAAAATAGGGATAGTATTCCAAATGATGAATATTTTAGTCCAAACTATAGAGAAGGCAATAAGTATGAGAAAAACATAATCTTAAGTAATTATTTCATAAGTCAATGCATATTAGAAATATATAAAAACAAGAAAAAAGATAACACTATAGAAATTTCTTCTTTTTTTTATCTTCCTGATAAAATTAAATTATCTTTAAAAGCAGAAAATCAAATACTTGAAGATATATTTTCAGGTGCTTCTAGTGGTATTCTTGAAAATCATTTTGAACATCATGCTTACGATAGATTACTAAATTATAGTACATATGATGGTTTTTTACTAATGTTGTATATGTTAGACAATGGCTTAGATGTGGATTTATTGGAAGATAATCATTCAATGCCATATTTGTTAGATGAAGCAATTCAATATGGTAAGAATTTAGTTAGTGAAATAGAATTTAAAAAATATTTTAAAAATCTTGAGTATACTAAAATCGAAGAACTTACAAAAGAAGAAGAGAAATTTTATTTTAATATTTGTGCAAGTTTTTTTCATTTTGAATTTAAAGATACAAAAAATAGAGAATATGAAGATTTAAGTTCTGGTGAAAAAAACTTATATGGACAATTGATTAATATATATTACTATAATGTTAAGTATGATAATCAGGAACTAATATTTTTATTTGATGAGCCGGAAATAACATTACATCCAAATTGGCAAAGACATTATATAAAAGAACTTTATTTAATAGCTAGAAATTTAAACAAAAGAATGACATTTTTGATAGCATCTCATTCCCCTTATATACTTTCAGATTTACAAAAAGAGAATGTAATATTCTTAAAAGATGGTGAGCAAGTAGATGTAGATATAAACCCATTCGGAGCAAATATACACACTTTACTTTCTCATGGGTTTTTTATGGATGGTGGGCTTATGGGTGAGTTTGCGAAAGGCAAAATCACAGCCATAAAAGATTTTTATGATGATGTAAAAAAAAGTAAAAATCCAAAAAATGAACACAAGCAAGAGTTTGAAAATAATATTGAAAATTTTAAACATATCCAATCAATCATCGGTGAGCCATTTTTAAAAACTATCATGAAAAATTATTTGGATGAATTAGAGTTACTATTCTCCGATGGTGAAGCTTTAATAAACAAGGAACTAGAAGCGTTAGAAAAGAGAAAGTTATATTTAGAGAAGTTGAAAAATGCTAAAAATTAATTACTCTAAAATTTTTGATAGAAATCAGTATTATAAGAGTATTTCATCCAAATATTTTTATATTGAAAAAAATGAGATATTAAAAATAAATATCACAAATCATCATAAATCTACGATTACATTAGAAGAGATATTTGAGTATTTTAAAACAAATAAAATAGGTTATTTTGATACTATTTTCAAAAATATTAGTTTCAAATGCTTAACTATTGGGAACTTTAGAACTCTACAAAAAATCAAAAATCAAATAGGTAAAAAAGAAAATAAGTACATCAAGTTTATTTTTGACTATACAGATTTACAAACCGATAAAATAAAGCCATTTTTTGAGGAAAATCTTGATATTTCAACTTGTTATTATTGCAATATTGACTTTGTAAATACATATAATACAAAAAGTGGTAAGAAAAATAAGTTTACCTTAGACCATTTTTATGACAAAGCTACATATCCATATTTGGCATTCTCTTTATACAATCTTATTCCTAGTTGCTATACATGTAACAGTAAATTGAAGAAAAATGAAGAATTTAAAAACTTAGCTCCAAGCTCAAAAAAATATGATTTTGAAACTAAAGTCAAATTCAAACTTTTTTTGGATGACTCTTGCAAAAATTTACATGTTAAATCAAAAGAAAATATAGATATACCTCTCAAAGAAAACTATACAAATCAGTACGATAAATACATAGAGATTTTCAAACTCAATGAACGCTACAAAGTCCACAAAGATATAGTTTTTAAAATGATTCAAAATGCAGAACTTTATCCAGAGAGCAGATTGAGAGAGTTGCAAGATTTAACAGGCATACCATTCCAGCAAATCAAAAAAGATATTTTTAATCTTATCGATGAAAATGAGGATTTATCAAAACAGCCATTTAGTAAACTCATCAAAGATATAAGTGAAGAACTCAAATTAATATAAAAAACAGAAGGAAGGATTGCAATGAAAGATAACAAACCATACAAGGGTCAAAAAAAAAGATTGCTACTTGGAATTAACACATGACATTTAAAACCCTAATCTCAAACATAAACGACATACATAACACACTGCAAATAAAAGCTTTGCAAAGTGTAAGCGTAAATTTAACCATCAGAAATTATCTCATTGGGCATTATATAGTTGAGTATGAGCAAAACGGGAATGATAGGGCTGAATATGGGGCAAGAGTTCTTGAAAGTATGGCTGATAATTTGAAACATATTAAAGGAATGTCAACAACAAATTTAAGGCTTTTTAGACAGTTTTATAGTATGTACCCTCAAATTCATCAGTCACTGCCTGACCAATTGAAAATAGCTATAAAGATTCATCAGTCGGTGACTGATGAATCGAAGATAAATCTAAAAGTGCAAGCAAATAAGCTTTTAACGCATCTTACTTTTACTCACTTTGTGGAACTTATAAAAATTGATGACGATACAAAAAGAGTATTTTATGAAGTTGAAACAATCAAAGGCAATTGGAGTGTACGGGAACTAAAACGACAAATAGAAACTCTGCTTTACGAGCGAGTAGGTTTGTCAAAAGATAAAAACGCGTTACTTAAAAGTTTAGAGAGTAAAAAAGATATTTACAATCCTTTGGATATTATAAAAAATCCATACATCTTAGAGTTTACGGGATTGGAAGAAAAGGCAAGTTATAGTGAGAGCGAGTTGGAAAGTGCGCTTTTAAACCATATTGAAGATTTTTTACTGGAACTTGGAACTGGGTTTTGTTTTGAGGCTAGGCAAAAAAGAATCTCCATAGAGAATGAGCATGACAGAGTTGATTTGGTTTTTTATCATCGAATATTAAAGTGTCATGTTCTGGTAGATTTAAAGGTCAGAGCATTTTCTTATGCAGATGTTGGACAGATGAATTTTTATCTCAATTATTATAAAAATGAGATTTCTAGCAAAAGTGATAATCCTCCGATTGGCATTATTCTTTGTACCGACAAAAATCATACAAAAGTAGAGTACGCTACGGCAGGGCTGGATGAAAATATGTTTATATCGAAGTATAAAATCGTTTTACCGTCTGTAAAAGAACTTGAAAAATTTATTGATGAAGAGATACAAGATATTAAGGTCGAAAAATTCGACTTTTAACAAAAGGAAAAAAAATGAACGAACAAGAAAAAAATAAGAACAACCCGTTGCATGGTGTGAATCTGCAGCATATTTTAGAGACTTTAGTTGAGCGTTACGGGTTTAAAGAGTTGGGTAACAAAATAGACATCAGATGTTTTTTGATAAACCCGACTATGAGTTCATGTTTGAAGTTTCTAAGAAAAACACCGTGGGCAAGGGCAAAAGTGGAAGAGTTGTATATCAAAGAGTGTAAAGATAAATAGGCTAAAATCAGTGGAGATATTAAGTTTTGAAAAACATTTTGCATACATCGGAATTGTTACATGTTCATAAATAACCTAGCCTATGAGGCGAGTGCGGGAAGCGGTAAGACTTTTATGCTTGTCGTGCGTTATCTTAGTCTGCTTTTTAAAGGTGCATCGCCTTCTAGAATTTTGGCTCTTACTTTTACAAACAAGGCTGCAAACGAGATGCAGGAGAGGATTGTTCAAACTCTTGAGGAGTTGGAGAGTAGAGGTGAGTTGGATGAGATAGTAAAAGTTACTGAACTTTCATCTGAGTATCTGCTTGCGAATCGTCAAAGAGTTTTGGGCGAGTTTTTAAATTCGCATACGAAGATAATGACGATAGATAGTTTTTTTACTCAGATATTACGCAAATTTTCGCTGTATGCCTCGTTGATGCCTGATTTTTCAACTTTTTCTTCTCAGCATGAGCTTAAACTTCTCTCTCGATTTTTAAAAGAGGTTAGTGTTGCCGGAAAAAAAGAGATGCTTATTACACTTTCGCTCCAATCCAACAAACGCTTAAGCGATATATTTTTTCTTCTTGATGAGTTCTACATAAAGTTTGGCGAAGTAAAGGATATGGAGTTTAAGAGGCAGGACTATTTGCAGTTTGAGAGTGAAGCATTGCTCTGCATGTCGGAGCTGAAAAAAATCGTAACTTCATGTAAAAGTGCATCTACCACGGTTGTTAAAGCTGTTGAAGCCAAAAATTTTGAAGAGCTTTGCTCTAAAGCTTGGATAGAGAGAGATAGCCTAAATTACAGCACATTTTCTAAATGTTTTACTCCTGTTATGGATGATTTGCTCTGTAAGATCCAAGAAGCGATAAAAAACCAAAATCGTGCAAAGGAACAGAACTTCTTTTTTGCGCTTAAAGAGCTTGTAGATATATACGCAAAGAGCAAAAAAGCACTCTACATGGATGACAGTGAGCTGAGTTTTAACGATGTGACCTACCTTGTATATGAGATTTTAAGAGTTCTTGACGATAGCGAGTTTTTATACTTTAGGCTTGATTCACAGATTGAGCATATGTTGCTTGACGAGTTTCAAGATACGAGCATACTGCAGTACGAAATCTTAAGACCGCTTATAAATGAGATAACATCGGGAAAGGGCATCTTTGACAACGGCAGTTTCTTTTTTGTCGGAGATGTGAAGCAGTCTATTTATAGATTTCGTGGCGGTGTAAGTGCGTTGTTTGATACGGTAAGAGAAGAAAACTCCACGCATGTAGAGAAACTCTTGACAAACTATCGTTCACAAAAAGAGGTCGTAGAGTTTGTAAACGGTGTCTTTGAACAAAAAATAAAAAACTATACGCATCAACTCTCCAGAGCAGAAGCAAACGGCGGATATGTTGAGGTTATGCAAAATGATGAGCCGCTTCAAGAGGTAGTAACTCAGGTTCAAAGATTTTTAGAGCTGGGTGCGGATATAAACGAGATTGCCGTTCTTTGTGCTACAAACGGTGACGGAGAGGAGATAAAGAATGCTCTTCATAGCCAAAATATAGAGGTTGTAACTGAGACAACTACAAAACTTATCAATCAAAAGAGCGTCAAAGCGATTTTGGAGTATTTGAAGTACCAATATTTTGGAGAGGATATCTACCTGCGTAACTTTTTTGCTCTTATTGAACAAGAGATTCGTCCTCTAAAAAGAGTTGATTTTAACAAGATGAAAATTTTAGATGTCGTTAAAAATGTTATAGATGAGTGTGGACTTTTTAGTGATGATTTTAATCTTGTCAGATTTTTAAACACTGTTTCAAAGCAGAGTGATATTGAAGCACTGTTATTTGAGTATGAGAGACTTGACGTAAGCGCTGCCGCTTCGGAGTTAAGCGGTGTAAGAGTGTTGACGGTGCATAAGTCAAAAGGGTTGGAGTTTGAGCATGTTATTGTTATGGACAGGCTTAAAAAAGCTCCTCCGGCTCGTGATGCCATAATATATGAGTATGATGGCATCACTCTAAAAAATATCTATCTTCGCATAAAAGGACGTGAGGGCGTAGATAAGCACTATGCAAACGCCATTTTAAAAGAGAAGTCGCTCTCTAGAGAAGACAGTTTAAATGCTCTTTATGTAGCATTTACAAGAGCACGTGAAAATCTTTTTATAATTGTAAAATCAAAAGATTCTATGTTTGATATCTTAGATTTAAAGTGCCAAAAAAATGGGATTTTGAAGTGTAAAGAACTCCTTGATAACTCTATGCAAAAGAGAGCTTTTCAGCCACTAGAGTACAAGGCTCTCTACTATGGGACACAAAGCGATATTTTAGTTGCCGAAAAAGAGCAAGTAGAAGACCTGAAATCGATAAATTTCGGGGTTGCATTGCACTATATGCTTGAGATGTTAGGTCGCTTTGAAGAGAAAAACATAGCACATGCAAAAGATATGATGATAAACAAGTATGGACATATTTTAGAAGATAATGAGATAGAAGATTTAGAAAAGAGAGTTAGAGTACTTTTACAAAATAAGGAATTTTTGGCTTTGGTTAACGGAGAGTGCTACAGGGAAAAAGCCATAAGGTACAAAAACAACTTAAGGTATATAGACCTTTTGGTAAAAAATGGTTCTAAATGGAGTGTAATTGATTATAAAAGTTCTATCTCTTACCAAGAAGAGAATATAAATCAGGTCAATTACTATGTAAAAGCTATAAAAGAGATAACGGGCGATGAAGTGCATGGTTACATCTGTTACCTAAAAGAAAGCGACATAAAAATAGTAAAAATATGAAATTTGTCACAAAATATGTAGCGTATAAACTAAAATAAAGTTTTCAAAGTTTATAATACTTAAAACGAGTTTAAGATTTGGGAGAAAATGAATGATTAAAAAATATCTAATCCTTACAATTTTAGTTCTATTTCAAAGCCATCTCTATGCAAAAACTCATCATGTCAACAAAACAACTCATCCTTTTTTAGTAATTGATAAATCGGCAGAAGTTTCAAAAAGTAAAATTATAGAAAAAGCGCAAGAGTATCTAGGCGTTTCTTACGGGTTTGGAAATAAAAATGAGATTAAAACCGATTGCTCGGGGTTTACGCAGCAAGTTTTTAAAGAGTTTGGTCTATCTCTCCCAGGGTCTGCAGCGTTGCAGTCAAAGTATGGCTCAAAAGTTGACTTAAAAGATTTGCAGGTCGGTGACTTGCTATTTTATCGCACATACAAGAGAGAACCTTCACATGTTGCTATTTATGCAGGCAACGGTCAAATTATTCATGCTTCATACAGAAGTAAAAAAGTTCAATACGATGATATCGACAAGAGATATTATAAACAGCGTTTTATGTATGCAAAACGACTTGCATTCAGTGAACAAAATCTATCAACTAAGCAAAATTAATCACTCTCCATAAACCTTAAAAAAACCATAAATTAAGTTGTTTGTAAGTAAAATAAGATATACTTTCGCCAATTAAACAAGCCATTGTAAATGTATTGTTAAGAAAATTACTTGAAAGGTTCAAGAATGAAATTTACGAAAATTGCAACTCCTGAACAAATCGATCAAAAATGGGTTTTGATTGATGCTGAAGGTAAAACTTTTGGTCGTATTATTACTGAAGTAGCAACAATACTTCGTGGTAAAAATAAACCATGTTTTACTCCAAATATTGACTGTGGTGACTTTGTTGTTATAGTTAATGCTTCTAAAGCTAAGTTCAACGGACTTGGCAAAATAGCTAATAAAGAGTACTTCTCTCATTCAGGTTACTTCGGTAGCACAAAAAGCATTAAGATGACTGAACTTTTAGAGAAAAATCCGGAGAAGTTATATAAATTAGCTACTCGCGGTATGCTTCCTAAAACTAAGCTTGGCGCTAAAATGATCAAAAAATTAAAAGTTTATGCAGCTGCTGAGCATCCTCACACTGCACAACTAGCTAAGTAAGGATAACTATGGCAAAAGTATATGCAACAGGTCGTCGTAAGGCGTCAATAGCAAAAGTATGGTTAACTCCGGGTGCTGGTAATATGACTATTAACGGTCTTTCACTAGACGCATGGTTAGGTGGACTAGAGGCTAAAAAACTTCGTGTTAAGCAACCGCTTGCTCTAACAAAACAAGATACATCAGTTGATATCGTAGCTACTGTTTTAGGCGGTGGTTTCGGTGGTCAAGCTGATGCTCTTCGTCACGGTATTTCTCGTGCATTAGTAAAATTCAACCCTTCACTAAAAGCGATTTTAAAACCTGAAGGCATGATGACTCGTGATTCACGTGTTGTTGAGCGTAAGAAGCCAGGTAAGCGTAAAGCTCGTCGTTCTCGCCAGTTCTCTAAGCGTTAATCGTTTATCGAACTATTTTTTCAGTGCTTTTTGCACTGAAAATTCTCTCTAGAAATCTCCCACTAAATAAACTTTGATATAATTGCTCTAAAAAAAGAGTAATTTTGCGCCATATTTTCTTTCTGTTTTTATCTATAAATCTTTTTTCATCAACGCTTCATTTGGCAACGTCCGCAAATCCATCAAGGCTAAACCCTATTTTGGCTACCGATTCAAGCTCATCGGAAATAACCGGTTTTTTATTTAACGGACTTGTAAAGTATGATAAAGATCTCTCCACGATTATCGGTGATTTGGCAGAGGAGTTTTACTTTGAAGATGATACGACTCTGCTTTTTAAGATTAAAAAAAATGTAAAGTGGCATGACGGCAAACCTTTTAGTGCAAAAGATGTTGTTTTTACGTATGAAGTGCTTATTTCTTCAAAAATCAGTTCTCCTTATAGCGCAAACTTTAGGTTTGTAAAAAGCGTTGAAGTTGTTGATGAACGCACGGTTAGAGTTAAATATAAAGAACCATATTTTAAAGCGCTTGAAACTTGGATGATGGGAATTTTGCCGCACCATATTCTAAAAGATGAGCAAAATTTAATGAACTCCTCTTTCAATACAAATCCTGTAGGAACGGGGGCATACAAACTTCATCAACTTGAGCACTCCAAAAATATAATACTTTCCGCATATGATGACTACTTTGAGGGTCGCGCAAAGATTGATACTATCTCTTTTCATGTCATAGCAGATCCGATGACACGTTTTTTGATGCTAAAATCATCTGCTCTTGATGTCGGAAGCATAGAACCTATGCAGTATGAGAGACAGCTTGATGAGGGATTTTTTAAAAAATTTAATATTTATGAAAATATTTCCCAATCATATACCTATCTCGGCTTTAATTTGCGGCTTGATAAGTTTAAAAATCCAAAGGTAAGAGAGGCTCTCTCTTTGGCGATTGATAGAGAAGAGCTTGTAAAAATCCTCTTTTTCAATCATGCAAAAGTATGCAGCGGACCTTTTCTTCCTGGGACAAAAGCGTTTAATAAAGATGTAAAAGTACCGCAGCAAAATATTCAAAAAGCAAAAGAGCTTTTAAAAGAAGCAGGCTATGATGAAAATAATCCTTTTACTTTTGAGATAGCCACATCCAATTCAAGCGAAATAAGACCATACGCTGCCCAGATCCTGCAGCATCAGCTAAAAAAAGCGGGCGTTATCGTCACTTTAAGAGTTATGGAGTGGCAGGCATTTTTAAATATGAGCGTATTCCCTCGTAAATTTGACAGTGTTCTTCTTGGATGGGGGCTTTCTCCTACGCCTGATCCATACATGTTTTGGCATAGCCAAAGCGATAAAAAAGGAGGCTTTAATCTGGTGGGATACCATAATCCTCAAATGGATAAGATGATAGAAGAGTCCCAAAGTATGGTGGATGGCGAGAAGTTGTCAAATATTTGGAGAGAGATGTTTAAGATAATAACGGATGACAATCCATACCTTTTTTTGTATATACCAAATTCCATAACAGCCATAAGCAAAGAGATAAAAAATGTTGAGCCAAGCCCTGCCGGTATTTGGCATAACTATATAGAATGGGAGAAATAATTTGATAGTTTTATTTGATTTGGACGGTACGCTTATCGACTCTACGGAGGCGATACTGGAGTCTTTTCATCACTCTTTGGATTTTCACAACTTTGCAAAACAAAAAGATGAAGATATAAAAGCTCTCATCGGGTATCCGCTTGATATTATGTTTGAAGAGTTAGGTGTAAAAAATGGCGTTGTTATGGAATATGTAGGAGTTTATAAAGAACATTACAGAAAAATTGCAAATAAAAAAACCACTCTTTTAGAGAATGCAAAAGAGGCGATTGAACTTGTGAGTAAATTTGCAACACTGGGAATAGTGACAACAAAAACGGCACTTTACTCAAGAGAGTTAATGGAGTATTTTGAGCTTATGCAATATTTTGAAGTTCTAATTGGCAGAGAAGATGTGCAAAACCCAAAACCTCATGCAGAACCCATACTTAAAGCTTTAGAAAAGCTAGATACCGAAAATAGGGAGATATGGATGATTGGAGACACAAAATTAGATCTTATAGCTGCAAAAAATGCCAATGTAAATTCCATTGCTGTACTGAGCGGTTATGATGATGCTAAAACATTGAAAAAGTTTACGGATGTTATATTTAATGATGCCCTTGAAGCAGCCATTTATCTACAAACTAGGAAAAAATAACACACTTTTATTTCTTATGAAAAAAGAGCCTGCTCTCAAGCTATATTTAAGAGCAACTTGTCTAAAATAACCGACTAAAATGGAATTAATGGTTCTTATATTTACTAAAAAGAAGGAGAGTTTATGCTAGAAATTAGATGGCATAGTCGTGCTGGACAAGGTGCTGTTACAGGTGCTAAAGGTTTGGCAGATGTTATTTCTACAACCGGTAAGCATGTACAAGCGTTTGCATTTTACGGATCTGCAAAACGTGGAGCTGCAATGACAGCGTATAACCGTGTAGATGATAAAGTGATTATGAATCATGAAAAATATATGAAACCTGATTATGTTTTTGTTATTGACCCTGCGTTAGCAATTACTACTGATATTACAATAAATCATAAAGATAGTACTAAGTATATAATTACAACTCATATGAGCACTGAGGAGTTGATTAAGGCGCAGCCTAAACTCGAGGGAAAAGATGTTTATACTGTTGATTGTATAACAATTGCAAACGAGACTATCGGTCGTGCAATTCCAAATACGCCTATGCTTGGTGCATTTATGAAAGTTTCTCAAATGTATGACATTGAATTTTTTAAAGAGAGTATGAAGAGAGTTCTTGGAAAATTACCACAAAAGATAATTGATGCAAATATGCTTGCAATTCAACGTGCTTTTGATGAAGTGAAATAAGGGATTAATGATGACAAAAAAAGGGTGGGATGAGTTTGAAATAGGGGCTATGCTTCGCACTTTCAACGGAAAAATAGATGATATTGCTGGAACTCAGCAGCAAGACCGTGACTATTCAGAGAATAGTTCATATACTGCCAGTGTAGCTGACTGGAGACTTATTAAACCGATATTCAACAAAGATTATTGTATTGATTGTCAATTTTGCTGGGTATATTGTCCTGATGTATCAATTATATCAAGAGATAAAAAATTAATCGGTGTCGATATGGACCACTGTAAAGGTTGTGGTATTTGTGTTGAGGCTTGTCCTACAAACCCAAAATCACTGCTAATGTTCCCAGAGCAGGCAGATGAAGAGTCAGAGATTGCAAACTGGCCTAAAAAAGATGAGAAGGAAGCATAATGGCATTTGATAAAATGGAATTACAAAAGATAGAAGTATGGGATGGAAACCGTGCAGCTGCTCAGGCACTAAGACAAGCTCAAGTCGATGTTGTTGCAGCATATCCTATCACACCTTCAACACCTATAGTTGAGGGCTATGCAAAATTTTTAGCAGACGGCTACATAGAGGGTGAGTTTGCAATGGTTGAATCAGAACATGCCGCAATGAGTGCATGTATCGGTGCTGCTGCGGCAGGCGGACGCGTTGCAACGGCAACTTCTTCTCAAGGTCTTGCTCTTATGTCAGAGACACTCTACCAAGCTTCAGGTATGAGACTTCCGATAATTTTAAATCTTGTAAACCGCGCACTTGCATCACCTCTTAACGTAAACGGAGACCACTCTGACATGTATATGATTCGTGACAGCGGTTGGATACAGTTTGATGCATTTTGTCCGCAAGAGAGTTATGACTTAAATCTTATAGCTTTTAGAGTGGCCGAAGACCATGATATCAGACTTCCTGCAATAGTAAATCAAGATGGGTTTATGACATCACATACTGCACAAGGTGTTCATACTCTAAGTGATGATGAAGCATATGCATTTGTCGGTGAGTATAAACCGATGAATGACATGCTAGACTTTGAACATCCTGTAACTCATGGTGTTCAAACTGAAGAAGATTGGCATTTTGAACATAAAGCTCGTCAACATAACGATTTGATGGTAAAAGTTATACCAAAAATTAAAGAAGTGTTTGCTGATTTTGAAAAGCTTACAGGTCGTAAATATAACCTAGTAGAAAAATATGACATGGATGATGCAGATGTTTGCGTTGTTTGTATGGGAAGTTCGGTTGAAACGGCTCGTGAAGTTGCCACTGAGATGAGAGCAAAAGGTATTAAAGCAGGTGTAGTTGGTTTTAGAGTATTTAGACCTATTCCATTCGCAGAGATAATAGATGCACTTAAAGGCGTAAAAGCGATAGCGGCACTTGATCGTTCATCTCCAAATGGAGCTGCAGGGACACTCTTTAACGAGATTGCAGGGGCACTTTTTAACACTGATACAAAAGCACTTCTTTCAGGATATGTTTATGGTTTAGGCGGTCGTGACCTTACTAAAGCACATTTAACAGCACTATTTAATGAATTACAAGCAAATGTAGATGCAGGTAAGGTAACTACACAATTACAGCAGTTTATCGGTGTTCGTGGACCGAAACTGGCATATTTATAAGGAGAAAACTGTGAGTGAAATAAAAAATATTAAAAACTTAAAAGAGTTTTCGACATCTGCAGACCGTTTTGAGGGTGCAAATCTTTTATGTCCTGGTTGTGCGCACTCGATTATTGTTCGTGAAGTGTTAAATGCAACAAATGATGACTTGATTTTATCGGCATCTACAGGATGTCTTGAGGTTTGTACAGCGGTTTATCCATACACTTCATGGGATGCTTCTTGGATTCATATCGGATTTGAAAATAGTTCAACTGCTGTTGCAGGTGCTGAGATTATGTATAAAGCTTTAAAGAAAAAAGGTCGTCTAAAACAACCTGAGCGTACTCCTAAGTTTGTCTCTTTCGCAGGAGACGGTGCATCGTATGATATCGGTTTTCAGTGGATTTCAGGGTGTATGGAACGTGGTCACAATATGATGCACATTGTTCTTGACAACGAAGTATATGCTAACACGGGAGGACAGAGATCTTCATCCACTCCTATCGGTTCGTCTGCGACAACATCTCCAGAGGGCAAAAAAAGCTATGGAGAGAAGAGAAATAAAAAAGATATGATGGCTATTATGGCTGCTCATGGCATACCATATGTAGCTCAAGTTGCTCCAAATAAATGGAAAGACATGGTAAAGAAGATTCAACATGGTTTTGCGGTTGAGGGTCCTGTATTTATAAATGCAGTTTCCCCATGTACTACCGAGTGGAAATTTGATCCAAAAGATACAATGAATATTGCTGATTTAGCAACTGACTCTTTAGTGTTTCCACTTTATGAAATCATAGACGGTCGTGAGTTAAACATCACTTATAGACCGAAAAATATCGTTCCTGTTGAGGAGTATTTGGCTGCTCAAGGGCGTTTTAAACACCTTTTTAAAGATGAGTACAAGTACTTAATCAAAGAGTGGCAAGATAGAGTAGATGAAAAATGGGCGTACTTACAACGCCGCGAAGAAGCGCGTATTTAAAAGCTTCTAGCTTCGGCGCGCTTTGCGCCTAACTCAGACACGGCATACTTCAGTATAGCCTTAGTCTGAGTTAAACACAAATCACACCAAATCTAAAACTTTCTTCCGTCATTCTGTGCTTAACATAGAATCTAATTTATTATTGAATTTTCTGAACAAACATATATTACTTCACTATAATAACCGTCATTGCGAGTCTCTGCAAGAGGCGCGGCAATCTATATCTAAGAGCTTATTTTAAATCTTAAAACAGATCCGCATGACCGAAAAATATCTCTTGATTTGGATTTTTTCTCAAACTCTCCAATATGTTTTTAGCTTTTATTTTTGTCTCTTTATCAAAATAGATAAGCATATTTCTTGAAAATATAAAGTCAAATTTTCCGATTGTTGCAAATGACGGATCAAATAGGTTGACGATTTTATAGCTTACATGTGACTTGACACTCTCTTTTAGTACATAAAGATTCTCTTTTTTTGTAAAATATTTATCAATTATTTGTTCGGATAAATTTCGTACATTTCTCTCTTTGTACTCGGCACACTTTGCTTTATTGATAGCATCAGAGTTTATGTCAATTCCGGTTATATGAAAATTTAAGTACGGAACTCCTGCTTCAAGAAGGGCTATTGCAATCCCATAAGGCTCTTCACCGGTAGCAGAGGGGGCACATAAGATATCTACTCTTGCGTTTGAGGCTTTAACTGATTTTACTAAATCTTCAATCTGTTTAAACTCTCGGTAAAAAAATGTTTCGTTTGTTGTAAGAGTGTCAATGAGTTCTTGTTTTAATTTTTTATCAATTTCTATCTCTTGCAATAGTTTTTTAAATGAACTGATACCTCTTTGTTTGCAAAAAGTTGTTACTTTATTTTTTAAAATAGACTCTTGTTTGTCAAATGTAACGCCTGTTTCATTTTTAAAATATTTTGCAATCGGCAATACATCGCAGTAATCTTCTATAAAATCCTCTTTTTTTTCTATCTCTGGCAACTTTTTTTTCTTAAAAAAATCAAACATTAGCTACAAAACTCTTTTATTTTATTTTTTATCTCTTCTATGTCTAAAACTTCTATATTTGGTACATCTTTTCTTGCTCTGCTTGGCATACCGTCAACAATTGAACTTTGAGCATTTTGTGTGGCTGTTTTTGCACCTGCAAGCGAGAGTTCTTTGCATCCCTCTACCCCATCATCACCGATACCTGTTAAGATAACAGCTAAGATTTTTATATTATTTGCAAAAGGTACAAAAGATTTAAATATTGCATTTATATCTGGGTTGTATCTATTCTCTTTTGATGCTTCAACGCTGAAGTATAGCTCATGTCCTCTTTGCATAGCAGAAGTTGTTCCTGTGCAGAAGTAAATGTTTGCAGTTTGAATCATCTCATTATGACATGCGAGAGTGAGTGGATTTACATCATATTTTTGAACTCTTTTAATAAAACTTGGAATAAATTCTGAAGCCATGTGTTGAGCAATGATGAGCGTCGTATCGTAAAGAGTAGGAAGAGCCGCAATTATTTTCTCTATTTGACCCGGGCCTCCTGTTGAAGCACCGATAAGAACTATTTTATTTATCACGTACACTCTCTAGCGGTTGCGAGAAGTAATAACCTTGAGAGTAGTCAATACCAAGGTCTTTTACAATCTTGAAGATTTCTTCATTTTCGACAAACTCGGCAATGGTTTTCATGCCAAGCTTTTTAGAGAACTCAACTATAGTAGAGACTACCACAAGGGCATTCTTGTCCTTATCAAGATTTTTAATTAAAGAGCCGTCAATCTTTAAAAAATCGGCTTTTAGTTTGATAAGATATTCAAAGTTGCTGTATCCGGTACCAAAATCATCGATTGCTATTTTACAGTTATACTTTTTTACCTGATTTATAAAGTGTATAACACCTTCAAAGTTCTCAATAGATTCAGATTCAACTATCTCAAAAACAACTCTTGAACCTATATTGTATCTTTCTAACATATTTAGTATATATTCAGACATTTGAATTTCAAGTATATCTTTGATAGATAGATTTATGGAGAACTCTACATCTTTGTCTTTAAACATCTCAAATGATTGGCGTATTACAGCTCTAGTGATATCAAAGTATTGTCTAGTCTGCTTTGCAACTTCAAGGAAAAAGAACGGAGAGATGATTTTATCACCGTCTCTCATGCGTACTAAAGATTCATACTTCTCATAAACTAAATTAGAGTTATTTACAATCGGCTGATAGTAAGTGATGATATTATCTTTTTTGATTGCATCGGAGAGTTTCTTCGCCCAGTGAATATTCTCTTCATACATTTTGTTAAGAGATTTTGACTCATCATATACTAAGTAGTCGGCATTGCTTTTTTTTGCGATTTTAAGAGCCATGTTAGCACTTGAGAGTAGGTGCTCTTTATCTTCAAAAGAGATTCCGCAGCTGCATGATATAAGTATCTCTTCATTTCGTACGCTAAATTTCTCTTTGATAAGATCAAGTATGCTTTTAACCTTTTCTACTAATGCCTCTTCTGAATAATTGGTAGCAAGAGTGATAAACTCATCTCCTTGAAGTCTATAAAACTTGAAATTTTCATCATATGAGAGTTGATTGTATATTTTTTCTGCAATTGACTTGATAATCAAGTCACCGAATTCATGTCCGTAAAAATCATTGATTTGTCTAAAGTTGTCGATGTTAAAAATTGCCGCAGAGAGATTTTCAAGTTTTTGCATATCTTGGTTAAGCCTAAACCTGTTTCCACATCCGGTCAGCGGATCTGTTTTTGCTTTTTTTTCAAACTCTTTTCTTTGTTCTATTATCTCTGTTATATCATACCGTATAGCCAAATATTCTACGATGTTGCCATCTAAATCTTTAATGGGAATTATTGTTGTTTTTGTCCAAAAATCTTTACCTTGTTTCGTTTTATTTTTAATAATGCCTTGCCATACATTTGCACTTCCTATAGTTTCCCAAATGTTTTTATACATCTTCGTTGATGTCTCTGTAGAGCTTAAGACATGATGAGTTTTACCGATAATATCTCTCAATTCGTAACCGCTAATCTCTAAAAATTTATCGTTTGCATAAGTAATGATTCCGTTCTTATCAGTTCTTGAGAGAATGGTGCTCATGTCCATAGCTTTTTCATACTCTTTTGAGAGATGTATGGAGTAATCAAAATTTTTATTTGAGAGTTTGAGTTGATTTTCAAAATATTGCGTTATCTGCTTTTGTTGTGTTATATCTGTTCTGATACCTATATACTCTACGATATTGCCGTCTCCGTCCATAATAGGATTTATGATAGCTTTCATCCAGTAGGATGAGCCGTTTTTATTGCGGTTTTTAACTTCACCGATCCACGGCTGTTTGAGATGTTTTATGGTATGCCACATATTTTTAAAGACATCTTTTTCCATATCAGGATGTCTTATAATGCTGTGAGGCTTTCCTAAAAGCTCCTCTTTCGAGTAACCGCTTATTTTGCAAAATTCATCGTTTACATAAGTGATAATGCCTTTAGCATTTGTTTTTGAGACGATGAAGCTTCTATCAACGGTCTGTTTATATTGACCCAGAAGTGCATCCGAGAGTGAATACTTGTCTTCTAGAATATTTGCAGAGAAGAGAATCTGTCTTATGGTATAGACAACCATAGTCGTAACGACCACACATGAAGCGATTAAAAAGAATATTAGAGATACCATTTTGTAAAAAACAGTATCTAATTTTTCATTTATAAGTTGATTTACTTTGTTAAAAAGCTCGTCTTCTGCTTTTTTTAGCAGATTGATGCTCTGTGTTGATTTTTCAAACCAGTAAGATGGCTCGACATAGAAATTTTTACTATTTTTATTTGTTAAAGCAATATTTATCATTCTGTATGTTTCATCTACAGCTTCACCACCAAAAGTATTATTATAAAAATTTAGCATATCTTTTGGGACGATTATTTTGAAGTTTTCTATATCAACTTCAAATAATTTCTGATACTCTTTAACCGATATAAAAGTATCATCTAAAAATTTGTTTGTAATAAAAACATCCATTAATGTTGCTCTGGTTCGTCCCATGTTCTCCTTTGCAGAGGTAAGATAGGTATGCGCTTGGATGTAATTTCTATTCTCCTTGTCATTCATCATAGTAGGTATGATTTTTATAAAATCAAGAAGATAAGATATGTTTTTTGTATAGTAGTTTTTAGCATCTTTTACGGGTAAAGAAATTAAATGTGCATCGGCTCTTGACTTAATGTCTTTTAAAATATTTAAGATGTAGTTGTCGCTATTTTTGGTAATTTTTAAGAAAGTAATTTTTGCATTTTCGATTGCTTTGTTTGAATTTTCTCTTGCTGCCGTTAATTTTTCATCTTTTTCATTAAGATTGTCGCTGGCAATAAGTTCTGCCGTCAAACCTCTCTCAATCTGTAAAGAGTGAATGACTTTTGATATTGCTTCAGCCTCAAGAATGCGGTGTTTTGTAAGAGAAAGATTTTTTTTATTTTTATATAGTTCAAAAAGAACCATTGAAGAGAGAGCTATAACAAAAAGCAGAGGAATAGTCGATAACAATAGTAATTTCGATTTTAAATTTAAGTTCATAATTTAATTTCCTGATTTAAAAAAAGAATAAGTACTCTATCATAACTATTATTACAAAAATGTTAATAAATGACAAAATTGTAACAGAATTAAATTGTGATTGATAAGATAGTTGCTATTTGTGGGATAAGGAGTATTTTTTATTTCGATTATAAATGTTACAATAACTAAAAATATAAGGAAAGTATATGCCACTATTAGACAGTTTTAAAGTTGACCATACAATTATGAATGCCCCTGCAGTTCGTCGTGCAAAGGGGATGAAAACGCCAAAAGGGGACGATATAACCGTCTTTGACCTAAGATTTGTTCAGCCAAACAGAGAGATTTTGTCTTCTGAGGGAATTCATACGCTAGAACACCTTTTTGCAGGATTTATGAGAGACCATTTAAATAGCGATAGTGTAGAGATTATAGATATCTCTCCAATGGGCTGTCGCACGGGATTTTACATGAGCCTTATAGGCACTCCGGATGAAGCTAACGTTGCCGAGGCATGGAGAGCTTCTATGGAAGATATACTTAAAGTTAAAGAGCAAAAAGATATTCCGGAGCTCAATGTTTACCAGTGCGGAACTTACAAAATGCACTCGCTCAATGATGCCAAAGAGATAGCTCAAAATGTTTTGAAAAGAGGTATAGGCGTGATGGATAACGATGCAATCGCACTTGATGAGTCAAAGGTAGAAAAGTAAAATGTATATTTTAATTCCGATGAGTTCTCAGGATGCACAAGAAGCAGCCATAACAAAAATAGATGATGCAAAAAGCTGGGTTCAGATACTTTTAGAAGAGGGTGAAGTTGTCGAGGTTGCGTTTAATGAAGATAAAGACGGCTTTGAAAATTTTAGCGAAGTACTAATAGTGATGGACGATAACGAGTATGTTTGGCCCTTTATCGAGCTTAACATGATGATTTTGGTGGCGCATACGCAAAGAAACATCGATGAAATCATGGAAGCGTTTTTGTTTAGAGAGCTTAATGAGTTGGCGTATTGATAAACAGAATTTATGACAAATTTAGAACAATTTAAAAAGCTTTTTAATCCGCTTCCGGGCAATCACTATCTGCATGTCACAACCGCTTTAGATGATATAGCGTTTTTATTTGAAAAGGCGATGCAGGATGTAGGCGGTAAATTTGATTTGGTAATATACGACCAAAATAATTTACAAGCAGATTTAAAACTTCCATACACAAACATACAACATGTCAAAGATTTTAAAAAACCGTTTCGTTCTCTTCCAAGAGACCATGACATAGTTGTTTTAAAAGACTTTTTTTACGCTCACGAAAATCAAAAAATGATTTTAAAACTTGCATATCTGACACTCGCAAATGCCGCAAACATAATAATTATAGAGAAAAAAGGCGTTATGGATATTGGGGCAGTGAAAGCTATGTTAGAAGAGTATGAATTTCGTGCTCCAAACGAGATAGATATCATAGACGGCTACGATCTAATAATAGCAAAAAAGATGCATATGTGGGGCAATGGGTTATAGTAATTTTTATGCACCAATGAAATAGGCTATAAATATCTATGTTCATTGGGTTTTATACAAAAAAGAAAATATTTTCTGAACCACTTTTATACACTTTTTACCACTTTGCAGTACATATAAAAGTACATAAATTTCTTTTGACCTGTTATATTTGTCAACAGCGGAGTTAAATTCGGCAGAAATTCGTAAAAAATATTACGAATTGTAACCTTAAGCAAAGGGGGGGGTATACAACACTATTTGAGTTTTCATATAAAGATATTGAAAATTCCGATAAGAGGTACTGGGAGATAATAAGAAACTAGATTATGAAAATGTATAGTTCATATATTTCGATATAATTTATAAATTATTTAATTAGGATTGTAAAAATAACTGTTCAAAGACGAATAAAAGGGTAATTATTGTTTCTAGATATAATAATTTTACATGCGATTTGATAGAAGTATTAAATGATAAGTTTCAACAAAAATCTTTCTGGACAACATATAAGGGGTCTTCTGATTCTTCGACAAACTTCACTCTTTTACAACGGCAGCTTGGAAATAGTCTTATGTTATTTACTGGAACTAACACTCAAATTCATGAGAGAAAGATAATTATAGGTAATTTAATTGTGGAGCTGGATGATGATTTTAATAAAATAACAGCTGATTTAGATACTTGGACTTGTAATTGTAGTGTGGATAAAATTTTAGCGACTAAGTTAGCATCTAAGCAAAATACATTAAGGCGTAAATACTCATGATAAGTTTAAGACTATGAAGATTTTGTGGTTTGCTAACAACATAACAGCTTATTAAATCAATGAGAATATAGAAAAAAATTCAAATTCTTGTAAATTTATGTTTTCTCTAAATACTATGATCAGCAAATGAATATTCAAAATACCTAAAAATAATAATTTTAGATGGGTAAGTGCGTAATGTATGGAAATGGGTTGTAAAAAATAGGTATTCATCTGTGGTAGTGTGGTTTTATCTTTTTGAGATTTTACTAACTTTTTTGGTATACTATGGGTATGAAATTTGAATACGATGAGAATAAATCACACATAAATGAACAAAAGCACGGAATCAATTTTGATGATGCGCAGCAATTGTGGAGTGATGAAAATTTACTAGAAGTAGCTTTGAATTTTCCAGATGAGCCTCGCTTTATCTGTATCGGAAAAATAGGGGAAAAACATTTCTCAGCTATTATAACTTATCGAGCGAATGTAATTCGCATTATATCTATTAGAAGATCACGCAAAGAGGAGATAGCACATTATGAAAACAGCTAAAGAGTTTGACGAAGTATTTGATAGTGGTGAGGATTTATCAGAGTTTATCGATTATTCAAAAGGTCGCAGACCAAACTTAGAACAAAAAAGGGTGAATTTAGATTTGCCTTTATGGATGATAGAGCGACTGGATCAAGAAGCTAGACGTTTAGGTGTAGCAAGGCAAGCGATTATGAAGATGTTTTTAGCCCAGCATCTTGAAAAAGTAGGGTAAATTATAAAAAGTGAACTTATAAGACAGGATAAAATAGCTATATTTAACGATGAACTCCACTCAATGGTTTTAAGCGAAGACGGAAGCTATACTGCCTACTCAAAAGAGTATGGCGAACACTACCACTCTACAAAAGACGGTGCACTTTATGAGTCGCTTGTCAAACATGTAGAGCCTGCGTTTAAGATAAAGCAAAATCAAGATGAGATAAATATTTTAGATATCTGTTTTGGTTTGGGGTTTAATAGTTTGGCTGCTATCTACTACCATAAAAAAAATGCTCTTACTTCCAAACTAAATATTTTTTCGCCGGAGTTAGATGCCTCTTTAGTGAAATCTCTGCTAAATTTCAGCTATCCAAAAGAGTTTGATGACCTTTTGCATATCGTTACAAATCTTGTAAAAAACGGGGTTTATGATGAAGAAAATCTACATGTAGAGCTTTTTTTAGGCGATGCAAGAGAGTATCTGAAAAAATTTCCAAAAGAGAAGTTTGACATTGTTTATCAAGATGCTTTTTCTCCCTCTGCAAATCCTGCTTTGTGGACTAAAGAGTATTTTAGCGACATTAAAAACATCATAAAAGAAAATGGTATTTTAACTACATACTCAATTGCACTTCCGACAAGATTGGCTCTTTATGAGAACGGTTTTCATCTATACATCAACCAAGGAGAAGGTTTTAGAGATGCGACGATTGCCTCTTTAAGTCCGCTTAATGGGTTTGTGGGCGTAGATATGGAACATAAGATAAAGTGCAATCCGAATGCTCTCTCGCTTAGGGATTGATAACCTCTAAAAACTGCTCCCCAAACTGCTCAAATTTCTTCTCTCCGACACCGTTTACCTCAAGCATGCTCATTTTGTCGTAGGGTTTGCAAGAAGCTAGATTTTTAAGCACCTTATCCGAGAAGATGATATATGCCGGAACTTTAAGTTCGCCAGCCAACATGGCTCTTTTTGCTCTTAGTTTTTCAAAAAGTTCTTCATCAAAATCTGCCGCTTCATCTCTTTTGACTTTTTTCTCTTTAACATCTATCTCAAGTCTTGAGGATTTTATAAACAGCTCTTTTTTACTTTTTAAAATCTCCACCGCTTCTTGTGTAAGTTTAAGTGCACTAAACTCGCCAATAAGCAAGATTTTCAGCTCTAAAAGTCTCTCTAAAATGATAAACCACTCTTTTTTGCTAAGGTGTAAGCCTATATTGTAAACGGATAGTTTATCTGCAGAGTTCGCTAAAATCTTCTGCTCCTTTGAGCCTCGCAAAACATCGATAATGTAGTTTTTTCCAAAAGTTTGATCTGTTTTATAAACCGCACTAAGAAGCATTTGTGCCTCTTTTGTAATGTTCTCTCTTTTTGCGTCGCTCTGCAAACAGTTGTCGCATCTATCCATGCACTCATCAAGTGTGTCGTCAAAATACTCTGCCAGCTGTTTGTGAAAGCAGATTTCGCCTGTTGCATACTTGTAAATTTTGTCTATTTTTTGAGACAGATGCTCTTTGTACTCTTCATTTTGTATCTCTTGTAAAAACCTTTTGTGTTGCGTCATGTCGCCTGCATTAAAGAGCAGAAGAACCTCGCAATCCTCGCCGTCACGTCCTGCCCTTCCTATCTCTTGATAGTAGTTTTCAAGCGATTTTGGCAACGACATGTGCGCTACAAAACGGATGTCGCTCTTATCTATTCCCATTCCAAAAGCGATGGTGGCTACCATGATGTTTACCTTGTCGTTTACAAAAATCCTAAAATTCTGCTCTCTTACATGTTGCGGAAGTCCTGCATGATAAGGGAGTGATTTATAGCCGTTTGTGTTTAGATAAATGCTTAACTCTTCAGCTTTTTTTCTAGAACTCACATAGATGATTCCGCTCTCATTTTTATGGCGGTGTAAAAAAGCTTTGAGTTGCAAATGCCCATTGCTAACTCTTCGCTGGGCTGAGATGAAGATATTTTTGCGAAAAATTTTGCCTTTTAAAAGGAGCGGATTTTCTAGCCGCAACTCTCGTAAGATGTCATCGGTTACATGGTCGGTTGAAGTTGCCGTAAAAGCACAGATTGACGTGTTTGGAAAGTTGGCTCTTAAATTTCCCAAAGCTCTGTAATCGTCCCGAAACTCATGCCCCCATTGAGAGATACAGTGAGCTTCATCGACTACAAAAAAGTTTATATTTAACCCTCTTAGAATGTTAATGGTCGATTGGTTGTTTAGCCGCTCCGGAGAGAGGTATAAAAATTTCAGCTCACCGCTGTAGGCTCTTTGAATTATCTCATTCACTTCATCATGGCTTTGAGCCGAACTTATCATGTCGGCACTGATTTTTTGAGCTTTTAGAGCCGATACCTGATCTTGCATAAGTGCGATAAGAGGGGAGATAACAATGCTGATACCGTCTTTTAGCAGAGTCGGAAGTTGATAAACAAGCGATTTTCCACCACCTGTCGGAAGAATCATCAGCAAATCCCTATTTGCTAAAACTGCATCGACTCCCTCTTCTTGAAACTCCCTAAAACTGTTATGCCCAAAGGCGTCTTTTAAGATTTTATATTTCAAGGATGTACTTAGTATCTTGCCGAGATAGAGTCGACATCATCCCAAGTGAGGCTGTTTTTTTTGTGAGAGATAATGTGTGCGACATATCTTGCAAACATATCCGTCTCAATGTTTACATGTGAGCCTTTTTTATAGTTTTTAAAAAGCGTCTCTCTCATAGTATGCGGAATGATGGTAAGCCTAAAACTCTCATCAAACACCTCATTAACGGTCAAACTAACACCGTCAACAGTTATAGAGCCTTTGGGAATGATATAAGGGATAAATTTTTTATCAACCTTTATAAAAACATCAAAAGAGTTGCCGTTGTTTTTAATCTCTTTTATCTCTCCCATAGCGTCCACATGCCCTTGAACAACATGCCCTTCAAATCTATCGCCCATCATCATGGCAGGCTCTATATGAACTTCATTTTTGTAGTTCTCCATCGCCAAAAGCTTTTGGCTCTCAGGAGATAGCTCAACGCTAAAACCGTCATCTAAAACCTCCACGACGGTCAAACAAGCTCCGTTTATGGCGATAGAATCGCCCAGCTTTGCCTTATATTTTGCACGAATAGTAAGTTTGCTTCCGACTAAACTTTTAACATGTGCGATTTCGCGTATCAATCCTGTGAACAATTGTTCTCCTTAAAATACAATCTTGCCCTCTTCTTGAAGACCTTTTATTATCTCTTTTGCTTTGGCATGCCCATTGTAGGCAGCTTTTCGACATAAATCAAGTGCAGTATCATGGTTTTGTTCGCATCCAATCCCTTGATCATAAAGCAGTCCCAAGTTGTAAAGCCCCTCAGCCAGAGATCCATCAGCCGCTTTTTTAAAGCAGATAAAACATCTTGCTTCATTTTTCTCTACGCCGTGACCCTCTTTGTATAAAACGCCCAAATTGTTAAAAGATTGCAGGTGTCCTCTTTTTGCTCCCTCTTCGTACCAAAAAGCAGCTTCCGAGTAGTTTTGAAGACATCCCAAACCTCTCTCAAGCATAAGAGCGACTTCATACATGGCAGGCGGAACTTCTCTGATTGCGGCTTCCATGAAGAGTTCATGAGCCTTAAACTGGTTATGTTCCACTCCGGCAAGCCCGTTCATGTATAAAATTGCCAAGTTATAAAGGGCATAGGGCTGTTTTATCTCTGCGGCTTTTTCATAAAGCTCCAGCGTTTTTGCATTATTTTTCTCACACCCTTGAGCGTTTTGGTGCATGTATCCCAAAGATGTCATAGCATCTGCATTGCCCTCGTTTGCCAATTGCGTATAGAGTTCAAATGCGCTCTTAAAATCCTGTTTATTGTATGCATCGTGTGCTTTTTTTATCATCTTATTTAGACCATATTTATAATATTTGTCCAAATGATACTCAAAAATGATAAAATTCGCTTTAAGACAGACGGAGCAGTGTATGAATTATGATGTAATAGTAATCGGTGGCGGTCATGCGGGAGTGGAAGCTTCGCTCTCATGTGCAAGAATGGGTAGTAAAACTTTGCTAATTTCCATGTTGGCGGAAAATGTCGGTGCAACGAGTTGTAACCCTGCAATCGGCGGTTTGGCAAAGGGACATTTAGTGCGTGAGATTGATGCACTGGGCGGTGAAATGGGACTTATAACCGATGAAGCAGGAATCCAGTTTCGCATACTCAACCAGACAAA
The DNA here is from genome assembly GCA_001829715.1 of Sulfurimonas sp. RIFOXYB12_FULL_35_9. Lineage (GTDB taxonomy): Bacteria > Campylobacterota > Campylobacteria > Campylobacterales > Sulfurimonadaceae > Sulfurimonas. The sequence continues at coordinate 34,254 of MICC01000071.1, forward strand.
AGGTCCGGCAGTTCGTGGAAGCCGTGCTCAGATAGACATGGACAGATACCGTGTAATCGCTAGAAACAAAATCCTAACCACTCCAAACCTTGATTTGGTTCAAGAGATGGCAGAGTCGCTTATCATCGAGGATGGCGAAGTAAAAGGTGTCAAAACTAACCTTTTAAATGAGTACGGTGCAAAAAAAGTAGTTATTACCAGCGGAACATTTTTGCGAGGCGTTATCCATGTGGGCGAGATAAAGCAGGTAGGCGGACGGTTTGGAGAGCAGAGCAGTGAAGGACTTAGTCATTCGCTTAAGTCATGTGGTTTAGAGATGGGAAGACTTAAAACCGGTACATGTGCCAGAGTTGAAGCTTCATCCATTGATTTTTCGGTTATGGAGAGACAAGACGGGGACGAGATTCCAAGCCCGTTTAGTTTTAGAAATGACCGTGAAGAGTTTAGAAAAACTAAAAAGCAAATTCCGTGCTACATCGCTTACACAAACGAAAACACTCATAACATTATAGAGAGCAATTTTTACCGTGCGCCGCTATTTACAGGACAAATTGAGGGAACAGGACCTAGATACTGCCCGAGTATCGAGGATAAAATCAACCGTTTTCGTGATAAAGACAGGCATCATCTTTTTATCGAGCCGCAAACTTTTGAAAATACTGAGTGCTACATCAACGGTATGAGCACATCGCTTCCGCCGGATGTTCAACAGCAGATGATTCACTCCGTTAAAGGTATGGAAAATGCAAAAATAGTTCGTTACGGCTATGCTATCGAGTATGATTTTGTAGATCCTAGAGAGTTAAAGCATTCGCTTGAGACTAAAAAAATCAAGGGACTCTATCTTGCAGGACAGATTAACGGAACAACCGGTTACGAAGAGGCAGCCGCTCAAGGACTAATGGCAGGGATAAATGCAACTCTGAGTCTGCAAAACAAAGAGCCGTTGGTTCTTCGCCGTGATGAGGCTTACATCGGCGTTTTGATAGACGATTTGGTCACAAAAGGGACAAAAGAGCCGTACCGTATGTTCACATCCCGTGCCGAGTACAGATTGCTTCTGCGTGAAGAGTCGGCAGATACGAGACTAAGCCGATATGGGCATGAGATAGGTCTTATAAGTGATGAGATTTATAAGAGAGTTATGTTAAAAGATGAGCAGATTCAAGATGGAGCTAAGCTTTTAATCGAGACGTTCTTTACGCCCAATAAAGAGTTTATTTCATTTTTAGAATCCATAGGCGAAGAAAAAATCAGCGACACAATAAGTGCGCAACAGCTTGTTGCAAGAAAGAGCTTTGATATAGAGAAGATGGTAAAACTTGTACCTGAATTGGCAAAATATGAGCCTTATATTTTAGAAGAGATTTTGGTAGAGGGAAAATATGCCCGTTATGTAGAAAAACAGAGTGAAGAGATACAAAAGATGAAAAAATATCTCAAGGTTGAGATTCCTCAAAGTTTTGATTTCAAAAGCATAAGCGGTTTAAGTAAAGAGATAGTAGAAAAACTAGAGTCATTTAATCCGCCTACACTTCAAGCTGCCTCACAAATCAGCGGGATAACTCCTGCCGCAATTGAGATTTTGCATATATTTATAAAAATCCATTGTAAGAAACAAGAAAGTTCGATAATGGCTAAGAAAGATTGATAATATGCAACGTAAAGTTTGAGAATGGATGTTTAGATTGTGAGTAAGTCTAATAAAATCATTCCTGAGTTTATGTTGGATAGCCCAAATGATACTTTTATGTTTCTTATGCCACTTAGTCTAAAACCGGACGATGAAGATATTGGAAATAGCTATTTCGAAGTTGTGGTCAAAAATTTAACTACAAAAGAACACTTTACTACTCTCATATCCCCAGAAGTATTTTTTACTCATTTTAAACTCCATAAAGCCTACAAAGCAGCAAAATTAGATAAAAAAGCTAATAAGTATATTAAAACAGAAAAACAGAAATATAGGGTAGATACGAGACTTTCTAAAGAGCAATATAACACTACTTTAGGTAAATATTTAGATAATAACCAAATAGGAGAGTTATTAGGTTATAAATATACATACATGACTGAAGCTCAAAATACTTCTTGCTGTCTGATAAAAATTTGGGATGATGTTAACTTAATTATTCCTCACTCTGTAATAGCTATATATTATTATTACCGCTCAACCGTTTTAAGAGAAGCAACTTTAAGATGTGATTTAAGCGATTTATATTATGGGTATGATTGCAACCCAGATGACGCATCTATAATCATTCCAAAATATGTACCGGAGAATGATGCTCCATTTATTCATAGATTTCTATGTCAAGATAGTGCCGTTGATAATTTTGAGAAAATAGGAACATATATAAACTCATATATACGAATGCTAAAAGATAAAACATCAGTTGAGCAAGTTGAATCAGTCCCTATAAAAGCAAAGTTTCCGGTAGAAGATAAATTTTCTATAACATGTATGGTTAGTAACTTTTATCATGAAGGGAAATATTATAAATATGTTCACGAAATACTTGATGATGATTCAGATATAGGCTTTTCAAAGTTTACAACTTTTATACAAGGCAAAAATATCATAACCGAAATAGATGATATAGATAAGCTACCAACAGTACCGGTCACAAAGCCGGATACTACAGAACGTTTAAAATCAGAGTATGCAAGCAGGAAATATAAGCATAATACGGTTACTAGCAATAGAAAAAACAAGTGCAGTAGTTTAGCTAATGTCGAAATTTTAACTGATAAGATAACTGATGAGGAAGCTCTTGAGAAATTAAAAATAATGGAAGAAACTTTATCCAATGAAGAGGTTGACCAAAGTTTAACGGATTCATCCGGTAATGGAGAGAAAAAAACTCGAAAAACCAGAGTTTCATCAAAAGGTAAAGAATTCCAAAAGATGAGCACTACAGAGTATACACATAACTTTGATGAGTTTCATAAATACATGGATTACATGCGTACACAAAAAGCTATAGAAAACCTAGTTGTACATGAGAATCAAAAAATGGCTACAGTATATAACGGTGAGAATGGGAATGCAAATCCAAAATGTACGATGTACGGCAGAGAAAGACAATATATTACTGCAACTTTCAAATATACAGACAGCTATGTAGGGTTGCTTGAGTTAGAAAATGTAGCTGCAACAAGCACATGGGTTATTAGCTCAAAAGAACCTATAAGTAATACAACTTTTCAAAGATTCTTAAATTATTATGTTGATGAAAATATGTCAATTGATGACCTTAGAAAAAAGTATGACGGTCGTAGTGGTGGTATAAAGTTTAAAACTAAAAATCATGAGCGTACTGAAGATCTTAAAGAAACTATTATGGCAAAATGGACAGCTCGGATACTTTCAAAAGTAACAATATTATAATTTTGTTAATATAGGTTGTTATTAAATAACAAAATAAGTAAAAGAAAGAATATAATCAGTCTATGGATTCTAAAACAGCTAAGAAAATAAAGAGTAAAAATACTACAATTGAACTCTTATTAGGTAAGGCTATGTGGGCAAAAGGCTTACGTTATAGAAAAAATTGCAAAGATATTTTCGGCAAGCCCGACTTTTGTTTTAGAAGTAAAAAGATTGCTATTTTTTGCGACAGTGAGTTTTGGCACGGTAAAAAGTTTCTTGACGGTGAAAAGTTTCAAACAAATCAAGGTTTTTGGGAAGCAAAAATCAAACGAAACATTGAAAGAGACAAAGAAGTAAACCGAAAACTCAAAGAAGATGGATGGATTATTCTGAGATTTTTTGGTGAAGAGATTAAAAAGAATACCGATTTAGCGGTAGAAAAAATTTATAAATTATCAGGGAAGTAAATGGCAGGTTTTAAGGCGAGAGCAAGAGCATTGGATATGTTGGGACGCCAGCAAATATCCGGTATTCCTACAGCAATAAGTGAGTTATTTAAAAATGCTTACGATGCTTATGCGGATAATGTAATAGTAGACTATTTTAGGTCTGATGGATTACTTATTCTCCGCGATGATGGTTTTGGAATGACCAAAAGTGAATTTGAAAATCGATGGCTTACAATAGGTACGGAAAGTAAAGTAAAAAGTGAATTCGGTGGATTAAAAGATATAAAAATTCCAGAAGGAAAAACCTTACGTCCTGTAATGGGAGAAAAAGGGATTGGTAGACTTGCGATTGCAATGTTGGGAAGTCAGGTGTTGATCCTCACTAAAGCACAAAGAGGAGATGAAAGTCATAACTATGTTGTGAGTTTCATAAATTGGCGCTTATTTGAGTTGCCGGGATTAAACCTTGAGGATATTTATATTCCGATTGAAGAGTTTGAAACATTTCCGACACATGATCAAATCCAAAAAATTATTGTTGAAACAAGAACATACATTGAGAAATTAGCATCTAAAGTTACTAAAGATGCTATGGATGTAATTCTAAAAGATTTGAATGCATTTGAGGATTTTAATATTGAAAAAAGAGAACGAAATTTACAGGAACCATGTAAATTTATAAATGATTCGACGGGAACACGATTTTATGTTTTTCCATCTAATCCACTTATCCTCGATGATTTAGAAGATAATACAATTGATGATGATGCTGCAAATTTAAAAAAGATGCTTATTGGCTTTACGGATGATGTTATGCCAGAACATAAAAAAATTCCATTAAAAACGCATTTTAGAGATTATAAATACCCAGAATACTTTGAAGATGTTATTGCTGATAGTAACTTTTTTACAGAAGAAGAATTTAATAATGGCGATCATCTTTTCATAGGTACATTTAATCAATACGGTCAATTTATTGGTAAGGTCAAAATATTTGGTGAAGAACAATTCAAAGAGTATGTTATTCCTTGGACAAAAGGTAATGGCAAGCCAGTTGCATGTGGAGCATTCAATATGGTTGTTATGACAATTCAGGGCAAACAATCTGAGTCTTTATTGAATAAAGAAGTTCATTCTATAATGGAAGATAAATTATACAAGTATGGTGGATTATATGTTTATAAAGATGGTATAAGAATTCTTCCATATGGTAATAATAAACATGATTTTTTAGATATAGAGTATCGAAGAAGTAAGCATGCAGGGGATTATTATTGGTCATATAGAAGAACTTTGGGTGCTATTAGACTTGAATCCGGTCAAAATGACAACTTAAAAGAAAAAGCAGGACGAGAAGGATTTCAGGAAACTAAAGCTTTTCGAGATATGCGGGACATATTAATTAATTTTTTTATTCAAACCGCAAAAGATTTTTTTAACGATAAGGGTGAATATTCAGATTATTATGTAAAAGTAAAGTCTGATAATATTAAGCGTGATGAATTAATTAAAAAAGAAGAGAAAAAAAAGAAAGCGAAAAAAAATGAATTTTCGAGAGAGCTTTACATAATTTTAGACTCTATTGAGAATAAAGAGCACGAAAAAAATTGTACTTCTATTGTAGCTAAGTTAAATCATGTATTATTGGAAGTTGATGCAACTGAGGATAAAGAAATAGCGGCGCTGAAGTTAATTGACGCAGAACGAAAAGCTTTTGACGAGTTATACAGAATAAAGAGTAATTTTGCTCTTTCAAAACCTCGTGGTATGTCAATGGGGAAAAAAGTAGAACAAGATTATATATTTTATAAAAATGTAATGAGTCAAATTGATATGGACACCTTTCAAGAGACATATAGAAATATTGAGTTATTGATTGGTGAGAAAAGTAAAAATGCTAAGCTTGAATTAAACAGACGACGACGAATTGAAGAGAGTTTAACAAGGCTTTCAAAAGATGCTAAAAAACAAATTCAAGAACAAGTAAAAACTACAGATGGAACTTTATTTGATGTTAAAGAAAATGTAGAGAGAACAACGAAAGAGAGTTTAAGAACCGTAGAAAAAGTTATTCGAGATATAAATTTTTCATTAGCACAAACTGATTTTCAAGATATGAACGAAAATGATATTTTTACATGGCGCATGAATATAGAAAACCAAATTGTATCGGTTATGGAAAACGAAAAAAGAGAGCTAGAAATCATTCAGACCTTACTTGATACAGTGAAATGGGAAAAAGATGAAGAAGGTAATATTGCTTCTTATATTGATGTTTTAGAAGCAAATGATTCAAAACTTTATGAGTTGACCGAAAAAGCAGAATTAGATTCAGATTTGGCACAATTAGGTATGGCTATTCACGTTATTAATCATGAATTTGATGCAAGTATTAAAATGGTAAGAGAAAATCTTCGACGGCTCAAAGCATGGGCAGATGTGAATCAAGGCTTAGGTGGAATATATTCAGGTATAAAAAATAGTTTTGACCATTTGGATAGTTACTTGACACTTTTTACACCTCTTAACCGTAGACTACAAAGAAAAGCAACAGATATAAAAGGACATGAAATAGAAGAGTTTATCTTGAAACTTTTCGGAGAACGGTTTAAAAGACATAATATTGAAATAAAAAGTTCTAAAGCTTTTAGACAATCGATTTTGAATACGATTCCGTCTTCAATTTATCCTGTTTTTGTAAATATTATTGATAATGCTACTTACTGGATTAAAGGCAAAGCTGAGAACGGAATTATAGATTTAGATCTAGATAATTATGGCTTTATAATTTCTAATAATGGTGCGTCTATTTCTGAAAGAGACCGTGAAACGATATTTGAGATGGGTTTCACTAGAAAACCGGGCGGAAGAGGCTTAGGATTACATATCTCGAATGAAGTTCTTAGAGAACAGGGTATGTCATTGGAAGTCATAGAGCCAAAAGCGGGATTCAATGTTTCATTTAGAATAGTCAAACCGAGGGATGTATAATGAATGAATTTTTAGGTATTTCAAGAGGTGTTGTTGAAGACTTTTTACAAACGGCAGTTTTTTTAGATGATAGAGCCAAATATGCTGATAATACTAATTATTCTGTAGTTGAAAAGGAAATGAACATATCTTCTAATGAATCTCTATTAAATGTAGATAATATTATTAAAATCTATAAAACACATGGTGTAATATATGTTTTAAAGCAAGCTATTGATGAATTTAAAATATTTAAAAATCCTGAAAAGCAAGATGATTATGTAGAAACCAATCTTGATGAAGAAAATCCATTTTATGCAATCCCTCCAAAAGATATTGGCAGTGATGTGTCAGAACATGATTTAGATGCGAAAACGATAGTTAATACATTTATGGAAAAAGGTATTGTTTGCTCTGTGATTCAGTGTGAGCAAGCTACGTTTGAAGACAAGCGTGAGAGTTACATTAGGCTTATGAAAAAAGCTGATATCATTGTGCTGGATTGGGATTTATTCGCAGATGGTGGAGAAAGAATTATTGGGATTATAAAAGATTTAATCAATACCGATGAACGTTTACATGAACTTCGATCAATCGTTATCTATACAGCAAATGATTTAGAGACTGTTAAGTCAAAACTTATAAAAATCGATGTTAAATTTGAAGATAATAAGTATGTTTCAAATAATAAGTTATTTACAACCGTTAGCCTCTTCAATAAGGAGTCGAGTAGTGCGATTGAAGCTAGAACAGCTAAATTTAATGAACTTGTTGAAGAATGTATAGGTGAATTTACAGAAACTTTTCACGGTATTGTACCAAATGTAGCTATGGCCTCAATTTCAGAAGTACGAAAAAATACACATAAGTTGCTAGGAGTATTAAATAAAAATTTAGATCCTGCATATTTAAGTCACAGAACTTTATTGGAAGCACCAGAAGATGCTGAGAGGCATATTGAAGAAATAATTATTGGTGAAATTGAGTCTATGATTCACGGAAGTGAAATAGGTAAACATGCTGAGATAGATAAAATTAAAAAAGCTCCAATTATTCAAGACAAAAAATACCAAAATATAGATTTTGTTGACTGTCTGAAAGACGGAACGGAAATAAAACTAGATACTGGGTCAAAAAAAGTTAAGAAAGAGAAGTGCCAAAAATTTATTAAAGATATTCAAACCTGTTATACAAAAGAATGGTATCTTGAAGAAGCAGATGCAAAAATATCTGAACAAAATTTTGCAGTACTAAGCAGTTTGGTAACAGAATATATATCTAATCCATATTTGATGTTGGGTGTAATAGTAGAAAAAGCATCAAATAAATATTTGTGTATGCAACCTCGATGTGATAGTATTCGTTTAGGAAATGAAACAAATTTCATATTTTTACAACTTGTAAGAGATAATAAGAATTTTGATATTGTTTTAAGAGATGGTAGTAAATATAAATTAAAATATAGCTTGAAAAATCGGCAAAATTTTGCTTTTAATCCTGATTCAGTAGCTAAAAAAGTTTTATTCACAGATTCAAAAATATTACAAGGTGAAACTGAATTTAGATACATCGCAACATTAAAAAGATTACATGCACAGCGTATCGCAAACGAATTCAGTGCTTATATTTCAAGAATTGGATTGAATGAATCGGAGTACATAAGAAGAAATAGCCCAAGAACACTTGCTGGTAAAATCTAAATCGAATTTATAAAGTATTTTCCGAAAGCTTCTGCCATCTTAGGCGGTACGGCATTACCGATTTGTTTTGCCACTCTTTGGATGCTAGCATCAAAAAAAATGTAATTCTCAGGAAAGGATTGCAACAAAGCCCCTTCTCTTAACGAAATAGCTCTATCTTGTTCCGGATGTCCATATCTGCCTGTAGAATAACTAAAAAATTTCGTTGTTAATGTCGGGGCAGGTTTTTCCCAACACATCCTTCCATATACATCTTTGTGACCTTCAAAATTTTTATGACATTCTAAAATTAACGAATCATCCCACTCAGTTCTACTACCCCCGTTTTTACTTGTAGAACGAATTCTTTGCATATTTATATCTTTTAAATTAGATGATGTGTGGTTATGTATAGACGGGTGAGATTCTCCTGCTTTTATTGGTAAAATATTTTTAATAACATCACCTACTGTTTTATATGACTTTGTAACACCGTCATATTCACCTTCGGGTATTTGTACTTTACTTTCTTTTGAAGCAAGGACTACAAATCTTTTTCTATTTTGCGGAACACCGTAGTTTTTTGCATTGACAATTCCCGTAGCAACAGAAAACTCCTCATCTTTTAAAGTTTTTAAAAAATATTTTAAATTATCAGGTTCAAGATTGGCAAGTCCTGCAACATTTTCCATAAAAACGAAGTCGGGTTTTGTCTCTTTTACTAAATCTGCAAAGTAAGTTATCAGTGTTCTTCTATGGTCTGTTTTGTCGTTACGGTTTTTATTTTTGAGTGAAAAGGGTTGGCAAGGCGCACAGCCTGCAAGTAAAAATTTTTCTTTATTTGTTTTTCTTGCTGTTTTACTTCCTACAAGGTTGTATATGTCTTTTTTAGTGATTGATTCTACTTTTTTGTCAAAGTATTGAACTTTTAATCCGTTTTTTCGGATATTGTTTTCTTCATATACTTTCTTTAGTGATATGTCAATGTCAAATCCGGCAATTACATCTATTCCTGCATCGAGCAATCCTCTCGTTACTCCACCTGCTCCACAAAATAAATCTATTGCTTTAATTTTCATTAAAAAACTCCTAGCGTATTGGTAATCATTTTACCAAAAATTAGATTAATGATAGCTTATATTAAGCTATCATGTTATAATATAGCTCTATTAAAGCTATTGGATTAAATTGAACGATAAAGAATTCAGAGAAAAATTAAGAGATTTAGATCTTACTATTACAGAATTTGCAAAGACCTGTGGTGTAGGATATTCAACCGCAAAAGACTGGAAAAGTACCCCTAAATGGGTTCCATTATTGCTTGATTATATTCATATTACACAAAAGATGAACATCAATCATAAAGATGGTGAGCAGCTAATGGCAAAGCTTCAAGCACTTAACGATATTAAAAAAATTATGGCTGATATATAGCTATATTTGTTTATAGATCTTGACAAATTTTTTATTAATAGTTGAATGACACCCAACAACTTCCGCCACACTCTCTTGAGTCACTTTTTCATCTATTCTTTTTAAATATTTTATGGCTCCTGTAACTTCACTCTCACTAATCTCTCTACCGACAGTATTTTGCATGGGAACAATGTCACTTATTGTCTTTTCATACCAAAACGGTATATCTTGAAATTCATGTACAAAATCTCTATGTGTTAGATTATTATCTTGTGTAAATTTTTGAAGATTATGAGGGAAGTCTTGAAATATATGATATATCATCGTAGTTAAAAATAAGTCTTTATATATCGGTCCACTTTTTTTGGAATTATAATGCTCTAACTTTTTACATAATTTGGTATATTCATTAAGCATTGAAAAATTATCTAGTTTGATATTTTTTTGTCTATTTATAAGGTATCTAAGGTGTGAGTATGCTTGAAAAATAACTAAAGAGTTTACTTTCTCATTGCCAATGCAAAAATAACCATTAGTTAGTCCATTCTGAAACCATTGTATAGCTTCTAGCCCTTTATGATATTCATCTGAAATTTTTACAGAACTTGTTAGTCTTAAATCTCTTTCACATTTGTGACAAAAAACTACTTTGTCTTTGACAGGCATTTTTCTTAATCTAACTCTTTCATAGCACACTCCACACCTATCTTGCAAATATATTTTATGTATAGGGCATGCATTGAAAAATAGATAACGCCACTCTTTTCTAAAGAACGGATATTCATCTTCTGCCAAGCACTTTGGACAATACATCAATCCAAAATGAGTTCTTTTGTCTACAAGCTTCCTGATTTGTGCCGGTGGATATAGACAATCATTACAGGTAAAAAGATAACCCTCTTCACTTCGTAGTGAAAGGTCTTGAATAGTTGTGATATCTATGTTGCTTTTTTTGGCAATAATATCCCAAAGTGTTGGGTTATATTGAAAATCTATATCTGTTCTAGTCAGAGCGGGACCCTCATGTCTTATAAAATGGCTAAAAAAATTATTTAATGTCATACCGTGAGCAAATGCGACTCGCGTAAGCCATGAACTAAGCAGTTCATTTTTTTGCGGCTTTGGTGTTATGAGAAAGTTATAATCTTCTACCCAATTAGCATCTCGTATGTACTTAGATTTAGGTGACATGTCATTTTAGGGTAGGTAGATATTTTATATCTTCCAAAGTGATTTTTTCTCTACCTGATTTGATGGCTTTTGTGGCAGCTTTTTTTAGTAGTCGTACGGTCTTGCCTATTAAACCTTCTGATTCATAATAAAGTTTATTTATTATCTCTTCATTCTCTGCAAGGTTAGATGCCTCTTTAAGTGGTAAACACGTTTCGTATGTCGCTACAAAAGACCTGAATTTTTTGCCGTTACTCCACATAGGTAGTTCAATAGATGGAAATCTAGAGTTTGTCTCACCTCTTATAGAAAGTGCAGAATGGGCTTCAAATGTACCTGCTAGAATAATGTTAAGTGAGAGCTGATTGCTAAGTTGTTTTAATACATCTACAAAACTTCTTTGTTTATTAAGATTACCGGTTAATGCACTGTGTATCTCATCTACTAAAATCATTTTTGTATTTAGCTTATCAAGGTAATGACTTACTAGCCTTGCTTTTTCTATGACTTTTTCATTTCGCTTATGTGGCACACATAGCTCATCTAGTATACGGCTATATAGTTTTCCTTCATCAGGTGAAGTTGGAGCTTGAAGATAGATAATCGGAATTTCATGTATCATCTCTTCTTCGTCATTTATATGATCAAACTGAAGTCTGTGCATGTCATAAAACTTTTTTAGAATTGCCGTTTTACCGTTGTTATAGTGACTATATATTAATAAGCCTTCGGGACGCAGCTGAGTTGGTTCATTAAATTTGTCCTCAAGTATTTCAAGCAAAGTCATTGCTGCACCGTAACCAATCCATTTGTCTTGATTGCAATACTCAATTCTCTCTTTTTCGCTTTTGCTTAAATACTCTCTGGCTTCCTCAGTTAATCTTCTATCTTTCATTTTAACTAACAGGATAGTATTCATATCCGTCCTCATCATCTTCAATTAGCTCTTTATTATTGACATTAAGAACAATATCGCTTTTTAGGATTTTAGATTCATAATCCATTGTTTTTTGCATATGCTTTTTGGAACTTTTTTGTCTGCGTACGGTTTTTTGCTCTCTTTTAGCTTTTTCAGAGTATTCAAAAAGCCGATTATACGCTTGAAAAATATCATGTTGCTCTAGCTCTCTGCCGGTAACCTCTTTTTTAGCTTCGGCTATAGATTTTCTGAGCTCCTTAATATTCATAGCAGGTCTGCGAATATCAGCGTAAGGAACTTCTATGTAATTATCTATGTCAGAATCATATAAATATATCTTGCTGATATCTCTTGGGTCTCGTCTGCACAATACATTGTTAGATTTTAAATTTTTATTGAGTTTTTTATACTCTGCGGGTATTATCCACTTTCGAAGAGTTTCTGAAAAATAGGTGATGTAGTCAATTGTAATGCCATTTTTTTGTACTGTACGTTCAGATGCCGGCAAAAGTGCCATTCTTAGTTTAAGTGTATCAGATGGAACGGTCGGTAAAAAAGGTATGGTACCGTCTCCCACGCCTAGTATACCCTGATATAGTTTTTCTTCTGGAGTCATATGAATAGTACCGTGAACTGTTTTATGATAAATATTGATAATAAAATCCGTATACCACTGTTCAAGTTCACTTATCGTCATTATTGCATTTTTGGCTGAGTCGTAAGTCCCTTTTTTCTCAACACTTGAAAAGGTGGTGCCCGGAATTAGATGAGTTTTTTTCATTGAAATGCCTACCAATCTTTCAATTATCCCACCAAAATGACTTCTTGCAACTGGGCGATATATGTCTTTTATTCTGTATTCACTGCAAAATTTTTGTAAGCTTATACTTCTAAATTCTTTAGCATTGTCCATACTCACGGCACGTGGTAGACCAAATACGGGCCATTCTCCGGCTACATTATACATTTTAAGTAAATCATCTTTTGGAAGTATCGCATTAAGAAGAGCTTGCCCGACACTAAAATAACTAGGAGCCTCAAGAGATATATAAAACCCATAAACCATACGACTGTATACGTCTATTGCAACCGTAATATATGGTCTCCCTATCTCTTCCCTTGTTTCTTCATCAACTAGTATTACATCAACTTTCGTATGGTCAATTTGTATGACGTCAAGTGGCATTTTTACTTCAGGGTATTGACCTGGCATACCTCTTGTATCTTTAACACTTACTCCTTTGCGATTTTTGGCCACTATTTTTGGATTAAGAATGTTAATCCTATTTCTAATAGTGTTTTTATTTGGAACTTCTAAATTTAGATTGTTGCACTTCTCAACTATTTTCATGTATATGATTGATAGAGGGTATTGTTGTTTAGTTAGATAAAACTCATCTATTGCGGATTCTATAATCGCCTCGACAGATTTATCCAAACGGTTTTTCCCTTTAGCGCCACAGTTTTTATATGCAGGACTGAGTGAGCTAACTGTATTAAAGGTTTCATAGGCATCTAGCCATCTGTATAATGTAGCGACTCCTTTTTTGTGTATTTTTGCAACAGTTTTTACATCTTTGGCAGTTCTTTTTTCCAAAGTCAATAAAGGTTCTATGATTTTATATTTCTCTAAAGCTTTCTCAAAATCTTTATCGCTTATATCTACTAATTCTTTGGACTGCTCATGAGCATTTCTTGGCTCTTTTATTAGCGTACTTACCTTAACGACCTTTTCATTGAACGGTTTTTTAGTAAGTTTTATAAGCACTTCATCTAAAGACGGATATCCTTTTATTTGATACTCTTCTTCATTATAAAAGATGTTAGTTCCAATTTTAAATTGAATTACTGCCATTTTTCATCTCTTATTATTGAATTCATATTTAACTCTTTTTCTAAATCTGTAGATAGTTCTCCATTAGCAACAAGTCCCCAAATAGCGTTTGAAACTAGCATGTATTCGTTTAGATTGGTGCTTATATTTTTAGCAACGTCAATCGCTTTTGTTGGAGCTTTTGACAAGATATACTTGATTTTAGAATCAAACTTGTTTTCTCTTGGCTGTGTTTTATATCTATAAAGAAAATCTAGATTGAATATGTATGTTTCAGAATGGAAAAGTTCCGTATATACTAAGAAGTCCATATCCATATTGTTAGCAGCTATAGTTGCGGCTTTGAATTTTTTCTCATAATATTCTTTATTCTTTTCTTTGTTTAGATCACTGGTATATTTTGCTTCGACAATAGTATTTCGACGGTTAGGACCATCATGCATTTTTATAAAGCAATCAGCATGATAAGGTTTTTCTTTTCCATCTACCGTAATGGTTATTTGAGGCTGTTCTAGATATAACTCTACTTCATCATCAAACTCAAGTGTTAAAAAGAGTTCGGATTCTAGTTTTGATTCAAATGGAATTGATTTGTTATTTTTTACACTTGGGAAGTGACCAGTAATAGATCGATAGTTTTTTTGAAGTTTGCGTTGAACAAATTGAATAGGTTCTTTTTGTAAATTATTCATAGTACACAAGTATACCATATGAAAATAAATCTGCGTATTATCGTTATATACTATTACAATTATTTTTTTTGATGTAGTTATTACTTGATAATAAATATTACTGTTACAAAATTAGTTGTCTGAGATATTTATTTTAATAAAAAGATAAATGTATGTTACATATTTACTCACTATCAAATATATAGTGGTGTATATAAGGAACAAAATTAAGAATATAATGCATAATATTATATGCTAAAGCAACTGATTAAAGGAATCTTTAAGAAGTTTTCAAGTGCAAAGCAAGTACAATTCCGAAACTTTTTGGAAATATTGATAATGGAGGAATGTTAGTGAATATTACAAGAGAAAATTTATTAGATAGTTTTAAGAACCTTGCTGAGGAAATAAAAAAAGTACCTACTAAGAGTTCTTATTGGAAACACGAAGATGAAATCCTTAAAAAAAGTATGGAAGTTAGACATAAAGAGTCCTTGTCTATCAGAATGAGTGAGCAGAAGTATCATAAAGCTTTTTCTTTATAAGAGAAAAAATATTGGATACACCATATGGAATATTTGAATATAACACAAATAACTTTTGCTCATATATAGCTTACCAAACTGACACGTCGCTAAGTGATATAAAACATAAAGCTCAAATAACATACTTAGATAATTTTCTTACAGGGTTAATATCGAAAGATAATAAGATAATATTTATTTACGAAAATGAATATATAGATAAACACTATTTGGAAGATTATTCTGCATATTATGTTACATGTTTTAAGCCATATAGAAAAACTTCTTCTAGGGTTCATTTTTTTAAAGTAGAAAGTAAAGATCTTGATTATAAAGTAGAATTTAAAAAAGCACTTA
>MICC01000072.1 GCA_001829715.1 Sulfurimonas sp. RIFOXYB12_FULL_35_9
CGAGTTTGAATGTTTGATATTGTGCTCCCACAGAGTAGTTGATTTTGTCAACTTCTCCGCTAACCTCGACAAAAGGTGCTTGTATTACATGATAATCATTCTTTGATAAAATCGCATATCCGTCATAAACTAAACTTCCGTTTTGAGATTTGTATTTTGTCTGTTCGCTTGGCGGTCCGGGAGGGAGTTGTTTGTGATACCAATATCCGATTTTGCTCTTTAACTCTTGTGAAAATTTATGCTCGTAAGAAGAGACCGCCCCAAAAAGATCATGATCTATTTCCCAGTTAATCACACGATTTTTACTAGAATCGCTATTTGTTTTAGAGAACCAATATCCGCCCTCATCTTGCTTATAGTATGGTTTTATAGTAATTGTATCGCTGTTTGTAGGTCTAAACAAGATATCTGCCAAAAATGTCGTTGTATCAAAATCCTGTTTATTCCAGTCATAATAATTAACATCGCCGTTTGTCGTCGGCTTTGTCGTAGCAAAATCTTTGTTGAAAAAATTACCTAAATCAGAAGCTTGCGCATAATTTAGATTGTAATAGTTGTGATGTTCGTCACTATTTTTAATCGCATAAAAATCTGCCTTAAAGCTTTGGTTGGGTTCATATGAGAACCCTGCCATGCCGTTATATCTTTTCTGTTCGCCATCGCCTTTTGTCTTTTCGTTGGATAAAGTAGAGAGTGATCCAAAGAGAGAAATATCATCAATTTTGCCGCTGTCAAATCGTATGAAACTTCTGGCAAAACCATCAGATCCAAAAGATTGGGATATTGTGGTTTGCATCTTATTTGAGGGCTGCAGTATATTCATATCTACTTTTCCGATAAGAGAAGAAAATCCGAGATTTTTATCTACGCTCAAATAACCTTTATATAGGTCTATAGAAGATACATTTTCCATATCTAGCATAAGTTTTCCACCGCCGGGATTACTTGAAGTCGGCATAGAGTTAATCATATATACGCCGCCGGGACCAGATTGGCTCTTGCCGCGAATATGAATAGGATCATGGTAAGATGGTTCATTTGAACCGGTTGAGTCGACAGGAGTAAAGTTTACCGACGGCGAAAAAGCGATAACCGTATAAGGGTTCATATTTGCATGAGTGCTAAGAGTGGATATGCTTTTTGTAGTAAATATCTGTCTGTTTTTAGCTTCTGATGAATTACTCTCTGCAAGATATAAAGCATCGCTGTCTTGTATATCATTAACTATGATTTTTTCTATACTGATTGGGTTTGCTAAAAGTATGCCGCTTGCCGCCAAAGATATAATTACAGATTTTTTACTCATTTTTTTCTCCTAATATTTTTTTTATCTCTTTTTGTGTTAGATCTACGCCTAAAAACAGTTTGTAAAACTCAGCCGTTTTTTTATAAATATCTACTTCATACTCTTTTGGATGAAATAGGTTTGTAAGCCACTCTATCCCGATAACACGCATAAAAGAGGGTGGTCTGTCTATCCAGTTAAATGGATTGTTCGGTACTAAATGGATATTTTTATTTTGAACTGCTTTTAAATGTTTCCAAAGAGGGTTATTTATAATATTGTTATATGCCTGAGCGTTTTGAACGATTATAATCTCGGGATCATATGATACAAGTGTCTCAAAATTTATTTTTTCAAGTCCTAAAACCCCGCTTTGCTTACATTTGTGAACATTCTCCCCGCCTGCAAAATTGAGTGCCTCTACATGAAAAGAGTTGTCACATTCGCTAAATAATCCGTCAATGCCTTCTGCATAATAGTATCTTGTAGGTTTTGTACCATTTATGGAAGCTTTTATCTCATCAATCACCTTTTGAGAGTAAGAAGCCAGTAGTTCTCCTCTTGCTTCTTCACCTATAGCTTTGCCTGCAAATGCAATTGAGTTAGGCATCTCTTGTATCTTTCTAAATGCAAGAGTTATAGTAGGAATATCAGTTTTTGCTATCTCTTTTTTTACCTTATCTATAAGCAGATCATCTTCCCATAAAAGAATGAGATCAGGTTTATACTTAATAATGGTTTCAAGGTTAATACTTTGACCTCCGCCGTGAAATGAACCGATTACAGGTAATGAGAGAAATCTCTTATTTAAATAGATCTCATCGGCACTATTGTTTTGATTTTTTGCATTAAAATTTAAACCGATCATTTTCTCAGGGTTAAGAGCATAAAGCAGATAGTTCATGGGCGGAGACGAGCCAAAAGCCGTTTTTACATTATCGGGTACGATTATCTCTTGTTTGTTGTATTCTACTGCCTTTGAGTGTAATGAAACAGTTAAAATCAGTAAAATAATGAGCTTAAAAATAGTCGTCATTATGAATTTCCTTATAATTTGTTTGGTATAGATTTTAATCTAGTGAACCGCTTGTTTTGGACATCTAAACAGAAAATATCACAGGAGAGTAGAGATATATTGCTTTTCTTATGAAAAAATGGCCACTAGATTTTTGAGGCGAAAACGCCTCAGAAGATGCTATTTTTTTCGTTAAAGTTAACATCTTCTGAAGAGTTTTTATTTTTAAACAAAGAGTATTGTATATCTTTTTTGATATAACGATAAGTGTTGTCAAATTCACTTCTTAACTCCTCTTTGCAACTGACAATAACTTACCTGTTGTATCGCTATGTCATAAAATATATAACGGTATAGTAGATAAATATTTCTTAATCTTTTATTAAAAAATGGCTACTTGCTAAAATCCGATAATAATGCTGTTTTTGTTTATCAGAGCGTAAGCTTTTGAGCCTGCCTTTAGGGAGTTTAGAGATTCTTTGCTTAAAAGTGCGACCAATTTTGTATGTTCGCTTACCAAAAAAGAGACCTCTATAGAGTCTTGTGAAAGCTCTATTTGACCTATAGTGCCTTCTATAATATTTATGTTTTGTTTGTCTTGCGGCAACTCGCTGACTATATTTATATCGTTTGATTTTATGATGGCATAGACATCGCTTCCTGCTTCTAAGCCCATATTTTTTACTGATTTGGTCGTTATGCCCGAGGTAAGAGAACCACCATCAAAAGAGAGTTCTATATCTGCATGTAGCTCATCAGACTCTATTTTATCTATTTTTGCAGGAATCTGGTTTCTAGCACTTGTCGTTAAAAATGTTCTGTTTAGTATTTTTGCCAAACGCTCAGGATTGTCCCCTGCTTCGGCAAAGCGGCTGATAAATTGACGATGAAGCTCGTTAAAGCGGTTGTATGTTTCTATAAGTTTATGTGCGTAAGGAGTCAGTAGAGTTCCGCCGCCGCCTTTTCCTCCCGCCGTTTTTGTTATTAGAGGCTCATCCGCAAGATTATTCATGCTGTTTATTCGCTCCCATGCAGCTTTATAGCTCATTTTCATCTCTTTTGCGGCAGCGTTAATTGAACCAGTCTGTTCAATTTTATTTAGAAGTTCAACCCGTCCCGCGCCTAAAAAACTCTCATCTTTTTTTGTAAGCCAAAAGCGACCGTCAATTTTCATAATTAAGCACCTTTTAAAAACAGATTTTTATTATTATATCAAAATGGTTTGAGATTCCATTGTGCCTTCTTATAGCAAAAATAGCAAAGCATTTTTATTCTTGTATTTCATTAGCATTAGATGTACTTTTATAACTCTCATGCTAAATAGTGAAAATTTAAAATTATGGAATTGCAGCTATTGTTGATACACCTCACCGAAGATGATTATGAAAAACTATGAAGGTTTTATTAAAGATAGTCATTTAAAAGTAGATATAAATATTGATTTATTTAAGAATGTTAGCGACACTTTAAAAAAAAGTTTGAAGAAGGCTTGAAAAGCCTGAAATAAGTGGTGGGTTCTGAGTGACTCGAACACTCGACCACCCCGTTATGAGCGGGGGGCTCTAACCAACTGAGCTAAGAACCCACTGTTTGCAGGTCGGAATTATACTTTAGCTCACCTTAGATTTTTCTGATATTTAAATATATTTTATTTTGGAGCTACTAGACAATGAAACGACGGGCAGTGATGGTTAAATCTATATGGCAAGCACTATTAAAGATTAAGATGAAATTGAAAAACGCTGAAGAATCAAACTGCTTTAAAAAAGAGTATCAAGTATCTGATTTTTAAACCGTATCGACTCTACAGAACTTCTTATAAGCCTATTTTCCTCTTTTAGAGTGTCATATTCACCTTTTAGTCTAGCAACGTCTCTGCTCATAAAATAGATCTGTTGTTGAATATATATCTTTGGAAACAGTGTTACTAAAACAAAAGCAATACTGAGCAAAGTATAAATAAGATAATTTAGATCTACTCCCTCTTTGGGATTTAAAACTACGTTTACCTCTTCTAAAAGTTCTGTTTTTTCACTCATTCTCTGCTATCCGTCTCAAATACTCTCATTTTAGCACTTCTGCTTCGTGGATTTTGCTTTAACTCATCCTCTTGTGCAGTTATAGGTTTTTTTGTTAAAACTCTGCCCTGTGAGTAATCTCTTGTACATGTGCATCGCATAGCTTCCTGAGGGCATATACAGTTTTCTCTCCACTTATTAAATCTATCTTTTACGATTCTGTCCTCCAGCGAATGAAAAGAGATAATTGCTATCTTTGCATTTTCAAACCCTGTCTCTTCTATCGTATCTAAAAGCGATTCTAACTCGCCAAGTTCGTTATTTACTTCTATTCGGATTGCCTGCATGAGAAGTGTCGCAGGGTGAATTTTTTTGCCGGTAGGCATTAGATGTTTTGTGGCTTCGCTCAGCTCTTTTGCGGAAGAAAACGGACGATTGTTTATGATAAAAGATGCTATTTTTTTATAATTTCTAAGTTCGCCGTATTCCAAAAGAATTTTTTCTATCTCCACAAGACTATACTCATTTACAACAGTTGCCGCACTCAGTGGAGCATCTTTATCCATCCTCATGTCAAGATTATCACTTGAAAATGAGAAACCTCTCTCTTTTTGGTCCAGTTGAAGCGATGAAACGCCAATATCCGCCAACACGCCCTTTATCTCTCTAATATCATACTCTTTTAAAATATCTTTTATTACAGATGAGAAGCGACCTTTTTTGATGCTGACTCTCTCTTTATACGGCTCAAGTCTTGCGGTAGAAAAATCGATTGCGCTCTGATCTTGATCTATCGCTATAAGTTTAATATTTGGATTTGCTTCAAGAATCATAGAAGAGTGTCCGCCGTACCCCATGGTACAGTCTATAACCACTCCGCTTTTTATATCGCTAAAAACCTCTAAAACTTCTCTATAAAGGACTGGAACATGTGGAATATCTTGCATATAAAGCCTATAATTTTTTATATTATTATAC
>MICC01000073.1:0-22198 GCA_001829715.1 Sulfurimonas sp. RIFOXYB12_FULL_35_9
CCTCGTTATTTAGGGCATAATCAGAGTGCCTATTTCACACTTGACAAAATCTGTAAAAATTGCTTATTATTTCAACAAGTACACAGTGTACTATCGAAAAAATTATTGGAGTTTCAAAGAGAAAATAATAATTATAAATAGGTTATAAAAAGCGTTAAAAAGTTATAGGCAACATGAAGTCATAAAAAGCCAAAGTGCATCAGAGAAGACAAAAGATAAGCCGTAAAATATCTAAAAGCTACAAACTACCACCACAAAAAAATCAAATCAAAAAATAAACATCTCATTTCACTACTGTTGAAAAAATATTTCAGTATGCCAAAAATGGTATATCTGCAATATTAGTCCACATTTATCAGGATGATAAATGGGGTATCAACGAGCTAGCGAATATGAGTTTTTCAATAATCTTTTTGCGAGGCGATAGCTTAGAACAATAAAACCGCGCCCATGTGCCTTTGGCACTGCGGAGCGGTTGTTGTTCAAAAGTCTATCTTTTTGTCAAGTTGACGGGTTCTGTGCTAACAGCCCGTTCTTAACCTCAAAAGGATTTCTTATGAATGAAAAAAATATTATAAACAACACCCTAAAAACAATATCTGGGATAGATACGCTTTACTATTTTTATGAATCTAATGATTTGTATGATGATTTATTCTTAGATATATTAGACCAGTTAGAAGACGCAAAAGGCAGATTTGATAAGAGAGATATTTCATACTCTAACAAAGACATAAAAATTCAAATCAATAAACAAGCTTTTACTTTTAACGGCAAGGCACAAGGATTTTACTGGTTTACTCACATAGATGAGTATTTTACTATCGGTTTTAAAGACCACCTCACAAACAGAGGCTTAAATGATATACAAATTCAACTAAACGCCAATGGTATATATCCACTAAGTTTAAATACTCTTATCAAATATACAGATGATTTGCTTGTAGGTTTTATTACCGGCTACAAACCTTTGACAAGAGTTGATTTGAATATCTTTGTACAATCTGACTTATCTTGGATTTCTAAAGAGATGTTTGTAGCTAGAAAAAGAAGCTACATATCCATTTTTAAAGAGATAGCAACTAAACATCAACTTCAAACTCTCTACATTGGCAAAAAACCCTTTTTACTTCGTTTATACAATAAAGCGGAAGAGCTTAAGAGTTCTAAGAAAAAAGATATGATGTATGAATATTTTTTAAACAATGGCTTTGACTCTTTAGAAAATGTTTTTAATATAGAGTTTGAAATGCATAGAAATTATTTTAAAAGTTTTAAAATTGATACTGTTGATGATTTACTCCAAAGAGCCGAGCTTTTATTTCAAGATTGTTTAACTGCAATTAGATTAGTTGATTTATCGACTATAACCGATAACACAATTGATTCTAAAAATAAAAATAGAGCTTTAACTCATCCGTTATGGGAACATCTAAGCACCTCTTATAAGCTAAATGATTTTTTAGCTCTTGAAGCACCGCTAGAGAGAATCAAGCGTAAAAGCTACAGATACACAATCCAAGAAGCAATAGAAGAACAGTGTGCACTTGCAAAAAAAGCATATATTCACAACATCGTAGTAGATGAGCAGTTTTATAATGAAGTGCTAGAAACATTCTGCAAAAGAAAAAACTCTGCATATTCTGATATGTTGCCTTTAAAAAATGATAGCATTGATTTTAACAATCCATCAATTGAGATAAATATCCAAACTCTTAGCAATTTAGATTTAGAGAAATATCTTTATACACTAGAACAAGATATGAATAACTATTCGGATTTAGATTTAGGAATATTGATAAAAAGACATCAGCTGGTACATATTGAATTAAAATCTCGCGGTATTGATAAACCGCTTGAATGTGTTTTTTAGGCGGTGGAGTATGACAATAGAATTTGAAAGCTTAAAACTACTTCCTCAAATGTTTGCACTTATTGAAAAACTAAACAGCAATTTGGAAAATATGCACACAAAACGATGGTTAAGCGTTAAAGAGTTAGCAGCATATCTTAGCTACTCATCCGATAGAATCTATAAAATTAAAGAGGAGCATTTTATCGAGGGTATACACTTTTTCAAAAAAAGCGGTAAAATTCTCTTTGATAGAGTTGCGATAGATTCTTGGGTGGTCGGAAAGGACACACTTGAAACTAATATCCAACAACGGCAAATTGTGGATAACATTTTATTATCAGTCAGTAAGATATAGACGAACTCTAAATCTTGACGATAATAAAACAAATCGCAAACTTGCCACTACAAAAATAATTCCCGAGATTACCTATAAGTTAAACTCGGGAGAGTTCTTTGAAAAAGAAAAAAGCAAAATACCGACTGTTGATGAATATGCAGAAGTAAGTTTGGCTCTACACTTAAAAAGCAGAAAAGCTACGACTACCTATGATTATGGAACATCCATAAAACTCCATATTTCTCCGACATTCGGAAAAAAATGCCTTGATAAAATAAAGCCCTCTGATATACAACTTTGGCAAAACAAACTGCTTGATAAGTTAAGTCCTAGCAGAGTAAGAAGCATAAGAGCTACATTTAACACCATATTTGATGATGCTATTCGTGATGAGATAATAGATAAAAATCCCATCTCAAAAGTAAAAGTTCCTAAACTTCAAAAGGTGGAAGTAAAATCCTTTTCGCTTGATGAAGTAAAAAAAATTATATCAACTGCTAAAGATGATATGAAATCTTTTACTGCACTTGGTTTCTTTAGCGGTATGAGAAGCGGAGAGTTAATCGGTCTTATTTGGAGTGATGTGGACTTTGAAAAAAGAGAGATTCATATTCAAAGAGCTATTCGAATGGGAACAATATCTACTCCAAAAACGAAAAACTCCATAAGGACTATCGACATACTCGACAATCTGCTTCCATATCTAAAAGAGCAATATGAGCTGACTGGAAGTAAAAACTCTTATGTGTTCCTCAATGACAAAGGTGAACACTACTATGATATTAAACGTATCAGGAACACTAAGTGGAGAAATCTATTAAAAGAGTGCAATATAGAGTTTAGAACTATATATCAGATGAGACATACATTCGCAACCATAATGATAGAAAACAATGAAGATATATTATGGGTATCAAATATGTTAGGTCACACAGACTCATCTATGACTTTACAGATGTACGCTAAATATCGAAAAAGAGAAGATGTTAAAAGAGCTTCTTTTTTAGGTAATATCTAAGGGCATTATTGGGCACACTTTGGGCACAATAGGAAAGTAAATCTTCTGAAAGTTCGTATTTTAGGGGATTAAAAAGGGATGGCTCCGAATACTGGATTCGAACCAGTGGCCAAGTGATTAACAGTCACCTACTCTACCGCTGAGCTAATTCGGAATCTTAAAAATGGTGTCAGAGGGGGGACTCGAACCCCCGACCCCCGGCTTATGAGACCAGTGCTCTAACCAGCTGAGCTACCCTGACATCTTTAAGAGGCAGAATTATACATATTTAAAACTTTAAATAACCTAAGAAACGAAACAAGTCAGTAAAAAGAAAATTACCCACATGAAAGCAGATGTTAATGTCAATAATACTGAGTGTAATTTGTAAACAACTCTTAGTCCCAAGGACTAAGGGTATTGACTTTGTTACCTTATTTATGTAAAATTGCGCGCGTAAACAATATTATTTAAGGAGTCTTATATGAATTTTCAACCATTAGGCAAAAGAGTCTTAGTACAAAGAGAAGAAGAGGCAAATACTACAAGCAGTGGTATTATTATTCCTGATAATGCACAAGAAAAACCTTCAAAAGGGAAGGTTGTAGCGGTAAGCACAGAGGTTAGTGAGTTGGCTTGCGGTGAAGTTGTAGTTTTTGGAAAATTCTCAGGCAATGAAATTTCACTTGAGGGTGAGAAGTTTCTAGTTTTAGAAACTGATGATATTTTTGGAATTATAAAATTTTGATACAAAAGTGTGTAGTGCTTTAACCAATTTAGCGGTGTAGAGCAAAATAAGAGGAAAAATTCCTTTTATGAACAAATAATGAGGGATTACCTTCATCGCAATTTATAAACTAAACTAAAAATCAAGGAAATAAAGATGGCAAAAGAGATAATTTTTTCAGATAATGCAAGAAATGCATTGGCTCGCGGTGTTGCAAAACTTACAGATGCGGTTAAAGTAACAATGGGACCACGTGGTCGCAATGTTTTGATCCAAAAAAGCTACGGTAATCCTGTAATTACAAAAGACGGTGTATCAGTTGCTAGAGAGATTGAACTTAAAGACAAATTAGAAAATATGGGAGCAACTCTTGTTAAAGATGTGGCTTCAAAGACTGCAGATGAAGCCGGTGACGGAACGACAACGGCTACTGTTTTGGCAAATGCAATTTTCTCTGAGGGACTTAGAAATATTACGGCAGGTGCAAATCCTATCGAAGTAAAAAGAGGAATGGACAAAGCTTGCGAAGCTATTTTGGTAAACTTAAAGGCATCTTCAAAAGTAATCAACGGCAAAAAAGATATAGCTCAAGTCGCAACAATCTCTGCAAACTCCGACGAGCAAATCGGAAATATGATAGCTGAAGCTATGGAAAAAGTCGGGCAAGACGGCGTAATTACCGTTGAAGAGGCTAAAGGTATAGTTGATGAGCTTACCGTTGTTGAGGGTATGCAGTTTGACCGTGGATATTTAAGCCCGTATTTCATCACAAATGCCGAGAAGATGATAGCTGAGATTGAAAATCCATGGATTTTACTGGTTGAGAGCAAAGTGACTTCACTTAAAGATTTGCTTCCTGTTTTAGAGCAGGTTCAAAAAACTTCTCGACCGCTTCTGATTATCGCTGAAGATGTAGAGGGTGAAGCGTTATCAACTCTTGTTGTAAACAAACTTCGCGGTGTGTTAAACATATCTGCTGTTAAAGCTCCTGGATTTGGAGATAGAAGAAAAGCTATGCTTCAAGATATTGCGGTTCTTACTGCAGGAACGGTTATTTCTGAAGAGACGGGTCATACGCTAAGTGCGGCTACAATCCAACACCTAGGGCAGGCTTCTAGAGTTGTAATAGATAAAGACAATACCGTAATCGTAAACGGTGCAGGAAAAACTGAGGCTGTTCAAGCAAGAGTTGCTGAAATTAAAGTTCAGATGAATACAACGACAAGTGAATATGACAAAGAGAAACTTCAAGAACGTTTGGCAAAACTAAGCGGTGGAGTTGCAGTTATCAAAGTCGGTGCGGCAAGTGAAACTGAAATGAAAGAGAAAAAAGACCGTGTTGACGATGCACTCTCGGCTACAAAAGCTGCTGTTGAAGAGGGAATCGTTATCGGCGGAGGAGCAGCACTTGTTAGAGCTGGAGCTAAAGTAAAACTTGATCTAAGCGGTGATCAAAAAATCGGTTGTGAGATAATCCTTCGTGCTATAAAAGCTCCGCTAAAACAGATTGCTACAAACGCAGGTTATGATGCCGGTGTTGTAGTAAATGCGGTTGAGAATGCAACAAATGAGAATATCGGCTTTAACGCTGCAACAGGCGAATATGTAGATATGTTTGAAGCTGGAATCATAGATCCGTTTAAAGTCGGTCGTGTAGCTTTGACAAACGCTACATCTATTGCGAGCCTTCTTTTAACGACTGAGGCAGCTATCTATGAGATACCTGAAGAAAAACCTGCTGCTCCTGATATGAGCGGTATGGGTGGCATGGGCGGAATGTACTAATCACTCCGACTACCTTTAAAAAACCCCTATCTTTAGGGGTTTTTTAGTTTGTGTCTTTTATCATTAAAACTCCTGCAAATCTCCCCGTCTGCTTTTCTGCTCTGTATGAGAAATATTTATCTGTGTTGCAGCTTGTACATTCGTTGAAAATCTCAATATTTCGCTCATCTATACCGCACTCTGTAAGTTGTTTTTTTAGGATTTTATTTACATCAAGATAAAAACTCTCATCTCTTTTTTGCATAGCATAATCCAAATGAAGTGCTTTTGCCTCTTCATAGATCTCACATCCTACTTCATAACAGCAAACTCCGATACTTGCTCCGATGCTTACATGTATGTCTTTTGGATTTGAGTCGAACTCTTTACCCATTTTTTCAACTGTGATTTTTACTATATTTTTAAATGCTCCCGCACGTCCTGCATGTGCAACTGCTATAATCTTTTGTTCGTCGTCGTAAAATAAAACGGCGGAACAGTCCGCCACCATAACCATAAGCGGAGTGTTTGGTCTGTTTGTTATAAGTGCATCGCAAGTAGGGGGATTTTCAAAACTATACTCATCGGCTATAACGGCGATATCGGAGTGGATCTGCCTCATGTGAACAAGCGTTCTTTTTTCATAGTTTAACATTTTAGCGAGATCTTCATGGTTCTTTTCTACCATCGACTTATCGTCACCGACATGAAAAGCTAAGTTACCGCTTAGTCTTGTCGTAAAAGCATGAGTAAGATTTGTAAACGGAGCTAATTTTTCACTATAATAAAATTTCATAGAAAAATTATATCCAAAAGGCTGTTTCTTGAGTAAATTTAGTTTATATCCGCCGACACTTGATGGTGTTGATACGGAGGCAAAAAGAGAAGATATAAGATCCTACTTTCACAACACTTATGATATCTTTGAAAAGATTTTTGAAGTTTTAAAAAGTGATGAAGTTTTTTATAAAAAGTCAGAACCGACAAGACATCCGATGATATTTTACTTTGGTCACACCGCCACTTTCTTTATAAATAAACTAATCAATATGAAGATAATCAAAGAGAGGATAAACCCTCGGTTTGAGTCTATCTTTGCCGTGGGCGTAGATGAGATGGCATGGGATGATGTACAAAGCAGTAATTACAGCTGGCCAAGTGTAGACGAGGTTAGGGAGTATCGCAAAAAGGTAAGAGAAGTGGTCGATGAGCTTATTATGAGTCTTCCTCTGACTCTGCCTATTGCCCAAGATAGTGCGATGTGGATAGTGCTTATGGGGATCGAACATGAGCGGATTCATATAGAGACATCTTTGGTTTTGCATCGTCAAATCCCACTAGAGTTTGTAAAAGAAGTAAAAGAATTTGATATCTGTACTCACTCCTCAAACGCACCTAAAAATGAGATGATAGATCTAAGGGGCAAAACCGTAGTTTTGGGAAAAGATCTATCGCATAATCTTTATGGCTGGGATAACGAGTATGGAAGGTATAGTGAGATTGTGAATGATTTTAGTGTCTCTAAGTATCTTGTGAGCAACGGCGAGTTTATGGAGTTTGTGCAAGATGGCGGTTATGAAAATGAGGAGTTTTGGGATGATGAGGGAAGAAAATTTTTAGCCATAAGCGGCGCAAAACATCCTACTTTTTGGGTCAAAGAGGATAGTGGGTACAGATATAGAACGCTATCAAGATTGATAGATCTACCGCTTGATTGGCCCGTGGATGTAAATGCTCTTGAAGCGGAAGCGTTTTGCCGCTACAAAAGCAAAAAAGACGGGGTCGTCTACTCATTGCCGAGTGAAGCGGAGTACTGTATTGTTTACGAGAATGCAGGGCTAAAAGATGTTCCCGAACTTCATCAAAGCAGGGCAAACCTGAACTTTTACCACTACTTTAGTTCATGTCCTATAAACGAGTTTGGACACAACGGGATCTATGATGTAGTGGGAAATGTCTGGCAATGGAGCAGAACGCCGATTTTCGGCTTTGATGGATTTAGAGTGCATGAAGCTTACGACGATTTTTCAACCCCTACATTTGACAACAAACATGCGCTTATTTTGGGTTCGTCATGGGCAAGCAGCGGAAATTTGATAATGAAGCATTCCCGTTACGCATTTCGTAAACACTTCTTTCAAAATGCTGGTTTTAGGTATGTAATCTCATCGTTAGGAGATAAAAAAGAGACCGATATTTATGAAAGCGATGAGCTGGTTTCACGCTACTGTGAATTTCAATACGGTGATGAATATTTTGGAGTGAAAAACTTTGCCGTAGAGTGTGTAAAAATAGCCTCAAAATTTGCAAAAAACCCAAATAAAGCGTTAGATCTGGGTTGTGCAACGGGAAGAGCGAGTTTTGAACTTGCCCGTACTTTTGATGTGGTTGAAGGAGTTGACTTTTCAGCGAGATTTATCGGAGTCGGAGTAAAACTTAAAAATGACGGTTATGTAGCATATGCATCAAAAACAGAGGGCGATTTGGCTGAGAGAAAAAAAGTAACTATTGAAGATCTGGGCTATGAAAATTTAAGAGAAAAAGTCTCATTTTGGCAAGGAGATGCATGCAACCTCAAGCCAAATTACAACTCTTACGATTTGGTAATGGCGACAAATCTCATAGACAGGCTATACAACCCGAAACTTTTTTTAGAAGATATCAAAAACCGCATAAACAGCGCCGGAATTTTGATGCTAACTTCCCCTTACACATGGCAGGAGAGTTCTACCAAAAAAGAGTTTTGGCTCGGCGGATACAAAGATGAGAGCGGCAAAGAGGTAAAAACACTAGATACACTAAAAGAGATTTTGAACGATGAGTTTGAGCTTCTCCATCTTCAAGATTTGGAGTTCGTCATAAAAGAGACGGCTAGAAAATTTCAGCATAGCGTTGCAGAGGTTAGTGTTTGGAGGAAAAGATAAAAAATATTGCAAAGTGACATATTTTTAGGGTGTTTTAGCAAAAAACAGTACTATACAAAATTAAAAGCTATAATTTTAAAAAAACTAATGGAGCGTAAAAGTTGTCTAATATCATCAAAGCTTTTGTAAATATTGTAAATAATTATCAAACTACTGTAAACCATGTGACTAACGGAAACAATAGAGCAAACAACATGGGTGAAGGTTTGGAAAGCTTAATAAAAGACGCTTTTGCCGATACCGCAAACGAAATAAATGAACAAAATAGACTTGAACTTTTTTCAATACTCTATTCTTATAGCGGAAATAAAAACAACCCTCCAGATTTGATTTTAAGAAACAGTGATGCCATAGAGATAAAGAAGCTAGAATCTCATAACACTGCAATAGCACTTAACAGTTCCTATCCAAAAGCAAAGCTTTTTTCAGATAGTACGATGATTACGACCGCTTGTAGAAGTTGTGAAGAGTGGAGCGAAAAAGATATGCTCTATGCCATAGGCAATGTACCTAAAAATACCAACCAGTTAAAATCTTTGTGGCTTGTTTATGGAGACTGTTTTTGTGCTGATAAAGAGATTTACGAAAGAATAAAAGATACTATTTCAAACGGTATTACTTCAATTCCTAATGTAGAATTTACTGAGACCAATGAGCTTGCAAAAGTGAAAAAAGTCGACCCTCTAGGTATTACAGATTTTAGAATTCGTGGCATGTGGCATATAGAAAACCCTACTAAAATTTTCAACTATCTTTATAGCTATGATGAGACAAAAACATTTCAGCTTATTTGTTTGATGAAAAAAGAGAAATATGAATCAATGCCTTTGGTAGATAGACAAATGATAGAAAATTTGAATACTCAAAATGTAAGTGTTAGTGATGTGAGAATAAAAAATCCGAATAATCCTGTTCAGTTGATAGATGGGAAATTGTTGGGGTTTGGAGTATAAATTATGATAAAAAGTTTAAAAAACTTACTTAAAAAGAAATCTGATAAAAAAATAGATAAAATTGATATACCAGATAGTAAAGAACTTACTAAAGAAACTGAAATATCTGATAATCATATAGAAGATAAACAAGAAGTAAAAATTATTGAAAAGCCCAAAATATCTTGCATTGATATTGAAGATACAGATGTTAATGAACTAAAAAAACAAGGATTTAATATAGAAAATGGAACTTTAGGTACTAAAGTAAAAGTTCCAAATAATAAACAAAATGACTATAATATAGTTTTACCAAATGCTTTCCTTCCAAGTAATTTGCATGAATTTGATATTACAATTTTAGATTTAGATAATGATAAAACAATAGATTATATACAAAAAGAACATTATAAAAACGAACATACTGGAAAGAGCTCTATGGTTTTACATAGTGCTTTCCCTGAAACAATTTTTAATCCAAAACCACTTGCTAGCCATTTACTAAAGAGCTCATTAAATAAATTGGGAAATAAAGAACATTTAATTATTATTTTTTCAACTGAAAATTATAATGTTGAATATCAAACTTTGGAAATAACAGAAACAGAAAATTATTTAAAAGACCAATTTAAATATAACATATATTCATTTCAAGATTATGTTCCTCTAAATGGTCCAAAAAATGGGAAAGAAGTTATTGTCTGTGATAACATAGATATAAACTTAAAAGATTTTTTATCTAAATATACAAATCAAATGCAATACAATCAAACTTTTCATACTTCATCTTACAATAAATGTTTACCTTTGATTAAAAATACTAATGGAGATCTTGTTTCTATTCAAATTAATGATGATAATAAAACATACATTTATTTCCCACAAGTTAAGGAAAAAGCAAAATTTTTAAATGAATTTCTTTTAGAAATAGCACCTAGTCTTTTTCCTAATTTATTTCCTTATGCTACTTTACATGATTGGAGAAATAAAAAAGATTATTGGCTACCAAATCATGAAGTATTATTACAACAAAAAGAAGATTTAATTAAAGAATATGAACAAAAAATTGAAAAAAAGATTGAGGAAATAAATAATAATTTAAAAAAATATGATTTTCTTCATAAAATATTGACAGAAACAGGAGATGAGCTAGTAACTTCAATAATAGAATTTTTAAAATGGCTTGAATTTAAAAACATAGTAGATATGGATGAAACAAAAACAGACGATGTGATTTTAGAAGAAGATATTCAAATAAACATAGAAAATGGTTTACTCATTATTGAGTGCAAAGGTATTGGTGGAACTTCAAAGGATTCTGAATGTAGTCAAATATCAAAAATTAAGCATAGAAGATGTAAAGAACGAAATTCTTTTGATGTTTTTGCATTATATATAGTTAATCATCAAAAACACATAGCACCATTGCAAAGACAAAATCCACCTTTTACAGAACATCAAATAAATGATGCTATTCATGATGAAAGAGGATTATTGACTACTTGGCAGTTGTATAATTTATATTTTGACATTGAAAATGGTGTTATTACAAAAGAAGAAGCTAGTGGAGCATTATTAAAATTTGGTTTAGTGGAATTTAAACCTACTGATTTAATAAAAATTGCAACTTGTGAAAAGCTCTATCAAAATGGAACTATTTGCAGTATTAATATAAATAATCTTGAGTTAAAAGTTGGTGATAAACTTTTTATTGAGAAAAATAATAAATTTACTACTGTGACAATTCTTGAGATTCAAGAAAATAAAAAAACAATTGAATCAATTTCAAATGGTCAAATCGGCTTAAAACTAAGTAAAGCAATTAAAAATGATTCTATAATATGGAAGAAAGAGTTAATTAAATGAATATAATATCCCTCTTTTCAGGTGCAGGTGGCTTAGATTTAGGCTTTAAAAAAGCAGGATTTAAAACCATATGGGCAAATGAGTATGACAAAGAAATTTGGGAAACTTTTGAAAAAAACTTCCCTAACACCAAACTTGACAGAAGAAGCATAGTAGCTATTCCATCAGGTGAAATTCCTGAAGCTATCGGACTCATCGGTGGGCCTCCGTGTCAGAGTTGGAGTGAGGCTGGGAAATCTCGTGGTATAGATGACCATAGAGGACAACTATTTTTTGAATTTATACGAGTTTTACGAGATAAAAAGCCACTTTTTTTCTTGGCTGAAAATGTTTCTGGCATGTTGGCTGGGCGACATGACGGGGCGTTGGAAAATATAAAAAACCACTTTATAGAGAGTGGGTACAATCTCTCTTTTAAGCTTTTAAATGCACATGACTACAATGTTCCTCAAGATAGGAAAAGAGTTTTTTTTATCGGCTTTAGAAAAGATTTAAATATCACATTTGAATTTCCTGATGGGTTTGAGAACAAAAGATTTTTGCAAGATGTTATTTTTGACCTAAAAGACAATGCCCTTGCTGCTAAAAATAAAACTTATACCAACGGTGGTGAATGTTTTATAGAAAATCATGAATATATGACTGGTGACTTTTCGTCTATGTACATGTCACGAAACAGAGTTAGAAACTGGGATGAACCCTCTTTTACAATTCAAGCTGGAGGAAGACATGCACCTCTTCATCCACAAGCTCCAAAGATGGAATTTGTAGAGCAAAATAAAAGAATTTTTGTACCTGCAAAAGAGTATCTTTATAGAAGACTTAGCATAAGAGAGTGTGCAAGAATACAAACTTTTCCCGATACGCATAATTTTTACTATACAAATTTAACAGCTGGATATAAAATGGTGGGCAATGCTGTTCCCCCAAATTTAGCATATTATTTGGCAAAAAAAATAGCACAATATTTACAAGAAGCTTTAAAGGAGAAGAGGAGTGAAAATAAGGCTTTTGATTTAAAAGATAGCCATATGGACAGTAGGCAGACGGCATTTTTATGAAAAATACAAATAATTACAACTTCTTAACCGCTGCTTCTCGTGAAGATACAAACGCAGAGAAGTATGCCCTAAGAGAGAAGCTTTTTGGAACAAATGATGTACTTCCGGTCTGGGTTGCGGATATGGATATCGATACTCCCGATTTTGTTTTAGATGCGGTAAAAAAGCGGCTTGAACATCCAATCATAGGGTATGAAGAGGTGCCAAAGAGTGCTTTTTTGTCGCAGATAGAGTGGATGAAGAGGGAGCATGGAGTGGAATTTACTTTTGAAGATATGCTTTACTCTCACTCGGTTGTGGCAAGTATGAACGCCGCCATAGAAGCCTTTAGTGAAAAGGGCGATAAAATCATAGTCCAAACACCTGTTTATCCGCCGTTTTTTCATAGCGTGATAGAGCATGAGAGAGAGCTTCTGAAAAATCCATTAAAGCTAAAAGAGGATGGAACTTATACTTTTGATATAGAAGACCTCAAGTCAAAGATAGACGACAAAACAAAACTTCTGCTTCTCTGTTCTCCTCACAATCCCGTCGGACGAGTTTGGAAAAAAGAGGAGTTGGAGCAGATCTTGGAAGTGTGTTTGAAGCATAACATAGTCGTCTTTAGCGATGAGATCCACTCAGATCTGGTTTATGCTCCGAATGTGCATGTTCCTTTTGCTTCGCTTTCATATGAGGCGAGAGATATAACCGTAACGGCTATCGGTGTGGGGAAAACTTTTAATATGGCTGGCTTTGCCATAAGCACGGTAGCAATACCAAACTATGAGCTAAGAGAGAGATTTTTAAAAGTTTATAACCGCATCCACTTTGCCAATGGAAGCACTCTTTCACATGTAGCGTTTGAAGCGGCATATAAAGAGGGCAAAAAGTGGCTTGAAGAGCTTAAAATCCATCTTTATAAAAATTTTTCTATGTTAGACGAGTTATGCAAAAAATTTCCTCATTTTATAAAACTTACTCCTATCGAGGGAACTTATCTTGCTTGGCTTGATTGCAGAGGTCTGGAGCTTGGCGATAGAGATCTGAGAGATTTTTTTGTTCATAAAGCAGGGTTGGGTCTGAGTGCTGGGATAAGTTTCGGCAGAGAGGGGAGCGGTTTTATGAGGTTGAATTTTGCAATATCTTCTATTAAAATGTTGGGAGTAATTAAGAAATTAGATGAAGCACTTCTGCTAAAATGTCGTAAATAGTGGGAAATTAGAAAAAGCACTGCAAAAGTATAGGAGTTAGGATTGATTGAGATAAATTGGGAAGAGTTTAAATTTTTTAAGCAGTACAGTACAAAAAAAAGTGATAATTTTGAAGTTTTGCTTGATTTTTTAGAGAGTTATTGCAAAATGACATCTCCAAAAGAGATGTTTGACACGATGCTTAATGATGAAATTGCACAGCTTATGCTAAGAAAGAGAGAGATGCATACATTGGAAGATCTGGAAAAGCACCTCTACAAAGGCTTCAATGCAAAACGATCTTAAAAAGATAGAAACTTTTTTATCTAAACATCACGTAATGAGTTTGGCTACAAGTGACGGTAAAAATTTGAGTGCATGTAACCTTTTTTATGTTTTTGATCCGGAGAGACTCTCTTTTGTAGTCGCAAGCAGTGAGGATACAACTCACATAAAACATATAACAAAAAATCCAAAAGTTGCAGGAACGGTTGTTCTTGAGACAAAAATAGTCTCTAAAGTTGAGGGAGTTCAGTTTAGAGGCGAGTTTTTGCTCTTGGCAGATGAGGAGTTGAAAAAGCTATATTTTAAAGCTTTTCCTTATGCACTCGCCATGAACCCGAAATTGTGGCAGATAAAAATCAGCTACTTTAAGCTGACGGATAATACTTTGGGTTTCGGCAAAAAAATTATTTGGCAAAACTCTTCTCTTTAAACATAGTACAGTCGCTTCCGCTGCTTTGGAAAACTAGCAAAGACGGTATTTGAGGCGATTTAAACCCATAAGCTCTACATCCGTGAGGTCTTT
Organism: Sulfurimonas sp. RIFOXYB12_FULL_35_9; assembly: GCA_001829715.1. Classification (GTDB taxonomy): domain Bacteria; phylum Campylobacterota; class Campylobacteria; order Campylobacterales; family Sulfurimonadaceae; genus Sulfurimonas. The sequence continues at coordinate 14,444 of MICC01000073.1, forward strand.
GCGGCTCCCATGTAACAAAATAATATTCACATTTTCTACAATTGATTCTTTTCATGTAACTCTCGGTTTTAATTGGCGTAATTTTAGCATATTTGGTACAATAGAGAAAAATTTTTAAAGAGCAAAACAATGGATAAAATATTATTGATGTTACAACTTCAGGCTACCTTGAATGAAGCTACAAACGGGGAAAAATGGACTGAGGGCATCACAAAAAACGGCAAAGTTATAAACTGGAAGCGATGTATCTACATGGAGTGCGCCGAGATGATAGACAGTTTTTCATGGAAACACTGGAAAAATATCGACAAAGAGGCAGATTGGGCTAATTTACAGATAGAAGTTGTTGATGTCTGGCACTTTATAATGAGTTTGGCAATAGAGAACTACTCTCAAACAAGCAGAGGGCAGGTTGATGATTTAGCACAAAATGTATCTAAGTTGGGAAACTTTGTAAAAATAGATACAAAAAACAATTTGTTTGCTCAACAGGATGATATTATCCAAAAGATAGAATCCATTATGTTTGATACACTCTCAAAAGATACGTTAAACCTTGAAAAACTTATATCTGATTTTTTTGATTTGGTTGTTATGGCAGGACTTGACTTAGAGAGCCTTTACAAACTCTATGTAGGAAAAAACATTCTAAACCAGTTTAGACAAGATAACGGTTATAAGGATGGCTCATATATCAAAGTTTGGGCTGGATATGAAGATAATGTGATGATGCAAAAAGTTTTGGAAGAAAACGGGACTATAAAGCCTGATGATTTATACAAAGAACTCACAAAATTGTATTTAGCACTAAATAAGAGTTAATATTTGAGCAGTGTACTAGAAGTTAAAAATCTCTCTTTTGGTTATAAAAAAGAGTCTTTGCTTTTGAATAGTATCTCGTTTTCTCTAAAAAAGGGTGAAATCAAAGCTGTTGTAGGAGCAAGCGGTGCAGGAAAAAGTACGCTTTTTGAACTGATACTAAAAAATCTAAAACCGCTAAGAGGTTCTGTAAAAAGCTCATTTTGTTCAGAAGTTTTTCAAGACCCTTACAGCTCTTTTCATCCGAGTTACACTCTCTTAAATCAGATAAAAGATGTTGCAAAGCTTGATGAGTTGGAGTTCTACTTAAAGAGCATAAACCTTGATTATGAACTGCTCTTAAAACTTCCGCATGAACTCTCCGGCGGACAGCTTCAGAGAGCTTCAATTTTGCGGGCAATGCTTATGAAACCAGATCTTCTACTGCTAGATGAGCCGACTTCAGCACTTGATAATGTAATTCAGCTGGAGGTTATGAGTATGCTTGTAAAACATCTTGATAGAATGGGAATGCTGCTTATAACACACGATTTGGATTTAGCCAAATGGTGCGCGGATGAGATTATTATGCTTTAAGAAGGTACTTTACTATATAAAAACCTCCGCCTGCCATAAAAATAGAACCAAACGCATTAAGAGAGATGTTCGCAAGAGCCAGAGCGATTTGTCCGCTATTTAGAAGTAAAAAACTCTCTATGGCAAATGTAGAGTAGGTTGTAAGCCCGCCCAAAATGCCTGTGGTTAAAAAAGATTTTACATGCATTGGGAAAATAGTCGTGTACATAAAGTAGGCTATGAGTATGCCCATTATAAAACTGCCGACTAGGTTTACTCCGAGAGTTCCAAAAGGCAACTCGTGCGGCATTCTGTGAGATATAACGCCGTTGAGGTAAGCACGAAGCACGGCACCGATAAAGCCGCCGCTACCTATGGCTAGGATTGTTTGCCAGCTCATCGTCATAAACCTTTTGCATTTTTATTCTTAAATCACTCAGCCAGTTTTCATCGCTCTTGTCCGCTATAAATGACTCCAGATAGATAGCTTTTATCTTTCCCGGTTTGTAGTGAAATTCTTTAATATTATAATACTTTGCACTCTGCATCAAAACTATGGGCTGAACTCGGAGTTTATTTGAATCGGCTACTATTTTTGCACCTGACTTAAAAGGAAGCATTACCCCTTTTGTAGAGCGTGTGCCCTCTGGAAACATGGTAATAACACGGTTTGTTTTAATAACTGCTTTAGCATCCCTTAGAAGTTTTATAAGTGATGTTTTGCTCTCTCTCTCGACTGCTATATCTTGCGGGAGTTTGAGAGCTAAGCCAAAAAAAGGTATTTGAAAAAGCTCTTTTTTCGCAACCCAAGCTATATCTCTTGGAGTAATCGTCTCCATTATCACTATGTCGAGATCACTTTGGTGATTTAGCAGAAACATTTGTGCATCTGGGTCTTCTCTCCCCTCTACTTCAATCCTAAAAAATGCAGTTTTTCTAATAAGCCATGCAGCAAGCTTTCTGCCACGTGGTCTTGGCAAAATATGAAAAGTTAAAATCATAATGGCGAGTGAAACCATTATGACTATCGTTGCATAGAGCCAACTAATGCGAGCAAATATCTTCATCTCTTACCCAGCCTATTTTTTGATTCTCAAGTTGTACTTTTATCCATCCTTTAACTTCATCCTCTTTTTGCAGGCGGTACTCTTTGGAAGTTGTTTCAAATATCGTTCCGTTTGCGACAGGAAGGAGATGGATTTGAGTCCCGGCTTTTAGACAGATCTCTTTAGATGGAACGCCTACGTAGATAATATATGCAAGCGGAATAATAATAAAAATCAGGTAGAGATAACTTTTTTTCCATAAAATCATAATAAGCGCAAGAAAAGCTATTGCTGCTGCTACACTCATTTTTATTATTTCGTTTGATTGATCTTTTGGCTTTAAATCACTTTGAGTGGTGACGCTGTCATCATTTACGACAATAGGAATATCAATTGATATAAATTTGTTTTTTACCAAGTTAAAATAAGAGAATGACAAATTTTCTATTTTTTTATCTATGATTGCATAGTATATAATTTTTGAGTCAAGATGTGATTCGGTTATAGACTCCGTTCCCTGTTTATGTACATTGTTTAATTTAAGAGCAGAGATGTCACAGTTAGTTGCAGTAGCTACAAAAACTACTATATTGCGTGATGCATCATAGCTTGTGGTTTTATATTCAATGATATCAAAAGAGTTTGCTACTATATGTGAGAAATCTTTTTTTGGATTTAACGAGATGACATTTAGTTTCTCTCCCGAGAGGGTTGTTGTTGCATATCGGGCATTGCCTTTGTCTACCAATGTAGCCGTAAAATCCGGAAGAGACGCATCTTCAGAGGTAGCTATAAAATAAAAAGTTTCATGGTAGTATTTTGACTCTGCCTCTCTGGATGGAGCATTATTTAAAAGTTTCAAACCTTTTGAGTTTGATAGTCTATAGGTTATATCTGCAAAATTTTTAACTGTAGAGAGTGTTTTGATAGTTACCGTAAAAATCTCACCTTTTAAAACTCTTGATGGGATTTTTTCATAGTTTAGGTAGAGTACTTTTTGAAGCTCACGCGGTAACTCTGGTTCAACAGAGATACTGTTTTCTTCGGGAGCATAACCCTCCATGCTCGCTGTGTCTGTTGTGTTGGCAAACAGAGTTGCGCATAGAAGAAACCATGCAAGCAGTAAGGTTTTCACGCTTGTAAAAATCCTTGCAGCATTTTAATACCGTTATCACTTCCAAGAAGTTTCTCCATTGCTCTCTCCGGATGAGGCATAAGTCCGAAAACATTTTTCTCTTTGTTACAAACACCGGCAATTGAATCTACGCTTCCGTTTGGATTTTTATCATTTCCCTCTTCATCACAATATTTTAGAAGAACTTGATTGTTTTCATACAGCTCTTTCAAACCGTTCTCATCTATGTAGTAATTTCCGTCATGGTGTGCAATCGGGACATTTACAACGTCGCCGTTACAAAGTTTTTCTAAAAATATATTATCGTTGTTTACAACTTTTAAGTGATGATGTTTTGAGAGAAAGTGAAGAGAGTCGTTTCTCTTAAGTGCACCGGGAAGCAGACCGGCTTCTGTTAAAACCTGAAAACCGTTGCATATACCTAAAACTTTTCCGCCGCTTTTTGCATATTTGGTTACGGCTTGCATGACAGGGCTAAATTTTGCGATAGCACCGCTTCTTAGATAATCACCGTAGCTAAATCCGCCTGCAACTACTAAGAGATCCGTATCGCTCGGAACACTCTCTGATTTATGCCACAAGATTTCTGTTTTTGCCCCTAAAGACTCAAATGCATGCTGAGTGTCATATTCGCAGTTCGTACCGGGGAACTGTAAAATCACTACTTTCATTTGATAAGCTCAATCGCATAATCTTCGATTACGGTGTTAGCAAGAAGGTCTTCGCACATTCTTGTAACATCAGCCATTGCTTTTTTCTCATCACTCTCATCAAGGTTGAATACTATCTGTTTTCCGACACGAACATTGCTAACATTGTTAAAGTGCAGAGATTCAAGTGCATGATGCACCGCTTTGCCTTGAGAGTCTAAAACGCCTGCTTTTAATGATACATTTACAACTATTTTCATCTGCTATTTTCCTAAAATTCTATTTAAAACTTGTTCATAGGCAACTTTTAAACCGCCTAAACCTTGACGAAATCTATCTTTGTCCAACTTTTCGCCACTCTCCATATCCCAGAAACGACAATTGTCAGGACTAATCTCATCGATGAGGATAATATTTCCGCTTCTATCTTTTCCGAATTCAAGTTTAAAATCAACCAATTTTAACCCTTTATCCGCAAAATATGGTTTTAGAACATCATTAACCTGTCTTGCCATACGACGAAGCTTGTCAAGTTCATCTTGATAATCCACTAAACCCAATATGAGTGCATGCTGATCATTAAGTTTAGGATCTCCAAGTGCATCATTTTTATAGTCGAATTCAACCAAAGTAAACGGCAGAACAGTTCCATCTTTTATACCAAGATTTTTGCTTAAACTTCCGGTTGCAATATTGCGAACTATCACTTCTATCAAGATTACATCAACTTTGGTATGCAGCATGTGATTATCATCTAGCATTTTAACAAAGTGTGTTTTTATGCCATTTGCTTCTAATAGTTTAAAAAGTTCTGTTGAAATTTTATTATTAAGTGCGCCTTTACCGGCTTCACTTGATTTTTTCTCTCCGTTAAATGCAGTTAAATCGTCTTTAAATTCCGATATAACAAGATTTTCATCATCTGTTGAAAATAACTTTTTTGCTTTTCCCTCATAGAGCAGTTCTCTTTTTTCCATCTGTTTATAATCCTTTTGTAATAATTAAAGCTTTTAAAATATCAACACCGCTTTTAAGCTGCATATCTTTATTCATCATCTCATCAGTTATGATAAGTTTTGAGTCTCCTGCACTCTCGTCTTTCTCTTTTTTGCCCTCAACTTTTTCTAGCTCTTCTTTTAAATGTTTCTTTAAATCAGCCTCTTTTAATGCGAAATCATTTTTGGTTGTATTTACTTCACCGGGAAATACTTGTATATCCGGTTTTACGCCTACAGCTTGAATAGTTCGTCCGCTTGGAAGGTAATATCTCGCAATAGTAAGCTTGATAGCCTCTTCTTCAGTTATAGGAAGCACGACTTGAACGCTTCCTTTTCCGAATGTATTTTGACCGACAATAACTGCCCGTTTATGATCCTGCAACGAACCGCTTACGATTTCACTTGCACTTGCACTTCCGCCGTTTACAAGCACGACTAAAGGTACATCTGTCAGAGTGTTGTTAGCCTTTGCCGAGTAGACTTCATCGTCTGCCTTGTTTTTACCCTTTTGTGAAACTATGTCCCCACTGTCTACAAAAGCATCTACGAGTTCAACCGCTTGGTCTAAGAGTCCTCCGGGGTTATTTCTCAAATCAAGGATAATTCCTTTTGTAGTTGCTTTTTTCTGTTTGATAGCTTTTGTGACTTCACTCATTACTTTTTTATCAAAACTCGTTACACGGATGTATTGAATGTCGTTTCCGATAGATTTTGCATATACGGATTCGATAGTAATATTTGCTCTAACAATAGTGATTTTAAGTGGTTTGGACTCACCCTCTCTTACTATAGTCAAATCTATAGGAGCACCTATTTTGCCTCTCATGATGGCAACTGCCTCATCGATGGTCATGTTAAGAGTAGATTTTTCATTGATTTTAAGAATGATATCGCCTGCTTTTATACCTGCTTTATCTGCAGGAGTTCCTTCAATAGGAGCAATAACGGTAATAGCACCGTCTTTTACCCCGACAGTAATTCCCAGTCCGCCAAACTCACCGTTGGTCTGAACTTTTAAATTTTTATAATCTTTTTGAGAGAGGTAGTTTGAGTGTGCATCAAGATTGCTCATCATTCCGTCAAGTGCTTTGTTCATAAGCTCTTCAATCGTTACATTGTCAACATTATATTGTTCTACAATACTTATGACTTTTGTAAATTTTGCCAGAGCCTCAAGTCTTGAAGCCTCTTTGCTCTCTTTCTTTTCTTGCGCAGCGGCAAAAAGATTTGTGGAGAGTAGCAAAGCAAGAGCAACCGTTACGGATGCAAAACCAAGAGTAATTAACTTTTTATTATTCATTATTTTTCCTATAGAGATTAAAAAAGGCAATTATAGTAAAAAGCTCTTTAAATACAAATTTAATAAAATATTGATTTATGGTAATTTTTCTTTAAATTATTTTTAATATAATACGAAAATTATAATGAAATAAGGTAAAGATATGAGTACGATAAAAGAATATTTAACACAAGATCATAGTCGCTGCGACGAATTATTTGCAAATATGGAAGATATGGCGGCAAAATCTATCGAGAGTGCTAAAGAAGCTTATGATGAGTTTGCAAGAGAGACTGAGAGACACTTTCAGATGGAAGAGCGTGTTATGTTTTTTGAATTTGAACAAAAAACAGGAATGACGCAAGGTCCTACTGCCATGATGAGACATGAGCATGCTCAGATGAGAAACTTGATAGCTGAGATGGGTAAGGCTATAGAGGCTAAAGATAAAGATAAATTTTTCGGTAACAGCGAAACGTTAATGATTTTGATGCAGCAGCACAATATGAAAGAGGAGCAGATGCTCTATACTATGGCACAGCAACATTTAAGTGCCGAGTCTGATCGCATAGTGGATATGATGCAATCGATGATTGTAGAGTAGGGTTAAGGAGGAAGATATGGATTTTGACGGATTATCGGTAGACCAAGCACCTCCCATATCCGCGCCGATCCGCTTTTTTGTAACGGCGCCTCTTTTTGCAGTTTTAGCCGGGATTTTGATTCTCTTTAGTGACGTTGCAGTTCTTTCAAGCAGGTTTTCAACTCATACTATTGCCATCACACATGCTTTGAGTGTCGGATTTTTAAGCTTTGTGATGTTCGGTGCGCTTCTTCAAATGCTTCCTGTCTTAGCAGGAGTGAGGATTTCAAAGGTTGATCTGGTTGCTAAATCATCTTATGCTTTCATGTTGGTCGGCACACTTTCTATGATTTTTGGACTCTGGTTTGACATATCAAAATTGATTTTGCTCTCATCACTTTTGCTGGGCAGCGGTTTTTTGATACTAATCATCTCTATGCTGATTGCGCTTAAGGGCGTGGTAAATGTAACGGCAAGCGTGCGGGCAATAATTACCGGTTTGATTTTTGCACTTTTAATTACTTTGATGGGTATGCACCTTCTCTCATCTTACGGCATCGGCAAGTTTTCTGATTTGCATCTGCTTTTTGCAAATATTCATAGCGTTTGGGCAGTTTTTGGTTTTGCAGGTGTTTTGATTATAGGTGTGGCTTTTCATGTTCTTCCTATGTTTTACGTAGCACCGAGATT
>MICC01000073.1:22218-77162 GCA_001829715.1 Sulfurimonas sp. RIFOXYB12_FULL_35_9
AAGTTGTATGGCTTGTAACAAGCGGGCTTCTGTTATGGCTCTTTTTAAATATTTTTATTGAGTCTTACAGTACAATCGGAAAAATATGGGTAGCACTCTTTTTTTGGGCATTTTCTACAACTGTTTACCTCAAACTCAATGCTCGCCGCCGTAAGGTAAGCGATATAACCGTTTGGTACTGGAGAAGTGCTTCTATTTTTATGACGTTAGGTACTTTTGCATGGGCGATTAACGATTTTTTTGATGAAAAATATATCGTTATTGTCTCTATCTTAATAGGTGGCGGATTTATATTGTCAATCATGTCCGGAATGCTATATAAAATAGTTCCTTTTTTGGTTTGGTTTCACCTAAATGCAAAAGGCTACATGAGCATTCCTACTATGAATGATATGATTAGTAAAAAGTTGGCGAAAGCTCAGTTTTTTCTTTTTATACTCTCCCTTATCGGATTTATTGTCTCTTTTTTTATTCCAAATATCTTACCGCTGTTTGCTGTTACGTTTATTATCAGTATGGCAATATTAGAGTACAATATTGTAATTCCAATTTTAATCTATGCAAAAATTATAAAAACAAAACCTGATTTTGACATGAGCATGTTTGAGATGAAAGTAGAAAAATAGAAGTGATGAGAACTAAAGTTCAATGTAATGTAGGGAGGCGTTAAATGCCTAGTCGTAAAAATATTATTTTAATAGGGTTTATGGGCGTTGGCAAGGGCAGTGTTGCCCGTGAAGTTATTAAAATATCTGACTACATGTCGATAGATACCGATGATCTTATAGAGAGTATGGAAAATAAAACTGTAAAAAGAATATTTGCAGACAGCGGAGAAGAGTACTTTAGATCTCTAGAGAAAAAAGTTTCACACTGGCTTGAGAAGAGTGTTAAAAACAGTCTGATATCAACAGGCGGCGGATTTTATAAGCAGAAAAATTTAAAAAATATCGGAGTAGTTGTTTTTTTAGACTCACCGTTTGATAAAATACTTCAGCGAATAAATTCTCATCCAAATGCGGCAAAAAAACTTAAAAAAAGACCTCTTTTGAATGATCTTAAAAAGGCAAAAGAGCTTTATGAGGAGAGATTGCCACACTACAGAGCTTTGGCGGATATTGTCGTAGATGTGACTGACAAAAGCGCATTAGATTGTGCAAAAGAACTTTTAACAAAGGTAAAAAAACATGCGTAAATTTTTTATATATTTGATACTTGGTATCGCAGTGACTCTTGGAGCTTCCGAGATAAAGTGGGCAAAAGATTTTAATGCCGGAATTGCCGAAGCGAAAAAGGCAAATAAACCCGTACTCTTTGTATCATCAAGACACTCGTGCAAATTTTGTGTAGTTTTAGATGAGACCACATTTAAAGATAAAAAAGTTATAGAAGAGCTAAATAAAAACTTTGTCTCCATAATCTCTTATAGCGATGAAAACGACTACATGCCAAAAGAGCTGTGGCAGCCTGGAACTCCGGCAATATGGTTTTTAGAGCCGAGTGCAGAGCCTATGTATCAGCCGCTTATGGGTGCTGTGGATGCTGAGAATTTTTTAAAAGCACTAGGAATAGTTAAAGAAGAGTTTAATAAGGAAAAAAACAAAAAATGATTTTTACAAATTCAAAAAGCAGCAATTTTAAAGCCGAGTTTGACGAGCTTCTTTCTCGAGGCAAAATGGATATTGCCTCTGTAAGTGCCATAGTCGGAAATATTATCAGTGAAATAAAAAGCGAAAAAAATGAGGCGCTTAAACGACATATTGCAAAGTTTGACAAATGGACTCCAAAGAGCGATGAAGATCTCAAAATCTCGACAGAATCTATGAGCAGAGCCTATGCCAATCTTGATGAGAAATTAAAGAGTTCTCTTCATTTAGCGTATGACAGAATTAAAATCTATCATGAGAAACAAAAACCGAGATCTTGGTTTGACGATGAGCCAAACGGAACAATTCTGGGGCAAAGAGTTACTCCGGTTGACAGTGCCGGGCTTTATATTCCCGGCGGAAAAGCGGCTTATCCATCTTCACTTCTTATGAACGTTATTCCTGCTCAGGTTGCCGGAGTTGAAAAGATTGTAGTATGTACGCCGACACCTGATAATGAACCAAATGAACTTCTGCTTGCGGCATGCCACTTGTGCGGAGTGAGTGAAGTTTACAAAGTCGGAGGAGCGAGCGCAATTGCCGCTATGGCATACGGAACAGAGAATATCCCAAAGGTTGACGTTATTACGGGACCGGGGAATATTTTTGTCGCAACTGCAAAGAAGATGGTTTTTGGTGACGTAAATATTGACATGATAGCAGGACCGAGCGAGATAGGAATATTGGCGGATGATAGTGCAAATCCTTCCCACCTTGCAATTGATATGCTCTCTCAGGCTGAGCATGACGAGATGGCAAGTTCGATTTTAATCACTCCGTCACAGAAGCTTGCAGATAGTGTAAAAGTTGAGCTTGAAAATTGGCTAAAAAAACTGCCTCGCGAGGTAATTGCAAGAAAGTCTATTGAGGAGAGAGGAGCAATAATCGTAACGACCGATATGGAAGAAGCAATTAAGCTGATGAATGAGATAGCGCCGGAGCATTTAGAGGTAGCAACACTCTCTCCTTTTGAGCTTTTGCCTCTCATAAAACATGCCGGAGCGATATTTTTAGGACACAATACGCCTGAAGCTATAGGTGACTATGTTGCAGGTCCAAATCATACTCTTCCAACAGGCGGAACTGCAAAATTCTACTCTCCTCTTGGAGTTGAGAATTTTATGAAAAAGACATCAATTATCTTTTTTAGTTCCAAAGCTATAAATGAGATAGGAGAGGAGTGTGCTTTGATTGCAAATACGGAAGGCTTAAGTGCACACGAGCTCTCAGTCAGAGTCAGACTTGGCAAATAACATTCAATTATAAAAATTACAAATAATCAGCTATCAAAAATTGATAGCTGAAATACTCTTCAAAACTGTCTAAATCTTCTCAATATATAAAAAATATTATAAAATTATCACATTTTTATAACTAATTTAAGCTTTATATAGGTAGTATTTAGAAAGTAAGAATTCATAAAACTTGCAAAATAAGGGTTTCTTTAATTTAAAAAGAAATCAACTTAGGTTATAAATCTTAAAATTTGTCTATAAGGGCTAGAAGGAGAGTATATGCAATTAGGCTTCCTAGTTGATTTGCATCTGTGCATGGGATGTAAAGGGTGTGAAATCGCATGTAAAGTGGAAAATGAAGTTCCGCTAAGTACATGGAGACTTCGTGTTAAATATGTAGATGTCGGAAATTTTCCTGAAACGAAAAGAACATTTACACCGCTTAGATGTAATCATTGTGAAAATGCTCCATGTGAGAGAATTTGTCCGGTTAGTGCGTTGCATTATTTGGAAAACGGTATCGTGAATATTGATAAAGAGCGCTGTATCGGCTGTGCAGGTTGTGTAATGGCTTGTCCGTACGGAGCTATTTACATAGATCCTCAAACACAAACTGCCGATAAATGTACATATTGTGCGCATAGAGTTGCTTCGAGCATGATGCCTGCATGTGTAGTCGCATGTCCAGTTCAAGCAAATATTTTCGGAGATTTAGAAGATCCTACTTCAAATATTTCTAAATATATTCAAGTGCATCAAGGCGGTGTTCAAGTGCGTAAACCTGAAAAAGGGACAAATCCTCACCACTACTATGTAGGCGGCGGAAATGTTACTCTTAACCCACTTGCGTCTCATAGAGTAAACGGTCACTCACTCTTTAATAACATTACAACACTTCCAATAGGAGGAAAACACTAATGGCACATGAAATATTGGCAGCAACAAATGCTGTAGTTACACTAGATGTAGCACTCCCTGGAATAATATGGCCTTGGCTTGTTACGGTTAACATGTGGGCAAAGAGTATCGGTACGGGTGTTATTTTTATGCTTTTTATGCTTGTTAGAATGCATCCAAATGAAGTGGCAAAATTAAGACTTCCAACGGCAATAGTCGCATTTGTTTTTATAAATATATTTTTGCTCTTTACGCTTGCGGATTTGCATCAGCCGTTTAGAATGTGGCACATATTTGTGCACTCTAATTGGACTTCGTCTATTACAGTCGGTGCATGGATGGCAACTATTTTCTTAGGGCTGTTGTCACTTCTTGCACTATTGGCATACAAAAAAGAGGATGTAAAGTTTGATAAAGTACTGCTTTGGACTACGATTCTTGCAATTCCCGTAACGCTTTACACTGCCGGTTTGATGGCACAGTGTACAGCTCGTGAACTATGGCAGATGCCGACAGAATCTGCACAGATGATTTTAGCTGCACTTTTATCAGGTTCTGCATTTATGATTTTAATGGGCGGAAACAAACTCAGCGAGGAAGCAAAAAATTCTTTAGGCGTTGTTCTTGGACTAAGCGCATTGATGGCGTTTATCATCTATATGGCAGAGTATATATTTGGACCTATGAAAGCTGAAGAGGTTGCTGCGGTTCTTGATTATGTTAAGGGTGATGGACCATATACGGTTATGTTCTGGATTGGTCAATGGATGACTTATTTATTGCCGATGTTGCTTATAGTATTAAGCAGAGCGAGTAAAAGTGAGAGTATTTTAAAATTAGCAGCAATTCTAGCGTTAGTAGGCTTGGCTATAGTTAAACATGTATGGCTAATGATTCCACAATTATTACCAATGAGTTAGGGAGAAAATTGAATGTATTTAGAAAGTAGAAGAACATTTTTAAAAGGCGCTGCATTTACTGTTGCAGGTGCTACCATCGCAAAGGGTGTGTTTACATCTGATGCTATTGCTGATTCTGTTAAAGATAGCAAGTTTACAAACACTCCGGATACTTTATCCTTTTACCCTCCTATGAGCGAGTGGAATGATTTTAAAGAGTTAGACGGCAATGATTGGAAAAGAGGCGGTATAGATCGTCACGGCGTAAGAAGCGAATCAAATCCTAAGGGTATTGAAGTAAATGATTATACTATTGTGGCAACTGCATGTTCAAACTGTGAAGCTTCTTGCGGTTTGACTGCATGGGTTGATAAAAAAACTTTTAGTGTTAAGAAGTATATGGGTAACCCTTTCCATCCGGCTAGTCGTGGGCGTAACTGTGCAAAAGGATACGCTGCTCAGTCGCAAATGTATGATCCAGATCGTATAGCGTTCCCACTTAAACGTGCTCCGGGTTCTGCTCGCGGAGAGGGTAAGTGGATTCGTACTACATGGGATGAAGCAATGACAACCATCGGTAACAAAATGGCTCAAACCATAGAAAAAGGTGATGAGTTATCTAAAAAATCAGTGATGTTCCATGTCGGAAGACCGAATGAAAACGGTTTTGTTCCAGCTATTTGGCACACTCTTGGATTAGATTCTTATAATTCACATACTAACATCTGTTCATCAAACGGTCGTACGCCTACGATTCAGTTCGCAAACGATGATAGAACTTCACCTGACTGGGCAAATGCTAAGCTGATTTTCTTAAATTCATCTCATGCTGCAGATGCAGGACACTACTTTGCCCAATCAGCGGCATTTATAGCAGATGCAAGAGCAAAGGGTGCAAAACTGGTTGTTATGGATCCTCGTCTCTCAAACTCTGCAGGTATGGCAGATCTTTGGATAGCGTCTTGGCCAGGAACTGAACCTGCTATTTATCTTTATCTAACGCAAAGAATTTTGAGTGAAAATAAAGTCGATAAAGCTTTTGTTAAAAAATGGATAAACTGGGAAGTATTTTTAGATAATAGAAAATATTTAGAATTTTTGGTAAGCAAAGGCTACATTTCTAAGCTTCCTGCAGGGGATGATTTTGATACATTCTTAAATGTCCTAAAAGAGCTTTATGCTCCATATACGCTTGATTATGCAGTAAAAGAGACACATGTTCCTGCATATAAACTTGAAGCTCTTTATGATATGTTTATATGGGCCGGTGAGTCAATATCTACATATTTCTGGAGAGCATCGGCTGCAGGAAACCGCGGCGGATGGATGGGTGGTCGTACAGGCTACTTTGCACTTGCTCTTCGTGGCGCAATTGGGCCTGAGGGAGGAACATTCTTCCATCACTGGCATGTTATCTCGGTATCAGGTAAAGGTGGAAGCTCAACTGTAGGTCAAGGTATGCGTGGAGCAGATATTCCAAAAGTGGATGTTTACAATGAGCTTACATATCCTCCAGAATGGCCTTTGTCAAACTATGAGATGTCGTTTCTTCTGCCGCATCTTCTAAGCGACACTGAGTGGCAGGAAAAATGGATAGCAAAAGGGCTTAAAGTTCCTCAAAAACTCTCTGTTTATATTCCTCGTATGTATAATCCAGTATGGATAAATCCAGATGGATTCAGATGGATAGACGTTCTTAAAAATGAGTCAAAAATGGAACTTACTATGAATCTCTCTCCTGTGTGGAGCGAGACAAACTGGTATATGGATTATGTTCTGCCAGTTGGGCTTGCGGGTGAGAGACACGATCAGCACTCCGAAGCTACAATGCCGGCTCGCTGGACATCTTTCCGTCAGCCAGTTTTAAGAGTTGCATTGGAAAAATCTGGATGGAAACCGAAAAATCCTGCTCGTGCTACGCTTGAAGCGCATATTAAAGGCGGCTTAGGCGAAGTTTGGGAAGATAATGAGTTCTGGTTTGAACTTTGTGTAAACTACATAGATCCAACAGGAAAACTAGGTATCAAAAAGATGTGGGAATCTAAGAAAAATCCGGGTAAACCTGTAACTATAGCCGAGTGGTATGATGCGGCATTCGGTGATAATTTACCAAATCTTAAAGCAACTGCAACTACGGACGACAGATATAAAAATGCAGAATACCCTGTGTATGAGTATTTAAGAGATTATGGTGCATGGATGGAAGAGAATAAGATTTATTCTCCACAAGAGCGTTTGATAAAAGACGACGGTGAAAACTATATCTCTCACGGTCATAAATATGATAAAAAACATGTTCATATCGACAAAAGAACTGGTGTTATGACGGCTGAGCATGACGGCAAAAAGAAACCTTTTGGTATTGAAATTGACGGCAAAAAAATGGAAGGTTTTGAAACGCTTGATAAAAAACTTGACTTCTTCTGTGAGTGGATGGCGGATGACTGGAAATGGCCTGAGTATGCTATTCCATTTTATCCAAGAACTGAGCAAGAGAAAAAAGAGATGGTTCATATCGTGTCGCATGTAAACCACTCTTTCATGAGTGAGAAAAACTCGTATGCACTAAATACGGTTTTCCGTTTGCCATATAATATTCATACGCGCTCGGCTAACTCAAAACATTTGATGGAGATTTCTCAAAACCATGATCCGATTTGGATCTCTACTTCAGATGCTGCACGTCAAGGATTTAAACGTGGAGATGCTATTCGTGTTAAAATCGTGGATAGTTTAACAGGTTTAGAGTCAGGTCACTTTGTCGCAATGGCAGTGCCGACGGAGGGTGTGCTTCCTGGAACACTTGCATGTTCGCATCATGGCGGTCGTTGGAAATTGACTAACTCCGTAACAATTCCAAATGGAGTGAGTGACGGCAAAGTTAATCCAAAACCGATGCCAAGAAATATAAATGATCCTAAATTTATTGCTCATCCTGTAGAAAATGTCGGTAAAGATGGCGCACAAATCAAGATCGAAGATTACAGTGGAAAAGCTGGAATCAATAGTTTTGGTGTTCCTACTGCTGAAGTACAGATGGACGGAAAAGTTGGTAAGCTCAAATATATAGAGGGTATCAAGCCGTTTAAAGCTGAGAGATTTGCAGATTACAACAGAGACAGTGGGAATATCTGGTGGGATGGACTTAGCGGTTCATGGCAAAATGCCGTGGCAGCTCCCCATCCGGATCCAATTTCAGGTATGCACTGCTGGCATCAAAAAGTTATTTTAGAGCCTGCACAAGCCGGTGATAAGATAGGTGATATCTATGTAAACTATGACAATAACTTTAAAGTTTACAAAGGATGGAGAGATCAGCTGACACGCGGTTTGGATGAAAACTCTACTATTCGTCGTCCTTTACATGTGAAGCGTCCTTGGGTGCCTCTATCTCGCAAAGCGTATGATGTTAAAATAAGTAAGTAGATTGACCAGACATACGGGATATCCCGTGTGTCGGTTAATATTATTAAAGAGTTGCCCACCACATTCTAAGCCATAATCCAAATATAGTTGTATATCCCACATCGCTAAAAATTTCATTTCCATCTTTATCAAAGATAATTATAGTCGGAAAAATAGAGATTCTAAACTTTTGTGCCATAGAGCTATATTGGTCATTAAATACTCTAAAAGAGAGATTTTGGCTCTTTAGATACTCCTCTATCTCTATGTTGCTTCCAGATTTTACTGCGATAGATAAAACATTAAATTTTTTTGATACTGTTTCGATATCTTTGGATTGCATTTTGCATACAGGACACCATGTTCCCCAAAAGTAAATCAGTATCGGCTCATTTTTTGGCAATGTAAATGATTGATTATTTAAAAGTGTCACAGAAGATAAATTTAGTCTATCTTTATTTAGATCTGAGCTTCTGCAAAAACTTAAGATATTTGCAAAAATTGACATAATTATAAAAAAAAGAATCAACTCTTTGGCATATTTTGCTATTTTTTCTCTCATTTTGATCCATTTTTCCTGTATTTTAACACTTTAGTAATTATTTGTTGATAACATATCATAAATATAGGAGAAGAAGATGTATAAATTAGCAATTTCAGGTGTAATAGCACTTTTATTGATAGGGTGCGGAACGGAAAAAAATCTCGGTCCAAAATCCGGTATGTTTCAAAGTGTTCAAGAGAATGAGGCGACTTTGGTTCAAGAGGGTAAAAATAAAAATTATTGCAGCAGATGTGGAATGGATTTGGTTAAGTACTATAAAACAAGCCATAGTGCAACACACAACGACACGCAATATCAATACTGCTCTATTCACTGTTTTGAAGATCACTTAGGAGAGGGCGTAACGCTTAAAAATCCTAAAGTAGTAGACGTAAAGAGTCTAAAATTAATTGATGCTACAAAAGCTTACTATGTAGTCGGAAGTCAAAAAAGAGGCACTATGAGTAAGATTA
The DNA here is from genome assembly GCA_001829715.1 of Sulfurimonas sp. RIFOXYB12_FULL_35_9. GTDB lineage: Bacteria > Campylobacterota > Campylobacteria > Campylobacterales > Sulfurimonadaceae > Sulfurimonas. The sequence continues at coordinate 31,318 of MICC01000073.1, forward strand.
GCAAGTATGCTTTTGCAAATGAAGAGGAGGCTAAAAAGTTCCAAGGAGAGTTTGGCGGTGAAATTATGGATTTTAATAAAGCTTTAGAAGTTGCGAAAAAAGATTTTAAGCATTATAAATAACTGATGTTGCGCACTTTTATAAAAAGTGCGCAAATTTAACCCACAACACCTTTGATTACAAAAAAGAACATACCTGCCAGTATTGCTGCTGCTGGAACTGTTATAAGCCATGCGGCAACTATTTTTTTGACGGCATCCCTTCTGACATACTCGACTTTCTTAGCTTTTTTTATACTCTTTTTTGTAGATTTAATAATCTTTTTCTCATTTGCAATCAATTTATAGAGCTCTACCATTCGAGTATAATCAAACTGGGACTTTTCATCTTTCTTCTCAAGTGCTTTTAGCTCTGCCTCATAGGCACTCTTGGTAAGCTGCTCATCCCTGATGATTTCAACATCCTCTTCTATAGTACGGTTTTTTTCATCTTTTATATGTAGCCACTCTCTTAAAAACCCGACACCAAAGACACCGCCTATCGCGATATGTGTGGAGCTTACCGGAAGACCAAGTTGTGAAGCTATGATAACTGTTACCGATGCGGACATAGCTACCGAAAAGGCTCTTATCTGATCTAGATCTGTTATCTCGCTTCCTACCGTCTTGATAAGTTCAGGACCATAAAGCGCAAGACCAATAACAATACCGAGCGCCCCTACACTCATAACCCAAAAAGGGATAGAAGCGCTGGAAGATACACCGCCGCTAACTACTGCATCATTTATAGCAGCTAAAGGACCGATTGCATTTGCAACATCATTCGCGCCATGTGCAAAACTAAGGAGTGCGGCAGCAAAAATAAGTGGAATAGTAAAGAGAGTGTTTACAGAGGCTTTGCTGTTTTCTAATGCCGTAGTGCTAGAGCTTACTCTTTTTTTGACGATAATATAAACAAAAGCCGATAAAATGAGTGCAATGCTAAATGCAACTCCAAAAGAGGGATTCTTTGTAACTTCCATAGAGATTAAAGGGAGCATGTTGATTAATTCAATCATTTTTGGCCATACTTGCTTTAATCCTTTTAAGAGAATATAGGTAACGAATGCCAAGGACATAATAGTAACAAAAATAGGAACATAAATTTTGGCGGCTTGAACTTTATCCTCTTTGAAAACAATACTCTTTTTTATCGCAAAAAGAAATCCGGCTGCAACGATACCGCCTAAGAGCGGCGAAATCACCCAAGAGGCAACTATACCGCCCATAGTAGTCCAGTTTACGACATCAAACCCTGCCGCAGCTATTCCCGCACCCATGACTGCACCTACGATGGAGTGTGTGGTAGAAACCGGCGCTCGCATCATGGTCGCAAAATTGAGCCATAGTGCAGCCGCAAGAAGTGCTGCCATCATCGCCCAGATAAAATGGCTGCTGTTGCCTCCGAACCCTGCTATATCTACAATACCGTCTTTTATTGTTTTAACGACTTCCCCACCTGCTATATAAGCACCTGCAGCTTCAAATATAGCAGCGATAATGATTGCGGTTGTGAGTGTCATAGCTTTTGAACCTACGGCAGGACCTACATTGTTTGCAACATCGTTAGCACCAATATTCATTGCCATATATGCACCGATTAGCGCTGCAACGGCAAGAAACATATTATTTGGAATGCCCCCATTGCTTAAAAAGCTAAATGTTAGAACTCCAACCATAAAAAACAGTGCAAAACCAAGTTTTGTAAGATCGGGAGCACTTTTTTTCAACGCCTTTTTTTGAAGCTTATCAACCGTACTAATTTCCATTAAACACCCTTTTTGTTATTCACATGATTATATTAAAATATCAATTATAAAATGATTAGAGCTTGTATGTAAAATATCACAAACCTTACTTTTTTACATATGCTTTTATAATTTTTTGTTCTTCTATCGGTCTGTCTCCGCTTTTAGCTCCAAGTGTTGCAACATTTTCTAATTTTTTTATAACGCCCATCGATTCGGCTGTAGCTTGTCCAAAAATAGTATGTCTTCCATTGAGCCATGGTGTAGGTGCAGTTGTTATAAAGAACTGGCTGCCGTTTGTATGTGCTCCTGCGTTTGCCATAGCAAGAATTCCTGCATTGGAAAAAAGCTTATCTTTATATTCATCTTTAAATGGCTTTTTCCAGATACTTTCTCCGCCTCTTCCAGTTCCGCTAGGATCTCCGCCTTGAATCATAAAATTTTTGATAATACGATGAAAGATAAGTCCGTTATAGTAGCCGTTATTTATGTGAGTAGTGAAATTTTCAACGGCTAGAGGCGCTACATCACTAAAAAGTTCAAGTTCAATATTCCCTTGTGTTGTTTCTAGAATTACATGTGGATTTGCCTCCTTAGCATTTAGCGATAATGCTACCAAAAGTGCAAGAATAATTTTTTTCATTTTTTTTCCTGTTGTGTTTTTTTATAAAGTCGTATTGTATCAATTTTATTGAAATTTAGATGAGTGAAAATATAGATTTAAACGGAGAAAATATAGAAGAAGTAACAGATTTTATAAAAGTTTGTCACATTTTTGTGACAAACTTTAAATTTTTATTTACCAGCTAAAACGCGGTCTTTAAGACCTTTGCCTGCTTTAAATTTTGGAACCATTTTATCTTGCGTAGTATAAGTTTTGCTTGTGCCTGGAACTTTACCGCTTTTTCCTTTTTGAAGAGAAGCTTCAAAGCTTCCAAATCCAACTAAAGAAACACTTTCTTTTTTCACTAAAGCAGATGTAACCGCTTCTGTAAATGCTTTGATAGCTGCTTCAGCTTCAACCTTAGTTTTGTAATTACCGCTTGCTTGCACTAGTTCAACGAATTGAGCTTTATTCATAAATCTACCCTTGAATTTATAAAGATTTTCCGAAATTACTAAAACTTTAAAATGCAACATCCGAGTCAAGTAATTCAGCTTTAGACACTTTATAGTTTATTTGCTTAAAAATTTCTTCTTTTTATCAAAAAATGAGAAAAATTGTGATATTTTTCTCTTTCTTAGTCCGAATTTTGCACGTTTAAGCAGTTTTGAGAGAGCAACGCTTATATCGGCAGTAATAATAAAAGAGCGTATCTCTTTCATTTTTTCATATCTATTGTTCTTTGTATGTATAGATAAAAAAACTTCTTCTAAAGCATCTCTCTCTTGTTTTGTCAGTGCACTCATGAACTCAATCCTTAAGTTTATTGATTTTTCTCACAGTTCTAATAATCTCTTCATCTTCAAGTTTGCCAAGCATTTGCATAACAGTTATTGCAGCTTGCGGTTTTGCACGACCGAGCTTCCAATCTTGGTATGTACGCATAGATATCCCAAATGAATTAGCCATATCTTTTAGAGATATTTTTTTCCCATTGTTCTGAGATTCTATAGCGTTATGAAGGATGTTGAATAGATCATTAATTTGCATAAAGTGATTGTACGAAATAAATACTTAAACATACATATATATTATGATTATATAATATAAAAGTGAATAAATACAAATAAAAAAGTATATTAACATATATATATATTGTAATAAACAAACAATACAATATAAAACATACGGTATTACGTATATAAAATATATAAAAAAACATATGGCTACTAGAAAAATAAAAAAATGCGTTATTTATTTATGACTATAAGGATATTTTTTTGTCGGTAGGATGGAGTGTGATATTATCTTCAGATTCGACAAGGTAGAATGGTTTGTATGTTCTTGTATCTGTTTTATACGTAATTTCTTTGCCATCTGCAAGAGTAAATGTGATTGTATTTAAACCTCTAAGCGGCTCAGTTATGGTAATTTGTGCATGTTTAACACCGTTTACAATTTTATCTTGTTGCTCTTTTAGTTCATTAATCTGTTTTTTAAGAACCGGAACATCTGAGGGAGTATGCTTTAGCGCACCCTCAAGCTTATATTTTAAATCTTCTATCTCTTGTGTTATAAAATTATACTTACTGTTTAATGTGGGAATATCTTTATAATTAATCTTAAATAGATTGTCTTCACCACTTACTAACTTGATGTTAATGGAGTTTGATGCGTAAATTTTGAGGTTGCTCTTTACATGTCCTACGGTTACATTTTCTGCGTATATTACGCCGCCGAGTGAGTTTTCGATTTCAACATTTGTAGCATGAACTTCTCCGCCTTCTAAGAGTTTTATTTTAGCACTGTGGCATCTTAACTTGCCTTTATGTCTGTTAATAGTGGCAAACTTTGCCTCTTGAGCCGAATCTTTGTGTGTTGCACCGTCTATTGTAAGATTTACTGCTTTTAGCGATGACTTCGCACCCACATGCCCATGTATATGGATAGTTTCCGATGTAAGCTGTACGCCTTCTCCAAGACTATCAAGAGATGAGTCGCTTTGAGATATAACAACTTCTATATTATTGTTCTCTTCTTTTGCAACAGAATCTTGTACGCGAGATAGTCGTTGCATTTTAAGTTTATTGTCTATGTAAAAATTTTCTTTATCAAAATGAACGTACCCTTTTATTTTGCTTATGTAACTTTTTTTATCATCATTTTCAATAATTTCAATGCTTTTATCATCAATGTAGCACTTTAAGTCATCGTTGTTCTTTAGGTAGCCATTGTCAATAATATCTCCAAATGCGTTAAAGCCGTTTTTCCCAAATACCGGTTTAATAAATTCAACTAACACTTCTCCTGCATCAACCTCTATAACTTGATGCGTATTCTCTTTTTGCATAAACTTCATCACTAGTTTACTGCTTCTTCGTATCTCCACTTTAATTCCGTTAAATAGAGGAATTTTAATTTTACTGACAAATTTGTCGCTATAAAGATATTTTATAAATGTTTTTAGCTTTTCTTTCATCTGCCCGTCAAAAATATTAACTAAAATATTATTAACTGCCTTTATATTATTTAGCTCTTTGAGTAGAAGAAGATAGATCTCTTTAGGCTGATATTTTTTGTATGGAATTTGTGATTCCGGATATAAAATAATTACGGGGGTTGTATTGTCAATTGAAAAATCAATACTATAAATAAGTTTTATAATTTTTTTGGACTCTTTTTTTACCGTAATTGTGTACATCTGTTTTAATTCTACATGTTCGTTAATCATCTTGTCATGTTCTGAGTAGTAATGGTTTATATCTTCATTATAGAGCACAAAACTCTTCTCGGAAACTGTTTTTATATACGTATCTACTTCATTTACATTAAAAGAAAACTCAAGCGGCGAAGAGTCGTTCTCCGCCGCATATTTATTGATAGTGGCACTAATATTTTTTGTTTTGAATTTTTTAGTAAGCAAGCAAATCACTATAATCGTATTTTGAGAGATCTAAATATAGCTTTCCATCTTTATGCATGACTCTTACGTCACTGTCATAAGCGTCTAAAAATCGTTTTTTAATTATTTTTCTTTGAGAAGATTTTATATTTAGTGATCTTAGATACTCTTTTAACTCAACCATATCCGGTTCACTTAAAAAATCTGACTCATCTTCATGCTCAAAACTCTCTATCTCATGAATCATAGTTGTTTTTCTCTCAAGTTCCATCTTTTTATTTACAAGTTCTAAAATATTTTTCAGCTGCATGTCTTTTGAACTGTAGATATGCTCTATCTTATCTCTCTCATCGCGAAGCATCTGCTCCTTGTCATCAATGAGTTTATCAATTTTCGCTTCAAGTTGAGCTATTTTGTTTTTTAGAAAATTATTCTCTTTTTGATAGAGTGCCAAAACCGTTGCTACTGTTGTTTTAGGTTTGGTAACCTGAGTATTTTCTATAGATATAGCTTTCTCTTCTGGAAGAAAGTTTTTATTATCTTCCACTACGATAAACAGTTGAGACTCTTCAATAACATAATCTAACTTTTTGGCTTTAATCTTAGAATTAACCAACTCTTTAGACATCTTGAAGTTTTTACAATATTCATCCAAAGTAAGTCTCATAGCTACATCCCGATTTTTTTCGCATTTTAGCATAATAAAGTTTTTATAAAAGTTATTTTAAATAAAGCCTGTAATACAATTAGACAAAATTTTTATATAAAGAGTCTTATTATGGGTATTTTAGATATTGTAAAGCCTGGTGTATTGTTTGGTGATGATCTACAAAAAGTTTATAAATATGCAAAAGAGAGTGGTTTTGCCATTCCTGCCGTAAATGTTGTCGGAACAGACTCTATAAACGCTGTTTTAGAAGCTGCCGCAAAAGTAAAATCTCCGGTAATTGTTCAGTTTAGCAATGGTGGTGCAGCATACTATGCAGGAAAAGGCTTAAGTAATGAAAATGAAAAAGCTGCTATCGTAGGTGCTATAAGCGGAGCTATACATGTACACATGATGGCTGAGAGTTATGGCATTGCTGTAATTCTTCATACCGACCATGCTGCTAAAAAACTTCTTCCTTGGATTGATGCACTTCTTGATGCCGGTGAGGATTATTATAAAAAGCAAGGCAAACCACTTTTTTCTTCTCACATGTTAGATTTATCAGAAGAGCCTTTAGAAGAAAATATCGCTATTTCCAAAAAATATTTACAGAGAATGAGCAAAATCGGCATGAGCATAGAGATTGAGCTTGGCGTAACAGGAGGAGAAGAAGATGGAGTTGACAATTCAAGTGTTGATAACTCACTTCTGTATACTCAGCCCGAAGATGTTGCATACGCATATAAAGAGTTGAGTGAAGTTTCTCCAAACTTCACTATTGCCGCATCTTTTGGAAATGTCCACGGTGTTTATAAACCTGGAAATGTTGTACTTACCCCTAAAATTCTGGATAACTCTCAAAAATATATTCAAGAAAAATTTAATACCGGAAATAAACCTGTAAACTTTGTTTTCCATGGCGGTTCAGGCTCGACGCATGAAGAGATTCGTGAAGCAATCAGTTACGGCGTTATAAAAATGAATATCGATACAGATACTCAATGGGCGACATGGGTAGGCGTGAAAGATTATTATGAGAAAAACAGAGATTACCTTCAAGGTCAAATCGGAAATCCGCAGGGTGAAGATAAGCCGAATAAGAACTATTATGACCCGAGAAAATGGCTAAGAGAGGGTCAAAAAACTTTGGTTCAAAGAGTTGAAGCGGCATTTTTAGATTTAAATGCGATAGGCAGAAACTGATTTTTCACTAACATGTAGAGTTCTCTACATGTTAATTATTTATATTTTCATAGATATCTCTAATATTTTTTGTATTCTGATTTTGTAAAAAGTAGTGTAAAAGCAGCTGATTTAGCCTGTTTTCATTAAATCTCCAAAACCGTTTCTTATCGAAATCTTCATCCTTTATCATTAGCTCAAACAAGCTTTTATTATTGAGGTCTCCGCCATTTTTGTTTATAACTTTTATCATTAAATTTTTTAACTGCTCTTGTGACTCTTGTGTTGTATCATCGTCTTCTAGTTGTTTATTCGGTAAAAATGCATATATTTTCCAGATACTAACGGCTAGAGACAGAATGAAAAAAAGCATCATCCATGTTGATGTTTCAAGCTCCACTGTTTTCCTTTGAATTTTTATTAAATAATATAGATTGTATCATAAGATTTTGGTTAAAATTGCGCTCTAGGAAATGAAAATGAATGATAAAGTATTTACAAAACCGATAAAGAAACAGTTTGAGTTTGATGAAGAGGTCGCTGCAGTTTTTGATGACATGCTGCAAAGAAGCGTGCCTTTTTATAAAGAGTCGCAAAAAATCACACAGTTTTTTGCGCTAAAAGCATTGGAAAACGGCGGGACAGCTTATGATTTGGGCTGCTCGACCGCCACGCTGCTTATAAGCATAAGTAAAAAATTAAAAAACAGTGCGACTTTAGTAGGGCTTGATAACTCTGAAGCGATGCTAGAACAAGCCAGAAAAAAGTGTGAAGCGTTTAATGCCGACATTGAGTTGAAAAATGCCGATATTTTAGAGTATGAGTATCAAGAGGCGGAGCTTTTTGTAAGCAACTACACTCTGCAGTTTATTCGACCGCTCATTCGTGAAGAGCTTGTGAAAAAAATAGCCGCTTCACTTAAAAAAGATGGAGTTTTTATCTTTAGCGAAAAGGTTATAAGCCACCATTCAAAGTTAAACAAAGATCTCATCGAGTGCTATTACGATTTTAAAAAAGAGCAGGGCTATTCGGAGTATGAGATAGTTCAAAAGAGAGAAGCGTTGGAGAATGTTTTAGTACCCTACAGTGAGGATGAAAATATAAGAATGGTCAGAAATTGCGGGTTTTCACACTGTGAGGTAGTGTTTCGCTGGGCAAACTTTGCAACTTTCATTGCTATAAAATAAAATTACTTCATATTTCGTCGTTGGTTTGTTTCAATTTACCAAACATTTCTTTGAGGTTTTTCAACCTCTTCCTCTTCATCTCCCCCGATAACAAACTCACTCGCCTTACTTGCTTTTTCACCGATCTCTTTATATGTAATAATATTTTCATCTTTACAATCTTTATGGTAAAAGCCCTGAACATCGTAGTATTCATTGCACCCATTAGCATAGTACTTGGCAGAGATGCCTGTTTTGTTGAAGCATCCGGAAAAAAGAAACGCTATTAAAAGTATAAGAAAATATTTAATCATACTCTTTATAAAGCAAAAAGCAATCCAACTTTTAAACTTTAAAACTCTCTTTTGTCTTACAATATGATGTTAAAAAACATTCGTTACATTTTGGATTTTTGGCTGTGCAGATATAGCGGCCAAAGAGTACCATTCCTTGATGAAGTGCATTGAGATTATTTTTAAATTTCTTTACAAGTGTTGCTTCTGTGGCTATCGCGGTTTTGTCATCACTCAGTCCGAGTCTGTGAGCGACTCGAAAGACATGTGTATCTACCGCCATCAAGTTTGCACCGGTGTACTCTATCATGACAACGTTTGCGGTTTTTTGTCCCACACCGCTGAGTGTCATAAGCTCTTTTTCATCTAGAGGAATTTCACCGTCATATACATCAACAACTCTTTTTGCCATCTCTATGATGTTTTTTGCTTTATTATTGAAAAATGAACAGCTGTTAATTAGTGATTTTACATCTTCAATGTCTGCATGTGCCAATAATTCCGCTGTAGGGTATTTATCAAAAAGAGCAGGAGTAATAAGATTTACTCTTTTGTCAGTACATTGTGCCGAGAGAGTAACTGCTATGACTAATTCATAGACATTTTTGTACTCAAGCTCCGTTACGGCATCACTGTATCTATCTATAAAAAGTTGATGAATCTCTTTTATCTCTTGTTTAGTGGCTTTTTTCATTGTGCAATTATATACAAAAGAGGAGTTGTTTAATAATCATTAGTATAAAATTATTAGAATTGCCAATAATAAAAGGTAGTTCTTTAAAGGAAGAAAATGAAAACAGTAACAAAAATAGCGGCGTCTTTGGCAATCCTCTCAACACTCTCTACTGCACAAACACTTGTAACGGTAAATGGCACGGCTATTACGCAACAAGATGTTGATAAAGAGCTTATGGCAGCAACTCAAGGTAGATTTAACCAGGTTCCTGCAGAAAAACAGAGTGAATTTAGAAAGCAAGTTTTAGAGCAGTTGGTTGCAATGGAGCTAATTTTCGGTGATGCAAAAAGTAAAGGCATCTTAGAAACAAAAGAGTTTAAAGATAAATATCAAGAGATTGCAAAAAGAATAGAGAAAGAGATTGCGACTCAAGTATGGCAAAAGCAGGAGCTTGATAAGATTAAATTAACTGAAAAAGAGTTAAAAGATTATTATGATGCTAACAAGGAAGAGTTTGTTGAAAATGAGAGCGTAAATGCACGTCATATTCTTGTAAAAGAAGAAGCTGAGGCAAAGAGTATTATTGCTGAATTAAAAGCATTAAAAGGCGATGCTCTTAAAAATAAATTTATAGAGATTGCAAAAGCTAAATCTACTTGTACAAGTGCTCCAAACGGCGGAGATCTTGGCTATTTTGCTGAGGGACAAATGGTTCCTGAATTTAATGAAAAAGCATTTTCAATGAAGCCAAAAGAGATGACAATGGAACCTGTAAAAACTCAATTTGGATACCATGTAATCTATATCGAAGATAAAAAAGCAAAAACAACAAAAGGTTTTCCTGAAGTTAAATCATTTATAGAGCAAAGATTAAAAATGGAAAAATTCAAAACTTTTATGCAGGCTAGAATCCAAGAACTGCAAAAAAAAGCAGTTATAAAAAAGTAAATGCTCTCTAAAGCAGAGTGTTCTTTAAAAATTCCATCTGAAATCGATAAAATATTTTTAGATGGAAGAGCTTTTTATGTTAAAAGGGATGATCTTGTAGATCCCTTTTTAGCAGGAAATAAATTTCGCAAACTCTACGCACTTTTACAAACTCCCTCAAACAAACTCAATCAAATCATCTCTTACGGCGGAACACAGTCCAACGCAATGCTTGCAATTGCAGCAATGTGCAAGAGTAAAGGATGGGAGTTTACATACTACACAAAACCTCTAAGCCAAACTCTCAAAGATGAAGATTGCGGCAACTTTTACCATGCAAAAGAGCTTGGCATGAAACATGTTGAGATACAACACAATTTTTATAAAGACTTTATAGCTTCACTAAGATTTAACCTTGATGAAAAAACATTTATCATAGATCAAGGCGGAGCTGTAGCTGAAGCGAAAGAGGGACTTGAGGTTCTTGCTAAAGAGATAAAAGAAGCAAATTTAAATATTAGATCTCTAGCTACACCATCAGGTACGGGAACAACGGCGCTTTTCCTTGCCTTGACGCTTAGCGAATATAAAGTTTATACAACGCCATGTGTGGGAGATGCTACATATTTAAGAGAGCAGATGTCGGCGCTTTGCGAGATACCGGATAATTTAATAATTTTAGAACCACAAAAGAAGTATCATTTTGCTAAGCCCTATAAAGAATTTTTAGATATATGGCAGAAGTTATTACAAAATAAAATAGAGTTTGACCTTATCTACTCTCCAAGCTTATGGATTTCTCTGCTTGAACAAACGGATGAAGAGATACTCTATGTACACAGTGGCGGCGTAAGTGGAAATGATAGTATGTTAAATAGGTATAGACAAAAAGGTTTTTTATAGCTTAAGATGATTGGACTAAAATAGCTTGACATAGTTACACTCAACTCGCTATAATTTTTCATATAAACAATAAAGGATTTATGAATGAATAATATTTTTGAAAAACTAACAAACAACATGACGGAAGCGATTGAGTCATCTCTTTCATTGGCGCTCTATAACAAAAATCAAGAGATTGAGCCGATTCACTTTTTATGGGCACAGCTTACAAACTCAAACTCTGTTTTAAATCAGATGTTTAACAAGATGGGAGTAAGTAAAGCGGCGGTTGAGCTAGATGTAAAAAGCATAAGCGAAAAGCTTCCAAAATCATCATCCGTGACAAAAGAGAGTATTAAAATCTCTAGAAATTTCCTTCAAACACTTGAAAACGGCATTGGGTATATGACAAAAAGCGGAGACTCTTTTTTGGCTGTAGATACATACCTTCTGGCAAATATAAAGAGTGAACCATTTTTAAGCCTGCTAAAAAAATATATAGATATCTCAGAGCTTATAAAAAATTTAGAGAGCTCTCGCGGTGGAGCAAAGATAAACTCTCAAAGTTCTGATGAGACGTTAGAGTCACTCTCAAAGTACGGTATTGACTTGACTATAGAAGCAAAAGAGGGGAAACTCTCTCCCGTTATCGGACGTGATGAAGAGATTACACGTATGATGCAGATATTAATCCGCAAAACAAAAAATAATCCTATGCTTTTAGGTGAACCGGGAGTCGGTAAAACTGCTTTGGTTGAAGGACTTGCACAGAGAATCAGCGATGGAGCGGTTCCTACATCTTTGCAAAACAAAAAAGTAATAGCACTTGACATGAGTGCACTTATAGCTGGTGCAAAGTATAGGGGAGAGTTTGAGGATAGACTCAAGTCGGTTATAGACGAGGTAAAAAAGAGCGGAAATGTCATACTCTTTATAGATGAGATTCACACCATCGTCGGAGCAGGTGCAAGCGAGGGAAGTATGGATGCCGCAAACATCTTAAAACCTGCACTTGCTCGTGGTGAACTACACACAATCGGAGCAACAACACTTAAAGAGTATAGAAAATATTTTGAAAAAGATATGGCACTTCAAAGACGATTCTTGCCGATTAATGTAAATGAACCGAGTGTAAATCAATCTTTGCAGATTCTAAGAGGCATCAAAGAGAGATTAGAAACTCACCATAATGTAACTATCACGGATAGTGCTTTAGTGGCGGCTGCAAAACTCTCAGACAGATATATTGCAGATAGATTTTTGCCTGATAAAGCGATTGACTTAATCGATGAAGCTGCGGCTGAACTTAAGATGCAGATAGAGTCTGAGCCTCATGCGCTAAGCAATGCAAAGATAAAAAAATCAGAACTCCGTGTTGAGCAAGAGGCTCTAAAAATGGAAGAGTCTGCAGCAAATACAAAGCGACTTGAAGAGATAGTAAAAGAGTTGGCAGATGTTGAAGAGAAAGTCAGAGGATTAGAATCACAGTTTGCAAATGAAAAAGAGGTATTTGGAAAAATATCAAGCATAAAAAATGAGATAGAGGCTAAGAGAAGAGAAGCAGGCATTGCAAAAAGCTCTGCAGAGTTCAATCGTGCTGCCGAGATAGAGTATGGCGAAATTCCTGCACTTATTGCTAAAGAGAAAGAGATTAATGAGAATTGGGAGAATCTTCAAAAAGAGGGGACGCTTCTCAAAAATAGCGTTGATGAAGAGGCAATTGCTTCGATTATCTCAAGATGGACGGGAATCCCGATTAAAAAGATGCTTCAAGCGGATAAAGATAAGATTTTAAATGTGGAGGATGAGTTAAACAGAGAGGTTGTCGGTCAAAGCAAGGCTACGCATGCTGTTGCTCGAGCAATTAAGAGAAACAAAGCAGGACTCTCTGACGCAACGGCACCGATTGGAAGTTTTCTCTTTTTAGGACCTACCGGAGTAGGTAAAACACAAACAGCAAAAACATTGGCTAAATTTCTATTTGATTCTCCTGATGCAATGATACGAATTGATATGAGTGAATATATGGAAAAACATGCGGTCTCTCGTCTTGTAGGAGCTGCACCGGGTTATGTTGGATATGAAGAGGGTGGTCAACTAACGGAAGCGGTAAGAAGAAAGCCTTACAGCGTCATACTTTTTGATGAGGTAGAAAAAGCGCATCCTGATGTTTTTAATATTTTATTACAAGTTTTGGATGATGGAAGGTTGACGGATAACAAAGGAGTTACTGTTGATTTTACAAATACGATAATAATTTTAACTTCAAATATAGCGAGTGATAAGATTATAAACAACCAAAACTCAGAAAAGCTGCATGAGATGGTAATGTCAGAGTTAAGACAATCGTTTAAACCTGAATTTTTAAACCGTCTTGATGATATTGTTATCTTTAATGCGCTTGGGCGTGAACAGATAGTGGGTATCGTAGATATTTTCTTTAGTGAAATAGCTAAAAAAGTAGCCGCAAGAGATATAGCTATAACTCTAAGCAGCGGTGCAAAAGCATATATTGCCGAAGCCGGATTTGATCCGGTTTATGGGGCTAGACCTCTAAAGAGAGCGCTTTATGAGATAGTTGAAGACAGGCTTGCAGATTTGATACTTGAGGGCAAAGTGTTTGAGGGATCAAACGTAGAGTTTGATATTAAAGACGGTGAAATAGAGGTAAAAGTATCTTAATTATGAAAAGACTTACTTTTGCTATAAGAGCTTTAACTTTTCTATTTTTCTTTGCGACTTCTGTTTTTGGCTGTACAGGAGATTGTTTAACATGCCATCCGAAGCTTGTTGCGACTATAGACAAAGATTTAAGACATAAACCGATGCTTACATGTATAAACTGCCATAGTGCTGATCCAAACAGCATGGCAGAGTGCGGAGACGACTGTTTCTCATGTCATACAATGGCTAAGATAAACAAGCCGAATGTAAGAGAACATGATGTGATACAAGAGTGCAGGGATTGTCATGTTGGAGAAAAAGAGAAACTTTTTGATATTGCCTATGTAGTAGGACAGTCTCGCGGTGAAACTCTCAAAGACTATTTAAGCAAATAAAAAGATATTAACCGCACTTTAAGTAACTTTTTTGTAACATTCGCAACTTAATTTCAAAGAAGGATGTGTCATGAAAAGAACATACCAGCCTCATGGTAAGCCGAGAAAAACAACTCACGGTTTTAGAGCAAGAATGGCAACGAAAAACGGTCGTAACGTAATTAACCGTCGTCGTGCTAAAGGTCGTAAAAAATTGTCAGTTTAGGAAATTTCTATACGCTAAAACTTCATAAGGAGTTTCAGTACATTTATAGAAAAGGAAAAGATGTTCACTCTGAAAATATAGTGCTTTTTTTTCTTCCTGCCGATAAGATTCATAAAGTAGGTTTTACGGCTACCAAAAAAATCGGTAATGCCGTAAAGAGAAATAGAGCCAAACGAAGACTTAGAGCTCTTTTTCTTGAATTCTCACATTCCCTTCATAGCGGTACATACATATTCGTAGCAAAACAATCAATTAATGAAGCAACTCACAATAAACTCAAAAGCGATTTTGAAAAAATTTTAAAGCGTTCAAATGCAATTATGAAAGAAGTTTTATGATAAGAACGTTTTTATTGAAGCTACTGTGGCTTTATCAAAAATTTTTTACGCTCATCGGATACGGAAGTTGCAGGTATTACCCATCTTGTAGCGAATATGCAAGAATTCATTTCGAAAATAACTCCATTTCAAGTGCTTTTTACCACACTTTTACTAGAATAGCGCGTTGTAATCAATTATTTGACGGTGGCATAGAGTATCCGTTACTCGACAAACTGTCATTAAAGCCCGCAAAACTAGGGGTTGATTCTATAAAGTATTGGTTGGTTCCAAATAAAAAAAACCGTTTTTATATCATAAAAAATTTTTCTTTTAAGGGTAAATCGTGTTAGAAAAAATGACACCAAATCAAAGATTAATGATAGCAGTAGTGCTTTCAGTTCTGTTTTTCGTAGCATATACGGCAATTTTTCCACCTGAGAAGTCGTCTGAAACGACAAAAGTAGAGCAGAGTAAAGATCAAAATTCACAGGCTCCTAGTCAACCTCAAGCTTCAAAAAAAGTAGAAGAGACACTTAAACATGAAATTTCAGCTACAAATATGATGGCTGCAAATGATTCGAATACATTAGTAACGGTAAAAAACAGTAAGTTTATACTCAAATTGGACACATTGGGTCGCATCTCTTCAAAAGTGCTGCTACAAGATAAGTATAACGACAAGCATGATAAACATGCGGAACTTATTCCTGCAGAGGGGATGAAACCTCTATTTGTTAGGTTTTTAGATTCAAATTTAAATGATGAAGCTATAAAAGTTGCATATACGGCAGATTTGTCTGAGTTGTCAATTGAGGATAATTCTCAAAAAGTTACACTCACACAGAAGCTCCCCGATGTGACAGTGACAAAAGAGATTACATTTTTTCCTGATGGACATTACGATGCAAAAGTATCTCTTTCAAATGATAAGAGATATTTTGTCTACTTAGGACAAAGACCTCGTATAACTGAACAGATGATGACCATTAAAGGTGCAATGGTTTATACTGATGACAAGATTGTTACAATCGTTGAAGATGGAAATGCAGAAGGTCGAAGAACATTCAGTGGAGTTGAACTTATTTCTGCTTTTGATCAATACTCGGCATCTATCATGTATGGATTCGCAAGAGATACCAATATTTTAGTTGAGAGAGACAGAGACAATAATCCTGTTGTCTATTTTGAAGCGCTTCAAAATATGCCTTTTAGCGGTTATATAGGTCAAAAAGAGTACAAAACGTTAGATAGTATAAACCCTGTTTTAACGAACGCTATAGAGTATGGTTGGTTCACTTTTGCTTCTAAACCGCTATTTCAACTACTTTCGTGGCTTCACGGAATATTTGGCAACTGGGGCTGGTCTATCATAGCACTTACTCTGATTATAAGAGTAATTCTTTACCCTTTGACGTACAAGGGTATGGTGTCTATGCAGAAAATGAAAGACATTGCTCCTCAAGTTAAAGCGGTTCAAGCAAAATACAAGGGTGATCCTCAGCGAGTAAACGCTGCAGTAATGGATCTGTATAAAAAACATGGAGCAAATCCTCTTGGCGGATGTCTTCCGATGTTGCTTCAGATTCCCGTCTTTTTTGCGATTTATCGTGTACTTTTAAATGCCGTTGAACTTCAAGGCGCACCGTGGATGCTTTGGGTGCAGGATCTCTCAAGAATGGACGGTACATTTATTTTACCTATTCTTATGGGTGCTTCGATGTATTATCAGCAGAAACTTACCCCTAGCAACTTTACGGACCCTCTACAAGAGAAGATTTTTAAATATTTACCTGTAATATTTACATTTTTCTTTATAACTTTCCCTGCCGGTTTGGTTCTTTACTGGTTTGTGAATAACCTTTTCTCTATTGGACAACAGTTTATAGTAAATCAGCAATTCAAAAATGCAAAAGATTTAGAGATAGCCGCGCATAAACATGCGGAGAAAAAAGATGATTAAGATTGAATCAGTCACCCTTGAGCAAGCATATAAAGATGCCGCGTCTGCTCTAGAGTGTTCTGCGGCTGACTTGGTAATAGAAGTTGTCCAATCTCCAAGCAACGGTTTTATGGGGCTTTTTAAAAAAAATGCAATTATAGTTGCCGCAAAGAAAAATAAAGAAGTTAAAAGCGTAGAAACTCCGTTTTTTCAAAAAGAGAAGCAAGAGCGTAGACCTCAAGAACGTGTACAAAAAGAGAAGCAAGAGTTTAAGCAAGAGATAAAAAAAGAGTTTAAACAAGATGCTAAACCTAAAAAAGATAGCAAAAAACAGCAACATAGTTTTGTTAATGACACTATTATGCCGCAATCATTTGTAAGTATGCAAGATGATGATTACGACATGGATGATATCAACTATACGGCGGACTATGAAGAAGATGAGGAAGAGAATTCTTCATCTTCTATTAATGCATATGATGTTGCAAAAAAAGTTGAAAAAGAGATTAACGAACTTTTTGATTTGATATGTTTTAAAATTGATAAGATTGAGGTGAGCGCATATGATGAAGTCACTCTTCTTATTGAATTTAGAGGTGAAGATGCCGCACTGCTTATAGGAAAAGAGGGATATAGATATAAAGCGCTCTCATACATGATTTTTAACTGGATAAATACTAAATATCAACTGCAGTTGCGTTTAGAGATTGCAGAATTTTTGAAAAATCAAGAAGAGTCTATAATGCGATATTTGGTCACTGTTTGTGAAAACGTAGAGAGAGACGGGCGAGCACAAACTAAAATTCTTGATGGTGTTTTGATTCAAATTGCATTAAAAGAGCTTCGTGAAAAATATCCAAATAAGTATGTTGCTGTGCGTTCTACTCGGGATGGGCTTAAGTTTATTATTATAAACGACTATCACAACTAATCAATATGAACAATGATACTATAAGTGCCGTTGCAACTGCCAACGGCATAGGCTCTATTGCAATCATCCGCATAAGCGGTGATAAAGCTTTGGGTATCGCAAAAAAGCTTACCCGCAACAAAAATTTAAATCCTCGTTATGCAACTCTTACAAACATATATGATTTCAAGAACGAACTTATAGACGAGTCTATCGTTATCTATTTTAAAGCACCTTTCTCTTTTACCGCCGAAGACGTTGTAGAGATACAGTGTCATGGAGGATTTATCGTTGCGCAAAGTGTTTTAAAGGCTACTATAGCTCATGGTGCAAGGTTGGCAACTGCCGGAGAATTTTCAAAGCGAGCTTTTTTTAACGGTCGTATAGATTTAAGTCAAGCAGAAGCCATTGCACAGCTCATAGAAGCAAAAAGTGAAGATGCTTCAAGGATACTTGCGCAGCAGATGAAGGGTTCTCTCAAGGAGTATGTGGAGAATATTCGTGATGAAATTATCCATATTCTTGCTTACTCTGAAGTCAGCATTGATTATGCCGAGGAAGATTTGCCTGAGGATTTGGTTTTACAGATAGAGGCAAAACTTGAGGACTTAAGAAAATCTCTGCAAAAAACCCTTCAAGCAAGCAGAGCAAGAGAGGGACTTATGCAAGGGTTTCGCGTAGCAATCGTCGGAAAACCAAATGTCGGAAAAAGCTCGCTTCTTAATGCACTGCTCAACTACAATCGTGCAATTGTCAGCGATATTGCAGGAACAACTAGAGATACGATAGAAGAGCAGGTAAAAGTAGGCACACATCTTATCCGCATAGTAGATACTGCAGGAATAAGAGAATCAGGTGATGAGATAGAGCGCATAGGGATTGAACGTTCAATCGAAGCGATCAAAGAGAGTGATATAGTAGTTGCACTTTTTGATGCCTCTAGAGCAGCTGATAGTGAAGATGAACAGATGCTCTTGCTTATAAAATCATATGCTTGTGACAAACATGTAATATACCTAAAAAACAAGATAGATCTTGAGCAGAAGTTTTCACATGCAGAGATAAAATTTGATATTGAACTAAACTCAAAAGAGAGTGTTGATCCTCTTGTCGTAGCTTTAGAAAATATTATGAATAGTACAAATAGCTCCGATGAGATGATGCTAATATCGCAAAGGCAGATAAGTGCAGTTGAGTATACTCTAAAAAATATAGAAGAATCTTTTTTTCCTCTAAGAGACCAAGAGTTGGAGATATTCTCATTTCATCTAAACGAAGCTGTAAAAGAGATAGCTTCTATCACCAGACCTTTTGAAAACGATGAGATGCTTGAGAAAATGTTCGGCAGTTTCTGTTTAGGAAAATAGTGAAATATATAGCAATTGATTTAGGTTTAAAAAGAGTAGGACTAGCTTACAGTGCACATAAAGATCTTGTAACTCCGTTAAAGGCCGTTGAGCGAAAAAATAGGGATCAAGCTTCAAGAGATGTAAAAAAAGTTATTGATGAGTGGGAAGCTGATGCCGTTGTTGTCGGCATACCTATGGGTGGAAGCAGCGAAGATGAGATGAGACGACGTGTGGCTCATTTTATAAATTTGGTCGGTTTTAAGGGCGAAATTTTTTATCAAGATGAGAGCAACTCATCCATCGAAGCAGAGTGCATGATGCGTGGCGAGATAAAATATATCCGTGACGGACGTATCGACTCCATCTCTGCTATGATAATTCTACAGAGATTTTTAGCTAGAAAAAAGTAAAATCGCAATTGATTTGCTAATAAAGAACACTTTCTTAAGATTTTCATACGACTTAACACTTTCTTAACAATTATTCTATATGATTATGTATATCATAAGAATAGGAGATAGAAAAATGCGTAAGATTATCGTTAGTTTTTTAGTGTTAAGCACTATGTTGTTTGGAGCTATGGATGAGGGTAAACCTCAAAATAAAGAGATGGAGATGTTTCAAAGCGTGCCGATGGAAAAAGCCACAATTCTTCAAGACGGTAAAGCTAAGATGTACTGTCCTACATGCGGTATGACACTTCCTATGTTTTTTAAAACAAATCATGCTGCAACTAATGGTGACCATACAGAGCAGTATTGCTCACTTCACTGTTTAACTGAGACAAATTTAAAAAACAATAACTCTCTAAAAGATATTAAAGTTGTAGATACTAAAACTCTAAAATTCATAGATGCACAAAGCGCTCACTATGTAGTTGGAAGTAGTAAAAAAGGTACTATGAGTATGGTGAGCAAGTATGCGTTTGAAAAAGCCGAGGATGCAGAGGCATTTAAGCAGGAGTTTGGCGGAGAGCATATGAATTTTGAGCAAACTTATAAGGTTGCGTCAATGGCTCTTGAAGGTGAAATGAAAATGGTGGCTGAAAAACAAGCCGACATGGCTAAAAAAGGCGAGATGATATATAACAAAATGTGTAAGAAAACAGATAAAAAGTTTAGCTCAACGGCTGAGGCTAAAGCTTTTGTAATGTCAAACAATCTTTGCGGAGATATTAAAGGCACAGAACTCCAAGCAGTCGGGATTTACTTAGGTAAAAAATAGATATAAGCTGTTATGTTTTTAAGTTATCATATGTAGCGTTCAAAAATATGTCAGCATTGGAGCATAATTAAGCCATCTCTCAAAGTGGATGGCTGGTTGAGAGGTGAGATAAAATATATTCGTGACGGGCGCATCGACTCAATCTCTGCTATGATAATCCTGCAGAGATTTTTAGATAGAAAATAAACCTACACCTTTTTACTAAGTGCTTCAATATTGTTGCTGTTGCCAAGAACTACGAGTATATCGCCCTCTTCAAGAATATCATTTTTTTCAAATGAGGTGTACCATTCTCCTTGATGTTTGTAAGCGATAGGCTTAACCTCAAACTCCTCTTTAAATATTGCGGAGAGAATGGAAGTTCCTACCCAAAATGATGGAACAACCATCTTTGCAAGCTTCATCGTAATGGAAAGATCAATAGTCTCATAATGCATATTTTTAACGATTTTTTTGACTAGTTTTTTTGCAGATTCCATCTCAGGATAGATAACTTTAGCTGCACCCAGTTTTGAGAGAATCTGACCGTGCACTTGAGTAATAGCTTTTGCCACTACTGTTTTGATGCCGAGTTCTTTAAGTGCCATAACGGTAAGTATACTAGCTTCAAGATGCTCTCCGATGCTTACAATCGCTATTTCCGCATCTGCTATTCCTGCTTCACGCAGAGCTTTTGGGTCTGATGAATCAAGAGCGATAGCATCCTGAACAAACTCACTGATATCTCTAATTTTCTCTTCATCGTTATCTATGGCAATAACAGCTTCTCCCTGCTGTGCCAAACCTTTTGCTACATGATATCCGAATTTTCCTAGCCCAATAACAACATATGTCATATAATCACCTTTCCTTCTGCATATTTAATACGGGTTTGTACCGCTTTTCCTACTATAACTATGGTAAATGCAAAAACACCGATTCTGCCCATTAGCATAAGCAGTATAATATTAAGTTTTCCCACATCACTAAAGAGGGCACTATAACTTAACACTCCGCCGTTTCCCGTTGATACACCTACTGTAGCGAATGCCGAGCATGTTTCAAAAAGTGTTCTGACAAAGTGAAGATTTTCACTCTCGTTTAAAATAACAGTCGATACAAGTATATAAAATGAAGCAACAAATATAATCGCATACGCTTTATTGATTTGATATGGAACTAAACTTCTATTAAAAATATGCGGATTATTTTGACCGCGAAGAGTAAACCAAACTCCTATGACAGCGAGTGCCAAAACTGTGGTTTTAATACCTCCCGCTGTTCCTCCAGGGCTGCCGCCAGTAACCATAAAAACAGTTCCGAAAAAGAGATCAGAGTCGTTAAATGTAGAAAAATCGATACTGTTAAATCCGGCAGTTCGATAGTTCACGGATGCAAACCAAGCAGCCACTATTTTCTCCCATGCTTTCATATTTCCCAATGAATTTGGGTTGTTCCACTCAAGTGAGAGGATGATTGCCATTCCTGCAAGAATTAAAATAGCAGATGTCCATAAAACCAACTTAGTGTGTGTTGAAAGCCGAGTTAGTGATTTTTTACGGTAGTTATAGAGTTCTAAAAGCACCAGATATCCCAATCCGCCTATAATAATTAGCAGCGGAATAGTGATATTTATGACTAAATCATTTTTAAAACCCATCATGTTATCGCTAAAAAGAGAAAATCCGGCATTATTAAAAGCAGAAATTGAGTGAAATAAACCAAACCATACTGCATCATCGAGCGGCATGTCTACTAAAAAACGTAGTGATAGTATAACCGCACCGCTTATCTCAATAATTATAATACTTGCAAAAACAATTTTTAAAAAGCGAAAGATCCCGGTCATACCCGGATAGTTTAGAGACTCTTTTAGAATAAGGCGGTCACGATAGCCAAGTTTTTTCCCACGCATAATAGCTAAAAAAGTAACTGCTGTCATGTACCCTAATCCGCCGATTTGAATAAGCGAAAGGATAACAATATGCCCAAAACCGGTAAAATCTACTGGAGTATCTTTAACTATGAGTCCGGTTACACACACCGCAGAAGTGGCAGTAAACAGTGCATCCATAACGGAGAGATCTCCTTTATGGGCAAAAGGAAGCATTAGTAAAAAAGCGCCTATACCGATAAGAATAACAAAACTCATAAAAATAATTTTAACATCTTGCGTTTGCGTGGGAAATCCTTTAGTTATTACAACAGAATCTATATCCGATGCCGGATTCTGTTTTTATATAGTTTGGTCTTGTGCTGTTTTGCTCTATTTTTTTTCTCAAAGTGTTTACATAAGTTCTAAGATACTGCATCTCACTTTGATATCCCACTCCCCAAACTTCTTTAAGTATCTGCTTGTGCGTAAGTGTTTTATTTGTGTTGAGCAAAAAATATTTGAGTAGTTCGTACTCGATGGGAGTGAGTTTGAGCTGCTCATTTTTAAAGAAAATATCTCTTGATGCAATATCCATCTCTAACTCGCCGCAGAGAATCTTGCTTGATATATTTTCACCGCTTATATTGCGTCTAAGATTTGCTCTGATTCTTGCCAAAAGCTCATTTACGGAAAACGGTTTTGTTATGTAGTCATCTGCCCCAACATCAAGTGCCGCTATGATCTCTTTTTCATCATGTCTAGCACTTAAAACCACTACGGGAATTTTTGAAATCTCCCTTACTTGTTTAATAAACTCTTTTCCGTCTCCGTCGGGCAATCCAAGATCTACAATTAGAAGATCAGGATTATGACTTAAAAACATCATCATTGCATTTTTTTTATTTTCACATGAAATATGGTTAAATTCATACTCTTTAAAAGTAATTTCCAATAATTTTTTTACGGACGGATCATCTTCTATTATTTGAATAAGATAGTTTTTCATATTAAATTTGCCTTTTTAATAATTGGTAATATAGCTTCTATAAGAATACCTTTATTTACTGCACTTGCTTTTATCTCTCCCCCATGTATACCGACGATACTTTTGCAAATAGAGAGACCTATACCGCTGCCTGAGATATCGTTTGAATCTTCAAGACGGTAAAATTTATCAAAAATATTTTTCAGTTTCGTTTCGTCGATGTGGCTGCTTTGATTAAAAACTGCTATTCTTAGTGTATCGTTTAAATCTAAAATATCTAAAGTTACCTTTGTATTGTTTATGGAATATTTAAAAGCGTTATCTAAAAGATTTATGATAAGCTGTTTTAATAAGACATTATCACCCCAGAAAAGTCTGAAATCTTCAATTTTTATATCAAGAAGTTCATCTTTTTGTTTGTCTGAAAACTCTTCTAATGCAACACCTACGATATCTTCAAAATCGCACCAGTCAAATTTCAGGTTAATACCTCCGTTTGAGAGTCTTGTGCTGTCAAGAATATTTGTAATTAATCTTTTCATTCGCATTGAGGCATAGTTTACATCCTCAAGCAGATTTTTTGTACTCTTTTCGTCTAGGTTGGAGTTATAAAGAAGAAGATTTGTTGTGCCGATAATGGTTGAGAGTGGTGTACGCAGATCATGAGAGATAATGTTTAACAAACTCTCTCGCATCTCATTTTGTTTGGTTTGTGTGTATAGATTTTTGGCTTGAATCGTAATTATCCATCCGACGATTCCGAAAATAACAAAGCTCCATACATAAAGTTCATTATGCACTTTAAAACTGTAGAGAGGCGGAATATAGAGAAAGTTAAAAAAAATCACACTTAAAATGGTAATAAATATTGTTGCTTTTGTATTACCGTGAATCGCAACGATAACTACTGGAATGATGTGTATCAACCCAATATTTATGATATCTAAATGGTCACGGAAAACATGGCTTATAAGCGTTATGATAAGTAAGATGCCCAAAGCCTTAAGAATATAAGCATAAATTCCGTGAGTAAAGCTAAAGTTTTTTATCATGCGTTAGGTAGTTTCAAGAGCACTGCTATAGTTAAAATAACCAGTATTGAAATCATTGTAATATCTGCTGCGGACATATTTTATCTTCTATTTTAATTTTGGCTATTATAGTCAAGATGGTGTCAATAAGTTATCAATAAAATTTTAAAAATATCAAGATTTTATAAAAATTACGGGTATTACACCCCGTTTATATTCAAAAGTATCTTTTTAAGGAGAGTTGAGAATAGCTCTTTTTCATCTTCGCTAAAAGCTTCAAAATATTTACTGCACTCTTTTGATATCTCGTTTAAAGATTTTATAATAAGCTCTTCCCCGCTTTGCGTTAAACAGACGAGCATACATCTTTTATCGTTTACATCCTCTTTTCTGCAAATAAGCTCTCTCTCTTGAAGTCTCTTTAGAATCTTTGTCATACCGCCTGAGGAGAAGATTGTCAGGTCGTAAAGCTGAGTCGGAGAGAGTACTTTTCCGTGTGTGTATAGCGAAGCTAAAACATCAGTTTCTGAGTTAAGAAGATCAAACTTCTCTTTTAAAAAAATCTCTGCATGTGCAAATATTGTTTTTTGAATAACCGCTATGGGAAATGTCATCAAAAAAACTTCCGGAAGCTCTTTTGAATCGACTTTGTCGTAAAAATTGGTGATAAGGTCAGTGTGTACTCTGTTTTTTTTCATGAAGAAATTATAGCAGAAAATATATCTTTCTAGCAAGATATATTTAAGAGTTGATGTGATACTATTTCGTAAAATCTAAATGAAGGAGAGCAGTTGAGACTTATTTTGCCAATACTTTGTCTGCCAATTTTTCTCTATGCACATACTCTTGAAGAGTTGGTGGAGTTGTCACATAAAAATAGAGTCGTAGAGTCCGCCTCACATCTTTTAAACTCAAAAGAGAAGGCTTATGAGAGTACAAAAAGCTCATATCTGCCAAGTATCGAAGTAGGAGCTACCTACCAAAATGCGTATGAGGAGACTCCATCATCTGCACAAAATGCGCTTAAAGCTCAAGCGAGTTTGAAGTACACCATTTATGACGGAGGCAAAGAGCAGAGTCTCTATTCACAGCTGAAGTCAGGTATTGATTCAAGCAAGATGAGTGTTGAAGCTCTTAAGATGAGTCTCTCTCTTGACGTATCAAGACTCTATTTCGGCTATCTTGCGTTTGATGCGGACAAAAGAGCAAAACTTCAAGAGATAGAGCAGCTCAAAGCGGAGCTAAAGAGACTGCAGCTCTTTTATGAAGTCGGTTCTATAACACATGATGAACTTGACAAGATTGATTCAAGAGTTAAAAATGCGATGGTAAAACTACATGAGATAGAGCTTGAGAACCAAAAGATTCTTCATACTTTTGAGTACTATACTTTACAAAAGGTTGACTCCATAGAAGAGGGTTCACATGTGAAGTTTGTTTATGAACAAGATCCTTCCATTCGAGCGGATATTGCGGCACTTGAACATAGTGCAACATCTCTGATGCATGAAGCACAAAGCAAAAAGAGCCAAAATTTGCCGCAAGTTACTTTTAACGACACTCTAAGCTATAATGATTACTACTTTGAGAATAAAAATTTAGAGAGTAACTTTTTAGTTGACACTCAAAATATAGCAATGGTTAATCTTTCATGGAACGTTTTTGATTTTGACACGGTTACAAAGAGCTATGAGTCAAAGTTTGAGGAGTATTTAAGCAAAAAATCCACACTCGAACATGAGAAGCATAAAGCAGATGTCGAGTACAGGCTTGCAAAAAAATCACTTGAGATTGCAAAGTTAAAAATTTCTGCAGCCAAAGCAACTCTTGATGCTGCAAGTGCGACTTATGATCTTGTAAAAGTAAGATATGAGAATAGAACAATTGATAATGTTGCATACCTCCAATCACTCAGTGAAAAATTTGATGCACAGAGAGATTATGAGAGAGCGCTTTTAGATGTAGAGATGAAAAAAGCTGAGTTGATTTACTACAGCGGAAAAGATATAAAGGAGTTTTTATAGATGAAAAATTTAACATTATCATTAGTGGCGGTTTCACTGCTTTTTATAGGTTGCAGTGATGAAAAAAAGGGTGCTTCCACACAATCCCCGATGGCACAAATGCCTCCTGTTAGCGTTAAGTCCCAAGTTGTAACATTTTCAAAAGCAAACTTTACAAAGAGTTACTCTGCTCTTCTTAAACCATATCAAGAAGTAGATGTTGTAGCAAGAATAAAAGGTGTTTTGGTAAAAGAAAATTTTACAGAGGGCGCATTTGTAAAAGAGGGGCAGACTCTCTATGAAATCCAAAAAGATGAGTACAGAGCGGCTCTAAATGAGGCAAAGGCATCTCTCTCAAAAGCTGAAGCAAACTTCAATAAAGCTTTAAAAGACTGGAATAGAGCAGAGTTCTTATTTAAAAACTCTGCTCTGAGCGAGCAGCAAAGAGATGAACTTTTTTATGCACATGAGAGCGCCAAAGCAGAGGTTCAAAAAGCAAAAGCAGCAGTTGCCAATGCAGAGCTGAGTTATGGGTATACAACCATAAAAGCGCCTATTGGCGGGATTATAGGTTTGAGTAGCAGTGATGAGGGAAGTTATATCGATACAGATGCGCAAAACTCAAAGCTTACCACTATTACTGCCGTCGATAAACTTTATGCGGAGTTTTCAGTGCCAAGCGATGATGCTTCAAAATATGCACTGCAAATCAAAAACGGCACAACTCTGACACTTAACATGGGAGCAAAAAAATATAGCGGAAGAGTTGACTTTGTAGCACCAAAACTAGATTCCAAAACAGATACGCTTCTAGTTAGAGCAATTTTTGAAAATCCAAACAGAGAGCTTCTTGTCGGATCGTATGCAGAGGTAACTCTTGAAGGATTTAGCTATGAGAATGTTGCTAAAATTCCTCAGGGTGCACTTATAAAAACTCCGGATGCTACAGTTGTTTATCTCATTGAAAATGGGGCTGTCTCTATGAAACCCATCAAAGTTCTACATGTAGAAGATGGCGTAGCGATGGTTGAGAGCGGTATCAAAGAGTCAGACGAGATAGCAGTAAGCAATATAGCAAAGTTAAGACCAAACTCTAAAGTAACGATTATGGACGGTAAATAAGATGTTTTCCGCTTTTTTTATAAAAAGACCGATATTCGCATCAGTTATCGCCATCATAATCGTTCTAGCCGGTGTTATATCTATGAGATCTCTTCCTATCGGAGAGTATCCAAGAGTTATTCCGCCTCAAATAGTCGTTTCAACATCTTATCAGGGAGCGAGTGCCGAGACTATCTCAAAAACAGTCGCAGCGCCTCTTGAAGAGCAGATAAACGGGGCTAAAGATATGCTCTACATGAGCTCACTATCGGCAGATAACGGCTCGCTTAGCATCAGCATATTTTTTAAAGTCGGAACAAATCCAGATGATGCGAAGATTGATGTAAACAACCGTGTTCAAGCGGCACTCTCTAAACTTCCGGAGCAAGTAAAAAGACAGGGTGTAAGAGTAAATGAGAAATCACCTGACATGCTTCAAGTTGTCATTTTGCACTCGCCTAAACAGAGCAGGGATGTAACATTTTTATCCAACTATGCGCTTATGAATGTTGTGGATGATTTAAAAAGGGTCAAAGGCGTCGGTGATGTAATCATCTTTGGAGCAAAAGATTACTCCATGCGTATCTGGATAGATCCGCTGAAACTTCAAAAATACTCTTTAACCGTAAAGGATTTAATTACATCCGTAAGAGAGCAAAATGAGCAGTATGCAGCCGGAAAACTCTCAGCTGAACCAGTTGCAAAAGGTGAAATGTTTACATACACCCTTGAGACGCCGCAGAGATTCAGCGATCCGTCGCAGTTTGCAAATATTATCATAAGAGCAAACGAGGATGGAAGTTCACTTAAGCTTAAAGATGTAGCAACTATTGAGCTTGGATCTCAGAGTTACGACATGAAAAACAAACTTAACAACTCTCCTGCCGTTCCTGTTGCTATATTTTTGCAAAGCGGCGCAAATGCTATCGAGACGGCAGCGGAGATAAGAAAAACAATAGACGGTATAAGCAAAAACTTTGTCAATGACGTTGAGTATGTTATCCCTTACGATATTACCGATTTTGTTCAAGTCTCTATCAATGAGGTTATAAAAACTTTCATAGAGGCTATCATCTTAGTCGTACTTATCATATTTCTCTTTTTGCAGAGTTGGAGAGCAACGCTCATCCCTATCTTAGCAGTTCCAGTATCTATTGTCGGAGCATTTGCAGGCATGTACATGTTGGGCTTTAGCATAAATCTGCTTACCCTTTTTGGACTTGTTTTAGCCATCGGGATAGTAGTTGATGATGCTATTATCGTTATAGAGAATGTTGAGAGACACATAAAAGAGGGACTCTCTCCGCTTGAAGCTTCACTTCAGGCCATGAGAGAAGTTTCAAGTGCACTTATTGCTATCGTTTTGGTTCTCTCTGCCGTATTTATCCCTGTCGCATTTTTGGGTGGACTAAGCGGCGAGATGTATAGGCAGTTTGCCGTAACCATCGTTATCTCTTTGGCTATTTCAGGACTTGTAGCACTTACTTTGACACCTTCGCTTTGTGCCTTGATGTTAAAACCGACACATCAAGAGCCGAAATATTTTTTCAAATGGTTTAACAACTTTTTTGATTGGGCTACGAATGGTTACTCAAATACTCTAAAACTTACCATTCGTTACTCATTTTTAAGCATGCTTCTCTTTGGAGGACTTGTATATGTTACTTACGACTTGTTCAATAGTCTAAAAACAGGGCTTGTGCCAACGGAGGATAAAGGAACGGTATTTGTATTTAGCTATAACCCTCCGGGAGCATCTCTAAGCAGAACAGATGCGCTTACTTCGGAGATCTATGATATTGCTTCCAAAGATAAAGAGAGCATAAAAAACATAGTTCAGTTTGCAGGGATTGACTTTGTAACATTTGCACAAAGAACAAATTCGGCGGCTACTATCTTAAAGCTTCAGCCGTGGGATGAAAGAACAAAACCCGAACAGCATGCAAGCCAGATAGCGGCTCAGATGGGTAAAAAACTCTCCGCTACAAGTGACGGATTCTCGTTTGGTGTCGTTCCTCCGCCGATTATGGGTATGGGAGTCGCAGGTGGATTTGAGCTTTTTGTACAAAATAAGACAGGCTCAGATATAAAAGAGCTTCAAAAATATGTAAATGAGATTATCCAAAAAGCAAGCACAAGACCTGAACTTGCAGGAGTAAGAACAACGCTAAACACAAATGTGCCAAAATATCAAGTACATGTAGACACTGCAAAAGTAAAAGCAAAAGGTGTAAATGTAGATGAGGTTTACCAAACACTAAATGCGACTTTTGGTAATTTTTATGTGAATGATTTTAACCTTTTTGGCAGAACATACATGGTAAACATGCAGGCAGACGAGTCATTTAGAAAAACACCTGAAGATTTAAACAAAATCTATGCAAGAAGCTCTAAAGGCGAGATGATTCCGCTTAGCTCTTTTGTTACGCTTAAACAGAGTGTGAGTGCTGATTTAGTAGAGCGTTTTAACCTCTTTAGTGCCGCAAAAGTAGCAGGTCAGGCAAATCTAGGATATAGTTCAGGTGATGCGCTAAGAGCGATGGAAGAGGTGGCAAACGAGGTGCTTCCGCAAGGTTACTCTATCAGTTGGATTGGAACGGCATATCAGGAGAAACAGATTTCAAGCGCAGGAAATATGGCATTTATATTTGGAATAATCTTTTTGTACCTTATCTTAGCGGCACAATATGAGAGATGGCTGATGCCGATATCTGTACTTTTGGCAGTTCCGTTTGGTATCTTTGGAGCGGTAGTCGCAAACCATTTAAGAGGCTTAGAAAATGATATCTATTTTCAGATAGGAATACTTGTTTTAGCAGGGCTTTCAGCGAAAAATGCCATTTTGATTGTAGAGTTTGCTATGCAAAAGAGAGAGCAGGGAATGGAGCTGGTTGAAGCTGTTTTAGAAGCAGCAAAGATTCGTCTTCGCCCTATCATCATGACTTCGCTGGCATTTACGCTAGGAGTTATTCCGCTTGCAATCAGCAGCGGTGCAGGAGCTGCAAGCAGACACTCCATCGGTACGGGAGTTGTAGGAGGAATGTTGGCTGCTACATTTTTAGCTATAGTTTTTATCCCTCTTTTTTATGTTCTTGTTTCAAAGTTTAGAAAAGAGTAGAACATTTAGACGTTTATAGTGTTAGAGTTTTTTAAGCAATTGCTTTAAAAAACTCTGCGGCTTCTCGTTCGTCATCACTCAGTTTATCTTCTCTATAATCCTCATTTTCGGCTATCAATTTTTTAATCTCTTTTTGACAAAATTCAAACAAAACATCTCTTGCTTCATCTAAATTATTTACAAAACCCAGACCGCTAAATTGGTAAGGTTCTTCTTGTTCTATACATATAAGAGTTCCCTCACACATCTGCTCTAAAACATCAACTAATGTTCTGTATGTAATCCCAAATTCAGAGGCATGCCAGCCGATACTTTCCATCTCTTTTGTGCAAAGTTCATCAACTCCGTCTGAAGTAGTGTCGTTATAAGTCGCTCTTTGGGCATTGAAACCTATAATTTCCTGCCAGTTTGAGAACGCTTTTATCAGAACTCTTTCGTTGTCCAAGACTACCTGATAGTTTTTTCCAAGTGCAAGTTCTATAGGTGTTACGCTATCAGGCATACCTTTATAAATCAAAATATCATGGATGGTAAAAGGTTCGTAGCAAACCTTGCCCTCAATGTCTATTCCAAAATGTTTAGAGGAGTTTATAGCCTCTTGTAAATCCCCTCTCTTTGCAACAACAATCTCTATAAAAAGATTAAATTTTTTCAAAAATACTCCTCTGTTTTTGCCGACATTATAAAAGTTTTTGCTTTATTTTAGTATAATGCCGAAAATTTTTAGGCATTAAAGCCTAATGAAACTCAAGGAAAAAACAATGGCATTAACTGTTTACTACGATAAAGATTGCGATATCAATATAATTAAAAGCAAAAAAGTTGCGATGATAGGCTTCGGCTCTCAAGGTCACGCACATGCTGAAAACCTAAGAGACAGCGGTGTTGAAGTAGTTGTAGGTTTAAGAAAAGATGGATCTAGCTGGGCAAAAGCTGAGGTAAAAGGGTTCAAAGTTATGACAGTTGCAGATGCAAGCGCTTATGCTGATGTTGTTATGATTCTTTTACCTGATGAAAATCAAGCTGAGATTTACAAAAACGAAATTGAGCCAAACCTAAAAAATGGTGCAACTATCGCATTTGGACACGGTTTTAACATTCACTACGGAAGAATTCACCCAAGAGCTGATATCAATGTTACTATGATTGCTCCAAAAGCTCCGGGACACACTGTTCGTTCTGAGTTTGTTCGTGGCGGTGGTATTCCAGATCTTATAGCTGTTGGACAAAATCCAAGCGGAAAAACTAGAGAGTTGGCACTTTCTTACGCATCGGCTATCGGCGGCGGAAGAACTGCGATTATTGAAACAAGTTTTAAAGATGAGACTGAAACTGACCTTTTCGGAGAGCAAGCTGTTCTTTGCGGTGGAGCTGTTTCACTTGTTCAAGCTGGTTTTGAAACACTAACAGAAGCTGGATATGCTCCAGAACTTGCATACTTTGAGTGTTTACATGAGCTAAAACTTATCGTTGACTTGATGTTCCAAGGTGGAATTGCGGATATGAGATACTCTATCTCTAATACTGCTGAGTACGGTGACTATGTTTCAGGTAAACGCGTTATCAATGCAGAGTCAAAAGCTGCGATGAAAGAGATACTTAAAGAGATTCAAGATGGAAGATTTGCAAAAGATTTCATACTTGAAGGTCAAGCTGGATACCCAAGAATGAACGCAGAGCGTACAAATGCTAAAGCTTCACTGATTGAGCAGACAGGTGTTAAACTAAGATCTATGATGCCGTGGATATCTGCAAACAAAATAGTAGACACTTCTAAAAACTAAAATAGCGACGCATTTTCTGCGTTGCTACACTCGTCACACCCCAAGAGTACTTCTTCACTTCGTTCAGGGCGTGCACACTAGTGCACTTCCTCGTTATGCGCCTTGAAACTCCATCACTCTTTTAGTTTTTAAAATATCTAAAATCTAAGCACTATAAATCAAAAATCTTTAGTTTTTTATGGCTTCCGGCTTCTCTCTTTTATAAGAAAACATGGAGTTTAACTATTTATCTCACTCTTCAATATCTTTGCAAGTTCCTTGCAGTTGCTTATCTTTTGCGTGTAGTTTAAATCATCGTTTAAAAGTATCTCTACAAAAGCACTTCCTACGATTACTCCATCTGCACCTCTTACTTTATCTTTTGCTGTTTTTTTGTTTACGCCGAATCCTACATAAATAGGGGTTTGCGTATATTTTTTTACAAAGGTTATTATCGGTTGAAGATCTTCTGAAACGCCTGAACCTGTTATTCCCGTGTAGGCTACCATATATATAAACTTTTTAGAATTTTCAACTATCGTTTTGATTCTCTCTTTGCTGTCAGTCGGAGCGACAAAGCTAATGTTCGACATATTGTTTGAATCAAATAACGTTTCGTATGAGAGAGCCTCTTCATAAGGCAAATCAGGAATTATAAAGCCGCTTACTCCAAGCTCTTTCGCATGAGGAATGAGTTTATACATATCATGTTGATAAAAACTGTTAAAATATCCCATCCATAAAGTATCAATTTTAGGAGCGACTATTTTTGAAATCTCTAAAAGATGCTCAAATTTAAATCCAAGTTCAAGCGCTTTATGATTTGCTTTTTCTATTAAAGGTCCATCGGCTACGGGATCAGAGAAAGGTACACCGAGTTCAAGCGTATCTACACCGCTCTCCCCGAGGGCAAGGGCTAAGTCAACACTAAAAGATTTTTCCGGATAGCCGGATGTTATATATGCTACTAATTTTTTCAATTGTTTTCCAAGTCAGGTAATTTAAGCAGAGAATATTTTATGTGTGTAAGTTCTTTATCGAGGTTAAAATCATTTTTCCACATAGCAAACATATCGCTTATTTGAAGCAGCCAGTTTATAGTCTCTTCATTAACGCTGGTATGGTTGGTTCTGATTTGTTCCAATATGTCTTCCACAAAGGCGGAAAGTTTAGCCATTTTCGTTATATTAAGATACCCCGAAGCAGATTTTATATTGTGGAAAACACGAAAAAGCTCATTTATGCTTTGATTATACATGTCAGGCTTTGAGAGATCTAAAATCATAATATCCATAGACTCAACCATCATAGAGTAGTGATCTAAAAACTCATCGACAATTTCGAAATCAAAGTTAGCATAGAGATCACTTTTTACACCCATAAAATATTTCCCCCGTAAGGTTAAAATTATAGCAATTTTTAGTTAAAATACTTTTTATTAAAATGAAAGAGTTTCAAAAATGAGTAAGAAAATAACAATAAATTCTATCAAAAAAAGCAAGGGAGTATCTCCTTTGGTTATGATAACGGCATATGATGCTCTTTTTGCAAGACTTTTGGAGTCAAGTGCTGATATGATTTTAGTTGGGGACAGCTTAAATATGAGCTTTGCCGGTAAAAGTGATACTCTAAGTGCAACGCTAGAACAGATGATTTATCATACAAACGCAGTTGCTATGGGAGCAAAAAACAGCTTTTTAATATGTGATATGCCATTTGGAACATACACCAACAAAAAAGAGGCTCTTAAAAATGCTATAAAGGTGTTTCAAGAGACTCCTGCTGATGCTATCAAGATAGAGGGTGGAGAAGAAAAAGCAGACATAGTTGAGTATTTATGTTCAAGCGGAATAGCAGTCTGCGGTCATATAGGATTGTTGCCGCAAGCCTTTCGTGGAGAGGGCGGTTATAAGGTAAAAGGCAAATCTGAAGAGGAGAAATCTCAGCTTATAAGAGATGCAAAAGCCCTTGAGAAGGCAGGTGCGTTTTGTATGGTAATAGAGGGTGTAAAAGCTGATGTTGCTTGTGAAGTCGCAAAAAGTGTAAAGATTCCTCTCATAGGCATAGGTGCAGGCAAAGATGTAGATGGGCAGGTTCTTGTTTTTTCTGACATGTTAGGGCTTTTTGAAGAGTTTACGCCTAAGTTTGTAAAGAAGTACATGGATGGTGCAGCTTTGGTTAAAAGTGCTATGAAGAGCTATTCTGATGAGGTGAAGTCTAGAGAGTTTCCTCAAGATATACACACCTACTAAGAGAAGATATGGAAAGATTGGTTGAGATAGAGAGATTTGATAACGAAGAGAGTGTTGAAATAACGCTTCGTCCTAGTGCTTGGAGTGAATATATCGGGCAGGAGCAGATTAAAAAAAATCTTGGTGTTTTCATAGAAGCAAGTAAAAAAAGAGGCGAGGCACTTGACCATGTTCTCTTCTTCGGACCTCCGGGGCTAGGCAAAACTACCTTAGCTCTCATAATTGCAAATGAGATGAATGCAAATATCAAAGTAACAGCCGCACCCATGATAGAAAAAAGCGGAGATTTAGCAGCGATTCTTACAAACTTGGAAGAGGGCGATATACTCTTTATAGATGAGATTCATCGTCTCTCTCCGGCGGTTGAAGAGATACTCTACTCATCAATGGAAGATTTTAGAATCGACATCATTATCGGAAGCGGACCTGCTGCTCAGACCGTAAAGATAGATTTGCCCCGTTTCACGCTTATCGGTGCTACGACAAGAGCAGGTATGCTCTCAAACCCGCTTCGTGACAGGTTTGGCATGAATTTTAGAATGCAGTTCTACTCTTCGGATGAGCTCTCAAAAATTATTTCTCAAGCATCAAATAAGCTAAACAAAGAAATCGCACATGAAGCAAGCATCGAAATAGCTAAAAGAAGTCGAGGAACTCCTCGTATAGCTTTGAGGCTTTTGCGTCGTGTAAGAGATTTTGCAGATGTTGCAAATGAAAAAAATATATTGCACTCAAGAACGAAGTACGCACTTAATGAGCTTGGCATAAATTCACATGGATTTGACGAGATGGATATCAGGCTTTTAAATCTTCTAGTTTCGGCAAACGGAAGAGCGATGGGGCTTAGTACGATTGCTGCGGCACTTAGTGAAGATGAGGGCACGGTAGAGGATGTTTTAGAACCTTACCTTATCGCAAACGGATATTTAGAAAGAACTTCCAAAGGAAGAAAGGCTACAAAAAGTACCTACGATGTTTTGAATATAAAATTTGATACATTAGATGATGGAGGTTTGTTTTGAAATCACAATATTTTGTAGGACTTCTTTTTGCCACATCTCTTTACTGGATGTATCTTCTATATGCACCGTTTTTACTGGCTATGACAATTGCCGCACTGCTTGCAATCTCAACATCAAGCATACAGAACCTATTTTTAAAATATCTGAAAAACAGATTTTATGCTTCTATGGCATCTGCATTTTTACTGGCAGTTCTATTTTTTGTTCCGCTTGGGTATTTTTTAATAACTCTCAGTGTAGAGTTAAACAACCTAGACCCTCAAATTTTAGTCAATATTAAACAATACATATTGGCAAAAGTTGAAAATCCGCCAGACTATCTTGCTTTTGCAAAACCCTATATTTTAGAGAATATTGAGAAGTTGGATATTGCATCATTTAGTGAGAGGGCACTCTCGTATACTGGAACTGTCGGGGCTTTTAGCGTAGGATTTTTGAAAAATTCATTTTTAATAATAGTTTTTTATTTTTTTGTTTTATATAACGGAGATCATATTTTTACATTTCTAAGAAGAGTTGTTCAAATGTCCGTTGAAGAGAGTTCTATACTCATAAAAGAGCTATCATCCGTAATGGGGGTAGTTTTTTACTCAATTATCGCAAATGCCATGCTTCAAGGAATCTTGTTTGGAGTGGCGATATCTTATATCGGTTATAACGGTATTTTGTTCGGTGTTATGTATGGATTTGCTTCACTTGTTCCAATTATAGGCGGAGCCGTTATGTGGCTGCCGTTTATGCTTTTTGAATTTTCTTTAGGAAATGAGTCAAACGGCATTTTTATTGCTCTATACTCAGTTGGCGTAATTTCTATTGTCGCCGATACTTTTATAAAACCGCTTATTATTAAAGAGATCAATAAAAGGCTATTAAAAGAAGATGACGCAAGAGTGGATGAGCTTGTAATTTTCTTTGCCATTATTGCCGGACTTGCGACATTTGGTTTTTGGGGAATGATTCTAGGACCTGCCATTACTGCACTTTTTTTAACTCTCCTAAAGCTGTTTGAGGCAAGAAGTGAAGATTTTAAATAGAGGGATTAAACTCTTTTTTTGTAAATTTCTTTGTAATCGCTCTTAAATCTGCGATGAATCCAAAACCAAAATTTTGGATTTTCTTTTATGATTTTTGAGAGCCAGTCTGCCTGAAGTTGTGTCGCTTTTTGTATATCTTCTTGTTCATTATCGGAATTTTCTACGGGGATTTCATCAAAAAA
Source organism: Sulfurimonas sp. RIFOXYB12_FULL_35_9 (assembly GCA_001829715.1). Lineage (GTDB taxonomy): Bacteria > Campylobacterota > Campylobacteria > Campylobacterales > Sulfurimonadaceae > Sulfurimonas. The sequence continues at coordinate 67,737 of MICC01000073.1, forward strand.
CGTTAATGTATAGTTCTCTTCATCATCCGTTTGGATGATAACAGGAATAATAGCCGCATTGTATTTTCTTGCTAGATAAGCAGGCGTAGATGTTTGGCGAACGTTTTTTCCTAAAAATTGAACTTCAACGCCCTCTCTTTGGTTTATTCCGGTATCAATTAAAATTCCGCTGGCTTTGCCGTCTTTAATAAGCCGAATAAGCGGTTTTATAACATTTGATTTCTCTAGGGAGCTGTTTTTAAAATGAGAGCGGGATTCTAAAACCCAATTTTGATATTGAATATTTTTCATTTTTTTATAAACAGCCGCAATAGGTTCTGCAAAAGCCCCGATAGCTGTTCCTCCCAACTCCCAAGCACAGTAGTGGGATGTTACATAGATTACGGCTTTTTGTTGCTCATGTGCTCTTTGTACCGATTCTATATTTTTAACCGATACTTTCTTTGCCAGTTCATCTTTGCTCATGTGCCTGATTTCCATCAGATGCAGGAAATTTAGCAGCAGGTTTTTAAAACTATAGCGAACAATCTCCTCTTTTTCTTTTTGAGTAAGTGTGTCGCCAAAAATGAAATCTAAATTTATAAAGCCGACTTTTCTATATCTTGCGGAAATAAAATATGCAATTTTTGCCAAAAAAATAAAAAAATCTTTTCTTGCATTTTTTGGTAAAATCATTAGAAATTTTTCAAATAGTAAAAAAAGTTTAAATCCCATCTTTAAAATAACTCCAGCTTTTTTAAGAACGGATTATATCAAATGAAAGAGGCATAAAAAAATAACTTATGAAATTGTTACAATGCCTTTGGTATAATTGCGCCCATTAAAATTTTATAAGGGTCAGCAAAAAAATGGTTATATCCGATATTCAAAACTTTTCTGAAGGTCGTACCAAAGCAAGAGCATATTTTTGCTATCTATTTTCAAAAAATATTCCAAACAGGCTACCATCATTATCCGTAGAGATGATAATGCCGCGTCTTTTAAAAATCAAAGCAGATTTAGAACATTGTGAGGGTGTATATCTTCTTGATAATCGTGGAGTGCAAGTTTCACCGACATTTACACCTACAAAACGAATTGATGAAGATGCCGGAAAAATAAGAGCGGACAGAGCATACTATTATCGTGCGGTAAGAGAAGAGAGATGTACTATTACAGATCCGTATCCTTCTCTTATTACGGGTGATTTGTGTGTTACTGCGTCTCAGCCTATATTTGACGAGCATGGCGAATTGAAGTATGTAGCATGTCTTGATATGCCTCTTGAAGAGGTTGTATTGATATCTCGCTCAAGCAACTTTGATAAATTTTTTATAAACCTCTTTAGATATTCATACATGGCTTTCGCATTCGCTTTGATAGCGGTTGCAGTACTGCTATTTTTTAAAGGGATGCAGAGTTTTTTTATATATGAGATAACTCCTGTTCATTTTGAGATAAAAGATGTATTTGAAGCGACAATTTTGTTAACACTTGCCCTCGCCATATTTGATCTTGCCAAAACAATAATAGAAGAAGAAATATTTGGCAGAAATAAAGAGCATAGTATCTCCGGTCCACATAAAACGATGGTTAGGTTTTTAGGTTCAATTATTATAGCCTTATCAATAGAAGCGTTGATGTTAGTATTTAAGTTTGCAATAACGGATCCTGAGAAATTAATTTATGCCATGTATATAGTTGCAGGTGTTTCAATGCTGCTTGTAACTTTGGCTATATATATAAAATTTACAAAGTTAAAGATTGAAGAATGATAGGAATCGTTGATTATAACATGGGAAATTTGGCAAGTGTTCAAAACGCATTTGCCTCTTTGGGTGAAGAAACATTTATAGAGAGTGATCCGCAAAAATTTAAGAACTATGATAAGTTACTGCTTCCGGGAGTCGGTGCTTTCGGCGATGCTATGCAACATCTAAAAGAACGAGACATGGTAGATGCGATAAAAGAGTTCGCATGCAGCGGTAAATATATGTTTGGTATATGCTTGGGGATGCAACTGCTTTTTGAGAGCAGCGAAGAGTTTGGAGTTCATGAAGGATTAGGACTTATAAAAGGCAATGTAACTGCTTTTGATACGGCTAAATTTAGTGAGCCGCTAAAAGTTCCTCACATGGGATGGAACAGGATGTTCACAAAAGAGCATCCTCTTTTTAAAGGTCTCGATGAAGCGCACTATCTCTACTTTGTTCATACATACCATGTAAATTGTGCAGATGAAAAAGATATTATAGGTCGTACAAACTATGGATACGAGTTTACATCTGCCGTTGCACATAACAATATTTTAGGGATTCAGCCTCATCCTGAAAAAAGTCATAAAAATGGGCTTAAAATATTAGAAAACTTCATAAATTTGTAAAATAATAAACTCTGGCTCGAGGAGCCAAGCTTCAGTCGCCTTAGCGGCGTAAGCGAAGATAAAGGTACTTCGTTCCTTTATCGAACTAATAAAATTAAGGAGAAAAAATGACTTTATACCCTGCTATTGATTTAAAAGACGGGAAAGCCGTAAGACTTACAAAAGGTCTTATGGATAGCGCAAAGATTTACTCTGATGAACCATGGATGCTTGTAAAAAAGTTTGAAGAGATGGGTGCAACATGGGTACATTTGGTTGATTTAAACGGTGCATTTGCGGGTGAGCCTAAAAATTTAGAGCAGATTATTAAAATAAGAGAAAACTGTAATGTAAAGCTGGAACTTGGTGGTGGAATCAGAGATGAAGAGACTATAAAAAAAATGCTTGAAATAGGTATAGATAGAGTTATCTTAGGCTCTGTCGCCGTTAAAAATGCAGAGTTTGTAAAAGAGATGGCAAAAAAGTATCCCATTGCCGTCGGAATAGATGCAATTGACGGGTTTGTCGCGGTTGAGGGATGGGGTGAAGTGAGTTCCATGCGAGCAACTGACCTAGCAAAGGAGTTTGCAAATGCAGGAGTAGAAGCGATTATCTGTACCGACGTAAGCAAAGACGGGACTCTAAGTGGGGTTAATGTTGAGTTTACGGTAGAGATTGCAAAGGCTAGTGGTGTAAGTACAATTGCAAGCGGTGGTGTCAGGGATGAAAGAGATATAGAAGCTTTGATGGCTACAAAGAGCGTTGATGGTGTAATTATCGGTAAAGCGTACTATGAGGGAACGCTTGATTTAGCTAAAATGTTCAAGATACTTAGTTAAGCTCTGCTTAATCATAAAATAAATAAAATTTAGGTATTATTATTGCTACTAACTTACAAATATTTATATAAAAGGATTTCATTTGAAATTACTTGTTGTTGATGATAGTTCTACAATGCGTCGTATTATAAAAAACACACTACAAAGACTTGGTCATAAAGATATACTAGAAGGCGGCGACGGCGTGGAGGGGTGGAACGTTCTAAACTCAAACCCAGACGTAGATATGCTTATTACGGATTGGAATATGCCTGAAATGAATGGACTAGAACTTGTTAAAAAAGTTCGTGCTGATTCTCGTTTTATTGATTTGCCAATAATCATGGTAACAACAGAAGGCGGTAAAGCAGAGGTTATTACAGCGCTTAAAGCAGGCGTTAATAACTATATAGTGAAACCTTTTACACCGCAAGTTTTAAAAGAGAAGCTTGGTGCAGTTATGGGTATTGAAGGTTAATGCAAGAATATTATTTCGAATTAGTCGTTAATGTATCCTCTCATCACTCGCTTTTTTCAGATTTTTTATCAGACACCCTTCCTGTCGGTTTCGAAGAGACTGATGAGGGCTTTATTATTAGAAGCGAAGATGAACTTGACACTATTGTTTGGGGCTTGGAACAGTTTACGGAAGCATTGCAAAAAGCTTTAGGTCAAAACATAGATATAGAATGCAAGCAGACAAAACTCCAAAGTAGCGACTGGGTAAAAATGTATCAAAATAGTATAGAACCTCTTGTAATAGATAAATTTTATATTCATCCGACTTGGGATGAGCCTAGTAAAGAGCTTATAAATATAATTATAGATCCAGCTTTGGCTTTCGGTACCGGTCATCATCCGACAACAGCTTCATCACTAAGAGCAATTGCAAGATACGTAAAAAAAGGTGATAAAGTCTTGGATGTAGGCTGCGGAAGTGGTATACTTGGTGTTGGTGCACTTAAGCTGGGTGCTTTTGTCGATGCATGTGACACTGATATTGTCTGTATCGAAAATAGTACGCTAAATGCAGAATTAAACGGTGTAAAATTTGAAAATTTATGGGAAGGGTCATGTAGTCTGGCAAAAAATAGATATGACATCGTCGTAGCAAATATAGTCGCAGATGTTTTAACATTTATAGCAAATGATTTAAAGAGCGTCTTAAAAGATGGCGGAATACTTGTTTTATCAGGAATATTAGATAAATATGAATCAAAAGTTTTAAAATTTTATCAAGATTTTGAAATTGAAGAGAAAATAACTCAAGATGAATGGGTTACATTAATACTAAAACAAGGTAAAAAATAGATATGCAAAATAAGAAGCCGAACAATAATGATAATAATTTTTTTAACAAAAACCCACTTATAACTTTTGCAATTTTTTCAGTGGTTATAATTTTACTTTTTAAGGCTCTTATTGGAGAAAATCCAGGTTCTGAAGTTGCCGCAACAGGAAGTAAAAAAGCAAAACAGATAAGCTACTCGGAATTAAAATCATTAATAACAGAGAAAGGTGTAAAAAAAGTTGAAATCGGTCAGAGCTATATAAAAGCATATGGAATTGACAACTTAACTCTCTATACGACAAGAATCGTACCTGGTGATACTAAATTGACACAAGAGTTAGAGCAGCAGGGCATAGAATATGGCGGTTTTAGTGAAACTAACTGGTTTACTGAAATGTTTGGGTGGCTCTTTCCTTTTCTAATTATAATTGCTATATGGATGTTTTTTGCAGGAAGAATGCAAAAAAGTATGGGCAGCGGCATATTAGGTATGGGCGGCTCTAAAAGAATGATTAACTCGGAGAAGCCAAAAACAAAGTTTGATGATGTTGCAGGTGTTGAAGAAGCAAAAGAAGAAGTACAAGAGATAGTTGACTTTTTAAAATATCCTGCCCGTTATGTTGAAATTGGTGCAAAAATTCCAAAAGGCGTTCTGTTAGTCGGAAGTCCCGGAACGGGAAAAACACTTTTGGCTAAGGCTGTTGCAGGTGAAGCTGATGTTCCGTTTTTTTCTGTAAGCGGTTCTAGTTTTATCGAGATGTTTGTCGGTGTCGGAGCAGCTCGTGTTCGTGATCTTTTTGAACAAGCAAAAAAAGATGCACCGAGTATAATTTTTATTGATGAGATAGATGCCATAGGGAAAAGTCGTGCTGCCGGTGCAAATATGGGTGGAAACGATGAACGCGAACAGACACTTAATCAGCTTTTGGCAGAGATGGACGGATTTGGAACTGACACGCCGATTATTATTTTAGCTGCTACAAACAGACCTGAGATACTAGATCAGGCACTTTTGCGCCCAGGACGATTTGACAGACAGGTGTTGGTTGATAAACCGGACTTTGAAGGTCGTATAAAAATTTTAAAAGTCCATGTTAAGGGCGTAAAAATGGATGCTGATGTTGACCTTGAAGAGGTTGCGCGTTTAACGGCAGGGCTAGCCGGAGCAGATTTGGCAAATATTGTAAATGAAGCAGCACTTTTAGCAGGCAGAAAAAGCCAAAAAACAGTAACTCAAAAAGATCTCTATGAAGCAGTTGAACGTGCTTTAGCCGGACTTGCTAAAAAATCTCGCAGAATTAATCCAAAAGAGAAAAAGATAGTAGCGTATCATGAGAGTGGACATGCACTGATGGCAGAAACAACTATTGGAGCGAAAAAAGTTTCAAAAGTTTCAATTGTTCCTCGCGGCTTAGCAGCTTTGGGTTATACTCTTAATACTCCAGAAGAGAATAAGTTTATGATGCAAAGACATGAACTTTGGGCGGAGGTAGATGTTCTTCTTGGCGGACGTGCTGCCGAAGAGGTTTTCATCGGAGAGATTTCAACGGGTGCGGGAAATGACCTTGAACGTGCAACGGACATCATAAAGTCAATGGTTCAAACTTATGGTATGAGTGATGTTGCAGGACTCATGGTTCTAGAGAAAAGCAGACACTCATTTCTTGGCGGCGGCATGCAAGCTACTAGAGAATATAGCGATAAAATGGCTGAGGGGATGGATGATTTTGTTAAGTCATCGCTTCAAGAGAGATACAAAGAGGTTCTAAAAAGACTTCAAGAGTACAGAGGTGCCATTGAAGAGATAGTAAAACTTCTCTACAAAAAAGAGAATATTACGGGTGAAGAGGTTAGAAACATTATTATACATTTTGAGACGGAAAACTCTTTAGAGTCAAAAGTAAATCTTGTAGTTGATGATATCGAAGAGGAACTAAAAGCCGATGCAAAGATGGTTCAAGATAGTGATGGTGAAGAAAATATAAAAAATAGTGGGGAGTCAGATGAAAAATAACCTTCTGCCGATTGCTAAAGAGGGATGGAATTACCTGGCACTCTCTCTCTTATTAATGCTTATTTTTACGTTTCTAAATTTAGATTTTTTACAATTTTTTGCCTTTTTGGCTACTCTCTTTTTTATTTTTGTTTTCAGAAATCCTGAGAGACAAAATCTGCTATATCAAGAAAATAGCGTTGTAAGTCCTGTTGATGGAACGGTTGTTTCGATTGAAGAGTTGGATAACGAAGAAGATTATGCCTATAAAGTAGAGATTGACAGTAGTTATTTAAACGTATCTTTGCTAAGAGTTCCTTTTGCTTCAACACTAGATTGTGTTGATTTATACAGAGGTACAAGGTTATCGCATATGAATTCTCTATCAAAAACTCTTAATGAAAATGCAGTGCTTGTATTTAGCAATAAAAACTCAAATAATAAATTAAAAATCACACATCTTCTTAAGCAAAGTTTTAAAGGAATAGATGTTGATGCTGTAAAATCACAAAATTTACAGCAGGGAGCCAGATATGGGCTTATGATAAATGGGATAACAACTCTCTATCTACCACATAACTTTAGATTAAATGTTACTGTTGGTGCTGAGCTTATCGCATGTGAATCGCTTTTAGGCTACTTTACTAGCGAAAATAAAGAAAAATAAATCTCTCTTCTCTCAACTTAAAAATTAACATGTATGTGAAAAACATTATATAGGTTTGCGAGGGACAATTTGTCCCTTCCGTTTAAATTGGCTTTACTAATTTAGTTCGTAATATCAGAAAAAAAGCAGTTTCTTTTACTTTTGAGAGAGACTTTTTTCATACATCAGCTTATCGGTATTTATATCAAAGTTAAAATATTCAGAGTTAAAGTTATTTTTGTTAATTTTAGATAGCTGTATTACTGCTCCTTTGTTGTTCTTTGTCTCCAGATATAGAAGACCGAGCGCATATCTGCTCTCTAAGAAATTCGCATCTTTCATTTTAGAGAGTTCCAAAAGAGCAATTGCATTTTCATGATGATTTGCTGCAGTGGAGGCAACAGCACCTAAAAAGAGTGTTTGAGGATCTTGTACTTTTAGGTTATCTATAAGATTGTTATAGAGAGTGTATGACTCCTCATAAGCACCTTCATAGAGAGAAGCTAATGCAAGTGTACTTGTGAGTTCATGTACAGGCTCTGTTGTAGATTCTAATATTTTTCTTACATGTTCTCTTAAAAAGTAGAGTTTTCCGGTTATTAAATTTTGCTGAACATAAAGGTATCTTGTTACATATGCGCCAAAATAGAGATCCTTAAAATCAAAGTTCTGGATTTTTAGATAGTTTAGAACTTCATTCGCATACTCTTTTGGGCTTAGTTTGCCAAAATATGCATCAATATACATAAGATGCGGCAGTATCTCATTTGGGATGAGTTTAATAAGCTTGCTTGCAGATTTTTGTGCTGCATCCACATTATTTTGCTTTAGTGCCACAATAACATCTAAAGCTAAATAGAGAGGTTTTTGTTGATAATTTTTTCCAAGCCAATCAACTGTTCCCAAAATATTGTCTTCGCTAAGATGTAACAGTGTCGTATATAAGTCTATATCTTCAGAAGATTCTTCACTCATCATGGAATCTTTAATTATAGATGATAACTTTTCGCTATCTTTATTTATAAGTTGGGAAGTCATAATCGCATATATTCCGGAGAGATAATTTTTTGCGTCTAAATTATATGAGCGTAAAAAATGTTTATTTGCATCAACCATGTTACCCATTTGAGCATAAGTTAATGCTAAATTATAGTGCAAAATAGAGTGCTTTGGCTGAATCTCAACAAGCTTTTGCAGCATTTCATTTGCTTCTCTAATTTTAAATGAGAGAGCTTTTTTTATCGCAGTTACTATTCCTGCATTGACGCTTGAAGAGAGCGTTCCCTGCTTTAAATACGTCTGCGCCGAATCAACATTATCAATAAAGATATTTGCTGTTCCTTTCATTATATAACTGATTGTTTGATTTGCATTAAATATTTTATATGGAGAGAAATAAAATAATTTTTGATAATTTATCAGTTTGCTATCGACTATAAGAGATCTATACCTTTTTTGAGCCAGATCTTGGTTAAATAGAGAATCTTTTAATTTAACTTGAATTGGGTATGGTTCATATACTTTTTCCGCAAATATATCAGTAGCATTTTCTATATCTTTTGCCCCAGCTTGAATCTCACCTGTTTTTAATTTTATATATCCGAGTGCAAGTTGCGCTTTCATAGGCTCTATATTGTTCTGGATGGCACTTTGTAAATATTTTTTTGCCTGAGCTAAATCACCTACTTTTGCATAAAGCAATCCTAAGCTAAAGTCATTTGATGAGAGTTCATTTTTTTCCAAGCTTCTTATGGCGTCAACGTTGTTGTCAAATAGAGCATTTATTTTCGAGCTAAGAGAGTTCTGCGTTTCTATATACTCGTCGGTTGTTGGGTTGTTAAGAGAGCTAAGAGCCTCTAGATAGTTACCGTTATAATAGTTGATAAGGGTATAGTAGTATGAGTACAAAGGAGAGGGTCTCTCTTGTGGCAGGTAAGCGTATGCCATATCAATATAGTATTTAAAATTCTTTTCATTATTTAAGTGAAGAGAGCACACAGCGGCATTAATGGCACTCACACATCTTTTTTCATTATTTTGTATTGCTTTTTGAAATGAAGCCAAAGCTGTCTCATACTGTGCATCTTTTAGTTGAGCTACACCAAGGTTATAGGCTGAAACAGCTTCGCTGTAGTGTGCAATTTTCTCATAAAGATAGAGAGCTTCATCTTTTGAGCCGGTCGAGTAGAGATAATCTGCTTTTGCTATCATATTTTCTATTTTGCTTGGCTCTACAGGCTCTGTAATATCCTGCTCTATCTTTTGTTCTGCTGTGCTTGGGAGTTCGGCATGTTTTTTTTGCAATTTTTGTGTTACAAAAAAGGCAATTACGGCTAA
>MICC01000073.1:77230-89105 GCA_001829715.1 Sulfurimonas sp. RIFOXYB12_FULL_35_9
TGCAGATGATTTTTCTTCTGTTTGAGATTCACTTGAAGCTGCAGTATTGCTTGTAGCATCACTGTCCTCAATGATTATAATCTCTTCTTCTTGTCCATCACCCATTTTTCACCTTGCTATAATTTCTTTGTTGAAGCAAAAAAGATACCACAAACTTAGTTTATGTAAGGCTCAAGCACCTTTGGAATAGTTATCGTTCCATCTTCATTCTGAAAATTCTCCATTATTGCCACCATCGTTCTGCCCACTGCAAGTGAAGATCCGTTTAGCGTATGTACGAAAGAGTTTTTATCACCGTCTTTAAATCTGATTTTTGCACGTCTTGCCTGAAAATCTCTAGTATTTGAGACTGAGCTTATCTCTCTGTAGCTGTTTTGTCCAGGCAGCCAAACTTCCAAGTCAACTGTTTTAGCTGCTCCAAAACCTAAATCTCCACTGCAAAGTGTCATAAGACGGTGAGGAAGCTCAAGTGCGCTTAGAAGATCTGAGGCAGTTTGCACCATCTCATCAAATATTTTATCACTATCTTGTGGTTTTGTGATTGCAACAAGTTCTACTTTGTGAAATTGATGCTGTCTTATCATCCCTCTTGTGTCTCGCCCTGCCGCACCTGCTTCTTTTCTAAAACATGGAGTATAAGCGGTCATTTTCTTTGGCAACTCATTTGGAGATAAAATTTCATCTTGAAAAAGATTTGTAACAGGCACTTCGGCCGTGGGAATTAAAAATAGTTCCTGCTCATGTATTTTGTAGAGGTCATCTTCAAATTTCGGAAGCTGTCCTGTTCCCTCTAACGCTGCTCTGTTTACGATTGCCGGAACGCTTACTTCCTCAAAACCTCTTTTGGAGTTAAAATTGAGCATAAAGTTTATCAGTGCACGTTCTAGTTTTGCACCCATGCCAAAAGCAACGCTAAAACGGCTAGTTGCAAGCTTTACACCGCGTTCAAAATCTATCCATCCATTTTTCTCAGCCAATTCCCAATGTTCTTTCGGGGTAAAGCTAAACTCTCTAGGTGTTAAAACTTTTCTAATCTCAATATTTTCATTTTCATCCGCACCGCTTGGGACATCATCATCTGGAATATTCGGGATAGACATTGCAAGAGATTCAAGAGCATTCTCTTTTTCTCTTTGAACGTCAAGTGCAACAGCTATGTTTATCTTATTTGCATCAACTTTCGATTTAAGCTCATTTACGTCTCTGCCCTCTTTTTTATATATGCCAAACTCTTTGCTCATAGTATTTTGAGCTCCTTGGAGCGTCTCATATTCAACTTTTGCAACTTTTAACTCTTCATTTTTTCTCTTTAAATCGTCTATAAGCTCAGCGCTGACGCCTTTGCGTGAAAGTTTAGCGCTTACACCTTGAAAATCTTTTTGTAGTAGTTTTAAATCTATCATTTTTCTTCCTTAAATTATTTGAGTATGTCTTTTGCTATTTGAAACTGGTTTGCCGTCATAAGATGGATTTTTGGATGAAGAGCTTTAAGATCTTCAAATAGTTTTTTGCTAAGTTCAAAACCGACTCTGTACTCCTCTTCTACTCCCTTTTCATTCGCAACCCTTAGAGCTTCTATCCAGTAGTTAGGTACGTTTATACCGGGAACATGTGCCGATAAAAACTGTGCGGTTCTGAGTTTTGTTATTGGAAAAATTCCAAAAATCAGCTCTGCAGAGCTGCTGTGCTCTGTAGCTTCTTTAAGTTCAAGAAGAAGTTTTGCACTTTGGATATCATAGATTGGTTGCGTAATAATCCCTATTGCTCCATGCTTTATCTTTTTTTGCATCTTTTTTTGAAGTGTCTTTGGATTTTTTGCATAAGAGTTGATAACCGCAAAAGGGTAAATTTCTTTTGGCTTAAATGTAAAGGGTTTGCCCCCGTAATCTATACCGCTGTTAAAACATGAGATAATATCAAGCAACAGTGTGCTATCCGCCTCAAAAACACCCTTTGTGTGGGGTTGGTCGGATATCGTGGCAGGATCTCCAGTTAATGCTAAAATGGCACGTACATCAACTTCATTTGCTCCTAATAGATCTGACTGAAGTGCAATCTTATTTCTATCTCGCATGCTCATCGTGGCGATTACAGGTTTATGAAATCTATCTTGAAGCATCTTTGCCGCAAAGAGAGAGTTATATTTCAGTTTTGCAAGGGGGTTGTCGGTCGTCGTAAAACCATCTACCAGTTTATCTAGCCCTAATTCTGCTATCGTCTCAATTATAGGCGAAAAAACAGGAGAGTGACTAGGCGTAGTTTCAAGGGTTATATATGTGTCGTTTTTTAGTTTATTTATGAGTTCATCAAACAAAAAGCATCCTAAATGGGTATAATTGCGCAATTATAACAGATAGGGAAGTAATATATGTTGAAATTGGCTGTTTTTGATTTTGATTCTACGCTGATGGATGGCGAGACGATAGATTTTTTTGCAGAAGAACTAGGACTTGGTGAAGAGGTAAGTAAAATAACCGAAGCTGCAATGAGCGGTGAACTTGATTTTTTTGAATCACTTCAGCAAAGAGTAGGGCTTTTAAAGGGTTTAGAATATAGCGTCGTTGAGAAGATTAGCCATAATCTGCCATATATGAAGGGCGCAAAAGAGACTATTGCCGAGTTAAAGAACAGAGGCATGAAAGTGGTCTGTTTTAGCGGCGGATTTAGAAGTGCGACGGGATATGCGAAAAATATTTTGGGATATGATGCTGATTTCTCAAATGTGCTGCACCATAAAAACCAGATACTTACGGGTCTTGTCGGCGGAGATATGATGTTTAACTACTCAAAAGGCGATATGTTGATTCGCTTGCAGGGTCTGTTGGGAGTTGCAGAGGATGAAACGCTAGTATGTGGAGACGGAGCAAACGACCTCTCAATGTTTGCCCATGCTGGAACAAGAGTCGCTTTTTGTGCAAGAGAGATTTTAAGAAAAGAGGCAAATATAGTGATTGAGACAAAAGATTTAACACAAATTTTGGAGAAGATATAATGCTAAAAAATAGTATCTGGAGACAGTATAACGGTGAAAATAGTTTTAGAGAGTTGTTGGCTAAATATTGCAGACTAAATGAGATTGATCTTATAGAAGAGGATAAAACTCTCTATAATGCATTAAAAGCAAAACTTACAAAAAAAGAGTTAAAACTTTTTGCGATGGACAGTGCCGGCATGAGTGATGAGGCGATAAAAACTGAATTTTTATTTAATGACGAAGAACTTCAAAAAGCTAAACACAAACTCTATAAAAAACTAAAACAAGATAAAGTAAGACTTAGTTTTAAAGCGAATAATGACAATACACAAGGGTATGATAATTAACAATCACTTAAGAATGATCTTGAAGGTTACCCTTCTTGATCTCTCTTTATCCTCGTTTTCATTGTAAATTACTTTTTTTGAAAAATTTACACCGCTTCCCTTTATAACCTCTGCAAGCCATTTTTGAGTTGTACCGTCATGGTTGTTAAATATGTAGCTAAGTGTTGAAAATGAGCGATTCATGGATAGTTTTTCATTCTTTAAGTATCTTTGTGAAAAGTCGCTTGTGCCCCATTCACTAGAAGTGTGCCCGCTTATCTCAAGAGTTTTTATAAACTCTCCATTTTTATATAAAAACGGTAAAAGTTTGTTACTAAGTTTTTGTAAAAACTCTTTCTGCTCATTTGTCAGAGTATACTCTCCGACTTTAAAATAGAGTGCTGAGTCAATTAGATGTATTGATAAATCTTCTTTTAGCTCTATTTTCTTTGCTTCTATCTCTTGTTTGAGCAGGGCATGTAAATCTGCATAAAAATTTGTCGGTTTTGCAGATTTTACTTCTGTTTTAGTATCTGCTTTTACCGCTCTTTTTGCCATAGTAAGATCTTTGTTTAATTTTACAATCCACATATTTGTCTCTTGGGACTCTTTGTTTGTATAAACTCCTACAACTCCGACTTGTGAATTATGGAGTATGCTCAGAGCATTAAAGGAATCATGTGCAGCGGAGCCGTAATGTTCTTGTGTAAGCATGGAAAATTTACTGTCAAAGAGCATAGCGACTCCATCTGTATTATAGTTGTCTTGAACGCTTCCGACGCCTATGATTTTGCCATCCGAATACTCTTTTATATCTTTTAAAATAGTTGCATAAGTTGTTTGAACCATCTTGTCGAGCAAAATATTTTTTTGCAGATCCACTTTAAGAAGTCTCACCTGCTCTTTATTTAAATCATCTTCTTGAGAGAGCGACAAGGCAAAACAGCCGTCTCTTAGCTTTAATATTTTATGCGGAGTCGTATTTTTCTCATTTTTGTACTCTTTGAGCCAGATTTTATCTCCGTTTTGTGTAATTCTTAAAATAGTAGCATTCTTCGATTTTTCGCTATTTGTTTGACCAAGAAGCATAATTGAGCCATCATCCGCTTCTGCAGCATCAACTCCGATGTCATCACTTAACGTACCGTATTTTTTGCTCCATAGCATCTCGCCGTTGCTTGTAAATCTTGCCATATAGATATCGCTGAGACCTAAGCCGCTATCAAATAGATTGTCGTTTGGAGATCTCGAAGCTGTAGATGAGCCTATGGCTAAAACTCCGCCATCACGAAGCAGAATCATCTTACTCATTTTATCTTGGTTCGCCGTTCCAAAGGTTTTATGAAATATTTTTTCACCGCTGGAGCTGACTTTTATAATCAAGAGTGAGCCATCAAGGGTGTGTCCGCCTACAAAATAGCCGTTTTGTGGAGTTTTCGCGATAGATACTGCCTCATTGAAATTTGGTAAGTCAATTGATTTTCTAAGTGTTATATCTGCTTGATTGTCTACTTTTACCAAATGTATCTGTGAACCGTAAGTGTTAGAGACAGATGCCAGATAATCAAAAGCGTTTCTATATGTAGTCTCTTCTTTTGCTTGGTTGTTCTTATATTTTTTTATGTATCCGACGGCACTTATGCTTCTGTCATAATCCTCCGTTACATCCACTAGAGCATTGTTAAATGGCTCATCTATTATAATCGAGAAATCGGGAGCTTTCGCATATAGAAAGGATGAAAGTAAGATAAAAGTTAATATATGATGCATGCAACTACTTTTTACTTAAGTTATAGCAAAAAATATTCCTAAATTAAAATATCTTCATATAAGTTGGTAAATTGTTGAATTTGCTGTATATGTAGTTAGAAAGCCCCCCTGATAGGAGGCTTTTTTTTGAAAACTATTTTAAATTTTCAAATGGTGCAGTTACAACTGTTTTTCTTGTAACTGTATATGGAACTAGTGCTGCTGCACGAGCTCTTTTGATAACTGTTGCTATCATGTCTTGGTGACGTTTACAGTTTCCTGTTAAACGACGAGGCATGATTTTATATCTTTCTGAAAGAGAGAAGCGTAGAGCTGCTACATCTTTATAGTCCATAAAATCAACTTTTGCTTCACAATACTTACAAAATCTTTTTTTGTATTTTCTTCTTTCTGCCATGTTATTTCCTTTTGTTATCTATTTTTCTAAAACGGAATTTCATCTTCATCAATGTCTATCTCAGGGATAGAGTTGCTACTTGGCATCTGCTTACTTTGAGAGTAAGCTTGTTGCTGCGTGCTTGGCTGTTGATAGCTTTGCGGCTGCTGCTGTTGTTGGTAACTAGGTTGTTGATAACCTTGCTGCTGATTTTGAGCCTGTTGTGGCTTGTAGTCATTAGCATTTTGGTTGTCATTTTTGCTATCCAACATCTGCATTGTTTCAACAACTACAGAGTGCTTCGAGCGTTTTTGCCCATTTTGATCTACCCATTGATCAAAGTTAAGTCTACCTTCTACGAGGATTTTACTCCCCTTTCTGAGGTATTGGTTGGCAATCTCTGCACTTCTTGCAAAGAATGTAATATCTACAAAACAGACTTCCTCTTTTTTTTCACCGTTTACGGTAAATTTGCGGCTTGTCGCAAGACCTGTGCTTGCAATACCCATTCCGCCTTGAGAGTATCTAAGTTCAATATCTCTAGTTAAGTTTCCAACCAAAATAACTTTGTTATACATGAATCTTCCTTAATATGTTTAGGCGTTAGCCAATCACTCTGCCGTGTTATTCAGCGTCTTCTTCAAGTGCTGCAGGAATAACTACTTCTTCTGCTTCTACTTTAGCTTCGCCAGCTGGTTGTGTAGCCTTTTTTTGAGCTTTTTGCACTAACTGATTCCAAGCCGTTACTTCACGGTTTGTATCATATTTGATAGTTACAAAACGAAGAAGATTCTCGTTGATACGGAAACGTCTTTCAATCTCGTTAATTGCAGATGGAGCAACTGAATAGTAGATAACATGGAAATAACCACGCTCATTTTTTCCAAGTGGGTATGCTAATTTTCTCATCCCCATTGCATCTCTTGCAGCTATTTCGCCGCCGTTAGAAGTAATAACTTCTTCGATTGCACTGATATTTGCTTGAATTTCTTCAGCAGTTAATGTCGGTTTTACGATTACTAGGTTTTCGTAATTTCTCATAGAGTATAATCTCCCTTTGGTATTTTGCCCATCATTAAATGATTTAAGGCTTTTGTTTCCCTTTCGGATGTATATATATCGAAAAAAATTCGATACAAAGAGAAAGGAACGCGGGATTATACAAAAATAATACTTAAAAAAAACAATGTATTTGGCTTATGACGATGTGCAATAAATAATAACTATTTTAAGTTTTTAGGATATAGTTTTACAAAAAAAGTATTTATACTAGAGATTATTTTGTATGGAGAGTAGATGCAAAGAAGAAGAAAAACAGGTTCTAAACAGCAATCAAAAACATTAATTTATACGGCATTGGCTTTAACATTTATAGCGGTTGTTTTAACCTCGTTGATTGTCGGATATTATTTTGGATATGATGAAGCAAAAGGAGAGCTACAAAAAAAAGAGCACTCAAGAGAGGAAAAAAGATTGTCCGTGCTTAAAAAACTTGAAGAAGAATCAAGTGCAAAAAAAGCAGAACAAGATGTAAACAGCAGACTTAAAGAGGTTCTAAAAAAAGAGAGCAAACCTTTGGAAAAAATAGAGATTACAGAAAATAATCAAACAAAAACAGAAGATAATCAAACTAAAATTATTGATGAAAAAGTAAAAGAAGAACTAAAAGAAGAAGCAGTAAAAGAGTATGAAAATGCTTCACATGAGATAGAGGGTGCTGTTTTGCCCACACCTCCCAAGCGTGAAATCGTAAAAAGCAGTGCTAAACCAAAGTTGGCGATTATCATAGACGATGTTAGCGTAAAGTCACATGTGAGTGCTATAAGTGATCTTAAATTGCCTATAACAATGTCATTTTTGCCGCCAAGCGAGCGTAGACCAAATTCTCATACTTTAGCAGCAAAAGAGAAATTTTATATGGTGCATTTACCTATGGAAGCAAAAAATTTTAAAAGAGAAGAGCCTTTTACGCTTAAAACAGATGACTCCCAAGAGAAAATTTCACAAAGAATAGCAGAGATAAAGAAGCTTTTTCCCAGAGTAAAATATATAAATAACCATGCAGGCAGTAAGTTTACCTCAAATGAGGGAGCCGTTAAGAGATTAATACATGTCTTAAATGAGCAAAATATCAATTTTATCGACAGCAGAACCATTGGCGAGTCAAAGGTGCAGATGGCTATGAAAAGCTATCATAAACCTTATGTAAGCAGAGATATATTTTTAGATCATGAAGTTGACAAGAATTATATAAAATCACAAATTAAAAAAGCAATTGAGGTGGCTAAATTACATGGAAGTGCAATAGCAATCGGACATCCACATGCAAATACGATAGCTGCTATTTTAGAGTCCAAACCGCTTTTTAAAGATGTAGAATTAGTTCTGGTGGATAAGCTTTACTAAAAATGAGCAGAGTTTACGAAACTATCCCTGAATTGTTATCTATGAAAAGCTATCCGAAAGAGCTTTTTTATGACGGAGATTTAAATCTTTTAAAAAGAACAAAAATCTCGATAGTCGGAAGCAGGAAACCGACTCAATATTCTCGCCAGATGATTCAAAAACTTTCATCAAGCCTCTCAAAAAACGGTATCTGCGTTGTTAGCGGAGGTGCTATGGGAATAGACGCAACGGCACATAGCGGAGCCGGAAGTTCAAATACTATTGCCGTTTTGCCGTGTGGCATAGATCTTCGTTATCCGGCAGTCAATAAAAACTTACTAAATGAGATACAAAAGAGCGGACTTTTACTGAGTCAATTTGAGCATGGGTTTACTGCAACGCCATGGAGTTTTGTTGTGAGAAATGAGCTTGTTGTCGCTCTTGGAGATGTTTTGGTAGTGGGTGAGGCGGATGTTGATAGCGGAACGATGAGAAGTGTAGAGTTTGCACTTAAAATGAAAAAAGAGATTTATGTTCTTCCACAGCGACTAAGCGAAAGCAGTGGAACAAATCAACTTGCAAGAGATTCTTTGGCAAAAGTTATCTACGACATAGATGAGTTTGTATCAAAATTTTCTTTATCACAAAATATAGAACCGATAATAAAAGATGATTTCATAGCGTTTTGCACTACTAATCCGACTTATGACGAAGCTCTTGTTAAATATCCTCAGAGAATTTTTGAAGCTGAGCTTAGCGGTAAGATAGAGATAAAAAACGGCAGAATTTTGGTTATATGATAAGCATCGCATCGCCGTAAGAGTAGAATCTATACTCTTCTTCAATTGCGATTTTGTAGAGTTCTTGAGCCTTTTGAAGACCAACAAAAGATGCCACTAACATGAGAAGAGTGGACTTTGGAAGATGAAAATTTGTAAGAATGTGATTTACTCTTAAGGGTTTGTTGTTTGGATGCAAAAATAGATTTGCTTCACCTTTTTGTTTTGTTTTATTTCTTGCATAAAATTCTATAGTTCTAGTAGAGGTTGTGCCAACGCTTAAAATCGGTATATTTGAATCTAAAAGTTCTTTGGCTTTATCGGAGATGTCATAGTATTCCGAGTGCATGGGATGATCTAAAATAGTGTCGCACTCAACGGGCTTAAATGTGCCGCTTCCTACATGTAGAGTCACATATGCATGAGAAAATTTTGAGCAGACTCTCTCATGTTGTTCTTTTGTAAAGTGGAGTGATGCGGTAGGCGCTGCGACTGCACCTTCTTCTTTGGCAAATACGCTCTGGTATTCACTCTCATCCTCTTTGTTATCTTCTCTTTGGATATATGGCGGAAGCGGTACATGCCCAATCTTGTCTATTATCTGGAGCAGTTCTTCAAAGCGTAAAATCTTTTTGTCCATATAGAAGTTTACGACTCTGCTTCCATCTTCATACAGCTCTTTTACTTCTGCTTCTAAATTTTCATCAAAGAAAATCTTTGTGCTGATTTTTACTTTGCCTCTTATATATACATTTACATCGTGGGCATTAATGGCTCTGTTTATTAAAAGTTCTACTCCGCCGCCGCTCTCTTTTTTCCCAAAAAGCCTTGCTTTTATAACTTTTGTGTTGTTAAATATAAGTGCAGATCCTTCTGGGATAAACTTTTCAAAATCCCAAAAGTGAACATGAGAAACGGTGTCCGTAGCTCTGATGTATACTAGCAGTTTTGCACTGTCTCTGGGATTTGCGGGGTGGGTTGCTATGAGCTCTTTTGGAAGGGAAAAATCATAGCTGGATGTGAGCAGCTCTTTGCTACTCACATTATCTCTCTAATTTTTTTGTATCGTCGCTAGTCTCATCCTCGTCTTCATCTTCATCCACTTCTTCTTCAAGTGGAGGCGCAGGATTTACTACTCTAACGATTAAAATAGATACGCCGTATAGAAAAGTAAGAGGAGCTGCCATCAAAAGCTGTGTAAGAACGTCAGGCGGGGTAAGAAGCGCCGCTACTATAAAAATAATTACAACGGCATATCTGAAAAACTCTATCATATTTCTATCGTTTATCATACCTAAAATAGCCAAGGTATATGCAAAAATAGGAAGTTCAAAAGCGATTCCAAAACCGAACATTATCTTTGTAAAGAATCCTACATAATCTTCTATGTTGATAAGCGGCGTAAATTGAAAACTACCAAATGCGATAAGAAAGTCAAATCCAAGAGGAGTGACGATATAGTAGGCAAAAAGAACTCCTACTCCAAACATGGACGTTCCGCCCAGTATGAACGGTACTACAAGTTTTTTCTCGTTTGCATAGAGTGCGGGAGCAACAAACGCCCATATTTGAGCTAAAATTACCGGTAGAGAACCTAAAATTGCTGCAAAAAATGATACTTTAAGGGCAACGAAAAATGTTCCTCCGACCTGTGTTGTAGTAACCATGCCATCTGCGGCATTTACTGATGTTTTTCCGACTGATATGAGAGCGTCATTGAGAGGCGCTACCAGCCAAGTTAAAATTGGTTGATAGTAAGAAAACATAACAAAAAACATTACGATTAGAGTGCCAACAGATATTGCCAACCTTTTTCTTAGTTCAATTAAATGGGGTTTTATCTCATCAAACATTTTTCTTATCTTCTTCTACTTTATTTGTCGGCTGCAGAGCATCGCTTTTTTTGAGAGTAACCTCTTGCGGAGTGTTTGAAGCCACTTTATTCTGAGCTTTATTTAAGTCGTCACCCATAAAAAAGTCATCTTCAAGAGTTGTGAGTTTTGCTGCCATCTGCTTGATGTCCGTTGCACTCTTTACTTTGTCTGTTGCAGTTAAAAGCTCTTGCTTGTATGCCAAAGCTTCATCTTTCATGCTTTTTACGTTTAGCTCTTCTTCAAAACTATCTTTTACTGAATTAATAACATTTTTAGTATTTTTAAAAAATTTAGCTATCTCCACCATTGCACCCGGCAGTTTATCCGGACCAAGAAATAAAACAGCGATAATAGCAATGACGAGTAATTCGCCCAAATCCATACCAAACATAAAAAATCCTTAAATTATAATAGGGCACGATTCTATCTAAAGAATAATTAAATTACGATATAAAGAGTGCAATCTCATCTGCTAAGAGGTAGTCATTGTTATAAAAAGTATCATTTTGAAATATAAGTTTTTTTTCATCAACCAAAAGAGTGGCTTTTTGTAGCTCATTTTTATCTAAAATATTTTTAGACACTCCGACACATGAGCGAAGCCCTAAAAATATCTGCTCCATCTTTTTATCTTCTTGTGTCAATTTTTCTACTCTTATGTCAAGCGGATTTTCTATATATGCTTCAACGCTTGAAGTCGGGTAGTATCTCTCTAAGCCAAGTTTGCCGACAGCTCCGCTTCCAAGCCCTATATAATCTTTATACTCCCAATATCCAATATTATGGCTGCTTCTGTAATATCCGAAGTTGCTGATTTCATATTGGGTAAAACCAAATTTTTTTATCTTTTTAAATAGCCATGACGTGAGACTTAGTCTCTCTTTTGACATGTATGGTTTTGATTCAAACGGTGTGCCCTCTTCGATGGTCAGTGCATAAGCGCTTAAGTGGTTTATGGGAAGAGAGAATGCCATGAGAAGATCATTTTCCAAAAGCTCTTTTGTATCGCCAAGTGTTGCATATATAAGATCAAGTGAGATATTTTTATATCCGATTTTTTGTGCATTTAAGATTGCCTCTTCTGCCTGAGAAGCGTTGTGAGCACGGTTTAAAAGCCTTAGTTTTTCTTTGTTAAAGCTCTGAACGCCAAAACTTATGCGGTTTACTCCAAGTGCAAACATACCCTCAAGCCACTCTAAAGTTGCACTGTTTGGGTTTGCTTCGCTTGTTACTTCAATATTTTCTGCCAGATAAGGGTCTAGCATGTAGAAAAGTTTTTCATAAAGTTTAGGAGAAACGGTGGATGGCGTTCCGCCGCCTATAAAGAGAGATTCTATTGATTTTGGTGTTACGTCAAATCGTTTTATTTCAAATAGAAATTGTGTGCAAAG